>NZ_JBZYWK010000002.1:0-476112 GCF_059115385.1 Occallatibacter sp. FHG110214_02 | reverse complement strand
GTGAATGTACGGTTGTGCTCATTGCTATGTTGAGGTTGTCCTTGTTTAGAAGGTGTAGTGTGCGCTTAAGCGTACGGTTGTGGGCGCGCCGAGGTGGATGAAGGTATCGCCGAGGCTCGCACCTGTGTCTTTCCAATAGCGCTTGTCGGCGATGTTGTCTGCATAGAGACGAAGGGTAACACGGCCTTGTTCTCCGCCGGGAGTGTAGCGCGCACCGAGGTTGAAGATGTTGTAGCCGGGTACGCTGACGGTGTCGTCACGGGTGGCTTCTTTGCGGCCTGTGTAGCTCCAGCCGGGGAGCAGATGCAGTCCTCTTGCGTGCGGAATAAGCACGTCCGCGAAAACCGAGGTGCGAACGTGGGGCACGTTGAGGACCTGCTTGTTGTCATAGGAGGGCGTGCCGGTGTTTTGCGCATTGGCGCGGATGGCGGCCGCAGATGCGGTGAGTTGCAGCCAGCGACTGGCGCGGCCTTGTGCGTTGACCTCTATGCCGTCATGGGTTTCGTGGCCCTGTGCGATGAAGGTTTGGTCGTCGGGGCCATCGCCTTGCGGATAGAAGAACGGGGCGCGCATGTGGAAGAGCGCACCGGTGATGAGGATGCGTTGGGTGGGCTCGTACTTTGCGCCGATCTCTGCCTGGCGAGTGAAGTAGGGGCTGAGGAACTGGTTGCCGTTGGTGGCCCACCATGGCGCTTGCGGCCCGAGCGAGAGCATGACGTTGTAGTTCGCGTAGAGAAGCAGTGGCTTGATGGGCGCAATGCTGGCCGCGAAGCTGGGGAGCCAGATGGTTTTGTCGGTGTTGTCGGGAGCAACTGTCGGGTCTGTCGCGTTGGCGGAGTAGTTGTGGTCGCGCAGGGAGACGAAGCGTCCTCCAGCTAGCAGGTCGATATGCGCGGGGAGATGGATGCGGTCCTGCAGGATGAGCGAGGGCTGATGGTCGTTTTCGTACAGGCGGCGCGGACCGGCTTGCTGACGCGGTTCTTCGCTGTCATAGGCCACGTTGGGCTGATAGATGTTTTCCGGGCCAAGGTAGGTGTAGACGGAGCCGTCCTGGATGATGCCGTTCGGGTCGGAAGGTTCATTCACGGTGTAGTAGCCGGGCATGCGGACGCTGCGCGTGAAGAGGCTGCCGCCTACTGCAACTTCATGCGTAACTGCGCCGGTGCGGAGGTGGCCCAGCAGCATCGCTTCTATCTGTGAGTTGATGCGGAGCTCGCCGGGGTTGCGGTAGTCGTAGACATCATAGGTGCCGTCGGGAGCGAAGAAGTAGTAGGGATCGTTATCGCTGTTGCCGTAGGCGTAGATGACGTTGTCGTCGATGAGCGAGTGGCTTAAGGACGCGGCTACGAAGGCGTGCCATCCGCGTGGCAGGTCGTAGTCGAAGCGGGCTCCGGTGTTGTAGGTGTCGAAGGTATTGGGCTTGGCCCACGGTTGCAGACCGAGCATCGTTGCGGGCGAGATACGATCGATATCGGGGACGGTTGTGCCGCCGAGAAGCTGGTAGCCGGAGACGGAGCGTTCGGACTTGTGCTGGAACTCGAAGTCGGTTTTGAGAATGGCGGCGGGGGAGATATGCCAGTCTGCCGCGCCAGCACCGACGGCACGCCAGCCGTTGGCTCCGTTGACGTAGCTGGCGATGCGCTCACCGGCGAGGTTGAGACGCGCTCCGACTTGTTTGGCGCTGCCGAAGAGGTGGCCGAGATCGGCGGCTCCGTAGGCGCTACCACGGTGGTCGGTGGCCCAGTCCATGGCGTAGATGGGGGTGGGCCGTTTGGTGACGAAGTTGATGAGGCCGCCGGCGGAGGAGACGCCGCCTTCCACGCTGGCGATGCCTTTGAGAAACTCGACGCGCTCCTTGTTTTCGAGCGGCACGTCCTGCTCGCCGGCGATGGTGAGGCCGTTGAGCTGGAAGCCGGTGGCGAAATCGAGAGGAAAGCCGCGGATCTCGTAGTCGCCGTAGTAGCCGACGGGGGCGTAATCCTCGCCGATGGACGCGTCATTTTTGATGACGTCGGCGAGGGTGCGGGCACCCTGGTCGGTGAGGATTTCGCGGGTGACTACGGTGGCGGAGATGGGCGTTTCGCTCAGGGGCGCGCCGTTGAGGGTGCCCACGCTGACGGTGTCAGGGCGATAGGCATCTTTCGAGTCGGCATGGACTTCAATGGTGGTCTGGACAGGCTTGATGGGCTGCTGGCTGGCGTCGGGAGTCTGCGCGTGCGACGTGGCGAAGCAAAATGCCAGAACGGCAAAGGGGAGAATTCGGAATGTCTTGGTGTGAGCTACGGGGCTCATGGACACCTCTCGTTTCGTTTTGCTGGAAACAAGAGTGTCGAAGCGGAGGGCCGTAAAAGATGGCCGGTAGCTTGCCGAAACTTCCCACGCCGGTATTATCCGGATCGGGTTCTAGGGTATATCTCAGCCCTGCTATTGCAGAGCACCCCTGTTTCTCTCACACAATTGAAACATTTTTACGGGTAGAGGGCAAATAGGGGATTGCACGGAGCGAGACGGCCTGAAAAGAGAAATTGCTGTCTTGGTTATGCAGGAAGGTCTCGTGGGAGTTTGTCGGGGTTCACGATGAGGAAAATGTTGGTAATCTTTCGGTGCTCGTCCAGCTCCAGATTTACGACGGCTGCAAGCTGGTGACCGGAATAAAGCAATGCGCCGGGTTGGCCGTTGACCATGACGAACTCGGCATGCACGTCGCGCAGTGCGCCCTTCTTCTCGATGCCGGCAAAGAAGCGCGCAATGGGGTCGGCTCCGAAGATGGGGTTGCGCGCGGCAGTAGCTTTGCCTCCGCCATCGGAGTAGAGCACGGCATCCTGGCGCAGCAGCGCGGTTAGCTGTGCGGGGTTTCCAGAGGTGCAGGCGAGGAGAAATTGCTGCAGGACTTGGGTATGCTGCCTGTGGTCCACGGAAAAGCGCGGGCGGTTTTCATGCACGTGTTTGCGGGCGCGTGTTACGAGCTGGCGGCAGTTTTCTTCCGTGGTTTCGAGGGTTTGCGCGAGTTCGGCATAGGATGCGTCAAAGACCTCGCGCAGGAGAAAGGCGATTCGTTCGGCGGGTGAAAGCAGTTCCAGCACGCGCAGGAAAGCCATGGAGAGCGACTCGGCCATTTCGATATTCTGCGTGCCGCGGGGCTCGACGATCGGCTCGGGAAGCCATGGGCCGGGGTAGACTTCGCGCTTGCGGCGTGCTGATTTCAGCGCATCGAGCGAGAGCCGCGAAACCATGGTCGTCAGGTAGGCTTTCGGCGACCGAATCTCCTCCGCCGGGGCGTCGAGCCAGCGGAGGCAGGCGTCCTGCACCACGTCTTCCGCATCGGAGCGCACGCCCAGCATGCGATAAGCAAACAGGATGAGACTCGGCCGAAGCTCTTCGAACTGTGCGATGCGGTCCATAATTATGCCGCCATTGCCTTGGACTGTTGAATTGTATTGGCAGCCCGGAGTGCGCTGGCAACGGCTGCATCGACCAGCATACCCTCCGCGCCAACCCAGTCTCCGGCGATGACTACGCCGTCCATGCCGGGGATGGTGACGTCGGCGCGTCCGGCAACGGTGAGAATGCCCTCCGTGGCGGCGAGATGGGGAAGAAAACGGGCATGAACGAGGGATTGCCGCCACCCGGGCATTACCAGGTCAGCAAATGCTTCAAGCTCGCTGAGCAGTACGCGAGGATTGTGCGCTCCTTCGTCGAGATATTTCGCTACGTGGACGGTCGCTCCGCCTTCTGGCGCAAGCTTGGCTACGGCGGAATGAACGGAAAAGTAGAGTGGTCGGTCCAGGTCGAAGGCAGCGGTGGGCGCATCTTCCGGCACGCGGCTCAGGCAGAGGTCGAGCGAGGCGGCATGCGCGGCTCGACGGGCGGGCAGGTGAATGCCGGTTAGAGATTCGACTGCCTCAGGGCCCACGGCGAGCACGATGCCGTCAGCATGAAGATTGTCCAGGCTCGATACGGGCTCTCCGCAGCGAATCTCTACGCCGAGGCAGTGCGCGCGGAGCGCCAGCCCATTCACGATGGTTTGCCATCCCTGATCCAGATAAAGCACACCATGTTGCAGCGCGGAAGATACCTGTTTCAGGGCGGCGCGGGCGCTCAGGTGCTGCAGGTCGATGGAGTAAGTTGCGATACGGATGAGTGTTTTTGCGTAATCCCGCACAGCGGGTGACTGAATGTTCCGGTCGAGCCAGTCAGCCATGCTTTCTGCCGGGTCAGCATCGGCAGCGATGAAGCTGCTGAAAAGGCGTGCGACTTCCATCTTTTCCCACAGATTGAAGAGGCGGCTGGTGACCAGGGTACTCAGACCCTTGACTGCGGGGTACAGCTTGCCTTCGCGCACCAGCATGGGGCGCAGATTGGGGGATGCTTCGCCGGGGTTTCCGCCGGAGAAAGGAATTTTCCACTCCCGGAAGGTTTGCGCGGCGACGCCGCCTTGATAGAGAGCGTGCGGGCCAAGGTTCAGGAAGTGGTTGTCTTCCTGCCTGGTGCGCCCTCTGCCGCCCAGCTCATGGGATTTTTCCAGGACGGTTACCTTGGCTCCGGTGTCCGCAAGAGCGTTGGCTGCGGTAAGCCCGGCGATGCCGCCGCCAATAACGATGAAGTTTGCCATAATCTCCCTCCGCAGTGGAGACGAGATAGGCTTTTCGTTTGTGACAGCAGGAGTGGAGCGGGGGATTCCCCGCTCCTTTTTCTTGTTTAGACGGGTTCGTCGTATGCGCCGATTTCGGCAACGTGGGGAGCGTCCTTGCCGCTGCTCTCAAGCAGAAGACGGAGCTTTTGCGAGGAGGTATGCGGAATGCGCAGGATGGTTGTTGGCGCGGGACTTTCGCCGCTCGCCAGTGTTGTCCATTGCCATCCATCCCAGGATTGGAAGCGATAGCTGTGGATGCGGCTCTGCGGGTAGTTGTCCCATCGGCCCACGGGTTCTACCAGCGAGACAACGTTAAAGCTTTCCTGCTTTCCGAAATCCACTTCCAGCCAACCCGAGGTCTGTCCGTCATCCAGGCACCAGGTGGTGCGAAAGTTGCCATCATTCGCTTCATCCGGCCCTACAGTATCCGGGGAAGAGCTGGCATGGATGGGCTTGCCGATTGTCAGGTTCGGAGTGGTGAGGACAACGTGCTCGCTGAGCTTTGCCATGGGGCCGGAGTGCTGCCAGGCCTTGCCAATCTCCGCAAGCTGCTGCACCACGTTGGGAGCAAGGAGGCCTTCGCGGTTCGGCGGCGTATTCAGAATCAGGTTGCAGTGACGGCGATTCAGCGGCTCCAGCCACTCATGCACAATGGTCGGGACAGGCTTGAGATGCCCGTTTGCGTCGGCCTGTTTCCAGAACCAGCCATCGGTAATGGTTACGCAGGACAGGGCCGGTACATCACTGTTTTCAGGCACCTTCTGCCCGGCGTTCTGCTCGAATGCCTTGATATCGGAGTAGTAGAGTCCGCCGGGCGGGTACTGGCTGGCGTTGAGGTCGCAGAGCAGGCAATCTGGCTGCAAACTTTTGATGTGCTCGTAGATTTCCCGGTACGGCACCTCTGCATAGGTGATGCGGCTCCACGGCGCGTCCCAGCCATCGGTGATGAGGAGGTCGATCTTTCCGTAGTTGGTGAGCAGCTCGGTGAGCTGGTCCTTGATGAGCTGGATTTTGGCCGGTGTGACGTTGAAATGGCGGATATCGTCGCGCAGGGAGAGGATGGAGTAATAGAGCGCGACATGCAAGCCGGCCTTGCGGAAGGAATCGACATAGGCGCGCACGACGTCCGTAGCATGCGAGGTTTGCGCCACGCTGGACGCTTTTGTTTTTGTCGGCCAGATGCAGAAGCCATCGTGGTGGCGAGTCGTCAGGCAGCCCCAGGTCATGTTGGCCGATTTTGCCGCGGCGGCCCACTGGTCGGTATCGAGCGCTGTGGGATGAAACAGCTCGGCGGGCGATGTGGGGTCTCCCCATTCGCGGTCCTGAAATGTTGCCATGTTGAAGTGCAGGAACATGCCGAAGCGTAAATCGACAAACCGCTGCTGCAGGTCGAGGAGCGGAAGACTGCCATGCGGAACCGGGCGATGCGTTTTGCCTTGTGCCTCGGTTGCGATGCTGCCGCCGAGCATCATGGTGGCCGTTGCGGATTGTGCCGCCAGCCGAAAGAACTCTCTTCTTGTAGCCATCTTGATGGTTTAACCCCGGGGTGAAAAGCGCTCGATTCCCAGCCGGGATGATTCCGGGCGGAACGGCGCTCCTCGCTTATTTTTAACACCCCAGGCGGATTTTCTTTTACTGATTGAACGGCTGTTGCATCTGTAAAGCGGACTTGCTTGAGAAAAAGCTACTTGCCGGAGCCCTCGGTGAGCGTGGTGATCTGGTCGAGCTGCGGCGCGGGGAATTGCTCCACTTTGCCGCTGGGCCAGTGGATTTCTACGCTGTCGATTTGCGTGGATGTGCCGAGGCCGAAGTGGACTCGTGGGTCGTTGGTGGAGAGGTAGCTGCCGCCGCTGATTACGTTGCCGCGCTGCTTGAGGCTGCCTGCGGTGAGGTAAACCGTGGCTCCGGTGGCATCGCGGGGGCTGGATTTGCCGCCGATTAGCTTGAATTCAACCCAGTGGTTGGTGTTGGTACTCACGTTTTTGAGCAGTACGGGGTGGCTGTCGATGACATTGATAACAGCGTCGATTTTGCCGTTGTTGAAGAGGTCTCCGGCGGCAAGGCCGCGCCCCGGGATGACAAGCGCGAGGGCGGAGCCTTCAACGGCGGGGGCGACTTCAAACTTTTTGCCGCTGACGTTGTGGAAGAGCATGGGGCGCTCGGCCCAACTGGTTCCCCATTGGTATTTGTCGGCCTGCGGGTAGACGTGGCCGTTGGAGAAGATGAGGTCCTTCCAGCCGTCGTTATCGTAGTCGATGAAGGCGTCGCCCCAGCCGAGGAAGGGCACGGAGATTTCGGCGATGCCGAGCTGGTAGGCGATGTCGGTGAAGTTGGCATCGCCTTCGTTGTGGTAGAGCGGCTTGTAGTCGTCGGAGAATGCGGTGTCGAAGACATCGAGCATGCCATTGTTTTCGTAGTCGCCGACGGCAATGCCCATGGAGGCCACTTCGCGGCCCTGGTTGTTGAGGGCAAAGCCGCTGGCGTAGCTTACGTCTTCAAAGGTGCCGTCGCCTTTATTCAGATAGAGATAATTTGGTGTCGAATCATTTCCCACCAAAATATCGGGCTTGCCGTCATTGTTGATATCCACGAAGACTGCGCCGAGGCCGTAGTAGCCGGGCTTATCGGCGACTCCGGCTTTCTCGCTTACGTCGGTGAAGGTGCCGTCGCCGTTGTTGTGGAAGAGGTGGTCACCTTCGCCCTTGAGGCCGCGTGGGCCGCAGGCAACCTGCTCGCCGCGGAAGGTGCAGAAGGCGTTGACGGAGCCGTTGCCGCCGGCGGTGGGCATGTGGTTTTTGTCGTAGTGGAGGTAACCGGCGACGAAGAGGTCGAGGCGTCCGTCGCCATCGTAGTCGCCCCAGGTTGCGCCGCTGTGCCAGGCTTGCGGGTCGGGGAGAGAGACGCCTGCTTTTTCGGCAACATCGGTGAAGGTTCCGTTGTGGTTGTTGTGGTAGAGGCGGTTGGCTCCCCAGTTGGAGATAAAGAGATCGGGGTAGCCGTCGTTATCGTAGTCCGCAACAGCCACGCCGAAGCCCCAGCGGTCGTTGGTGATGCCAGCTTTTTCGGCAACGTTGGTAAAGGTTCCGTCGTGATTGTTGTGGAAGAGGGCTGCGTGGGGAGGGGTCTCTTTGCCGTCGATGCTTTTGAAGGTGCCGCCGTTGACGAGGTAGATGTCCATCCATCCGTCATTGTCGTAGTCGAGGAGCGCGACGCCGGAGCCTTTGGTTTCTACGATGTAATCCTTGGCGGGGGTGCCCATTTTGTGGGTCCACGCGGTGAGGCCAGATTGGGCGGAGTCGTCGGCGAAGATTACGGGGCCGGATTTTACGAATCCGCCAGCGGTGATGGGGCGGTGTTGTGCGTCGAGCTGGAGCGGGTGTGGCGAGCCTGTTTCCTGTCCGGATTTGGCGGCGGATTGTGCGCCTTCAGAGTTCTTGATGTTTTGCTGCTCAGGTGGGAGCTGGGCGGATGCCAATGCAGAGAGAGACACGAAGGCATACAGAAAAAGTGCTTTGCGGGCTGGCCGGAACATGGCAGCGAGTATAAATGCGGCGCGTTTGAGGCGTGTATCAACCTTTCGATGGAGGACTGGCCGTCCAGGCAACTGCGTGCTTTGCGCGCCATTCGTGCGGGCGTTGAGTGCGGGAGAATGGATAGCTTTGGTGTCCCAGATCTCTAACTGCAGAGACCTGGGGCACCCGAGGGCGGTGGTCAGCGGCCTAAGCGCCAGTGGAGGACGGCGGCGACTCCGAAGGGGTGGTTGCCGTAGAGCGGGGTGAGCGTGTCGGGGACGCCGTATGCAGTGGCTTGCGCACCCAGCTCGGTGGTGGACCACGCGTTGGACCAGATGCGGTGGGCGTAGCCGCCGCTGTAAAGCTGGACGCGGCCTATGACGGATTCTTCCGGCGGTGCGGATGTGCCCAGCAGATCGGTGGTGCGGTCGGCGTTTTCTATGCGTCCCCAGATGGTCTGTTTGGGCATGGCGAAGGCGGCTTCCAGCAGGTAACTGGTTGCGTTGATGGGTGTGCCGATGGTGTGGTTGCGTCCCCATACGGCGGTGGCATTCAGCTTGCTGGGGCCGAAGTCGTGGTGGAACGCGAGTGATGCTGTCTGGCGAAGCACATCTTCGCCGGGGGCCTGGGCCTCCGGAGAAGTCAGATGGCCGAGGGAGTATTGCGCGGACCAGTTACGGTGTGGCGCGATGCTGAGGCGGGCGGACCAGGAGTCGAGCGTGCCCTGGTAGATGGTCCAGCGGTTTTCTGCAGGCTCGCGGCCATGGAATCCGCTCGCTTCTAGCCGCACGCCGCCTTGTCCAGAACCAATAGAAAAACCGCCGGTCAGTACGTCATAGGCAATATGCGTGGAGTCCTGCATGTGGTGGCCGAGCGGAGCCAGCGGGTTGTCGCCCATAGAGGCGCGGTGCGGGTAGGCTTCGGGTCCAAGCGCGGGGTCGCCCACGGGTGCGGCGTAGAGCGAAAGCGTGGTGTGGGCGCTGGGTTTCAGGTCATAGAGCGCGGCTATCTCCATGAAGAGATTGTGCGGGTGCTGGCCGTCTACGATGGGCTTGCCAAAGGCGGTTTCGCCTTGCTGGAAGAGCTCCGGGTAGTAGCGGCCGCTGACGGTGGCAGGCTCCAGGCTGAGCATGGCTTTCAGGGTTAGCTGGCTGTTGGAGAACGACCGCTGCGCCATGAGCATGGCCCAGTTGGTGCTGAAGAGCTTGTCGTGGCCGCGCGGGCCGGTCTGCTGCTGCTCGGCTACCAGTACGTCGCTGTGCAGCATGAGCATCCAGTCGTTGTGCATGCGCATAAGCATGGGTGGAGCGCTGGAGGCTGGCTCAAGGTTAGTGCCGGAATCGTTGTGACGCAGGAGATTTTGTTGAAAAGAGTCAGCAGGGCCGCCCATGTTCATATTCATGTCCATTTGGGCATGCAGGCATAGGGGCGCAACGAGAAGTGCAGCGGTAAACAACCAGCGCAAAGGGGAATCCTCCGGGAAACATACACGCAGGGGTGCACGGCGATGAAGCCGCGCAGTACGAGTGTTGTTTGCCGGATATCAGGTTCGGAGGATGAGTTGGGGTGGTTTGTGCAGGCTCGGCGCGGTGGATGCGGCGGGAATATGCGCTGCCAACACTGTCTGCGCGGCGAAGAGCGGCGGCGTGGCGAGGTGCGGGAGCGCTTGTGCCGCGGGAGTTGCCTGCGCGGCGGTGGGCTGCTTTTCATGCTGCCCGCAGCATTGCGCTTCGGCGGTGTGACCGCTGGGCAGGCAGCAGTCGTGGTTGTGCATGGAAGCGGGCTGCTGGCTGGGGCATGCGGCCTCACACGGAACCATTGCGGTTGCCGTGAAGAGAGCGAGCAGGATGACCAGCCAGAAGCGCTTCATATCGTCTACTTAAGACTACTCCGGTTGCGAATTGGTAGCAGGAAGCTCGGGGACGGCAGGGATGGGGTCCACGGGCGCTGCCGTTTTGGGTTCGGATGTCTTCGGTTCATCGAGCCAGAGCATCGTTATCCACCAGAGCAGAACGGCAACGTAGATGCCGCTGTTGGCGTTGAAGAGGTGCTCGCGGAAGTCCATGAAGTGCTGGTACTCGACCATGGAGGTGGGCTTGGCGTGGCGCGCGACAATCTCCCACGCGGCCTGCATGCTGAGCTGCGCGAGCGAGGCCACGGCAAGGCCGATGGAGATGCTCTGCACATGCGTGCGCCAGCCGCCCTGGTAGCGCTTGCCGAAGATAACGATGGCGAGGCCGAGCAGGATGGTTTCCACATCCAGCAGCAGGGTGGCCTTGAGCGCGAGCAACTGCAGCAGTTGCAGCGCGGGCATTACGCCGCCGGCGGTGAGGGTCTTCCATGCGGGCCACTCGCCCCAGGTGGCAAGCACAATGCCGCCAATGAGCAGCATAACGATGGTTGCGCCGACCCAGAGGTTGCGCTTGATGCCCCGGAAAGCCTTCTGCGCCAACTCGTAGAGCATGAGCGCGGTGATGATGGCTCCCAGGCAGGCAAGGCTGATGAAGACGCCGGCCATGGTGATCTGCGGCAGTTTACCGCCGAGCATGCGCGCGGCCAGCAGGCGGAAGGTGATGAGGACGATGCTGGCGGTAAAGAAAGGAAAGCGGCGGACGCGGTCGCGGCCCATAAGGACGACCAGCAGGACCAGATGGCCGGCAAAGGTCAGCATCCAGAGGATTTCGTTGACGGAGACGGGAAGATGAAATTTCATTCTTTACAGTAGACGGGATTGGTGGAAGGAATGGTGCACCCGGAGAGATTCGAACTCCCGACCTAACGCTCCGGAGGCGTTCGCTCTATCCAGCTGAGCTACGGGTGCACTTTTATAAGGATACAGCAAAAGCAGGGGATGGGGTATCGGGTGTGGGGGATAGGGGGTAGATAAAGGGCGAAATGCTGTAAAAAAGCTGTAGATAACCCCACATATGCTCGAAAAAGCGCGCATATGCGGGACATGCAGTGCTGGAATCTAGGGTGCGTCGGGAGCTTGTCGGCATTCCATCGCTTCTTTCTTGAATGTGCGTTCAAGTTTCTCTGCGCTGGAAAGGTATGCGTGAGGATGAGTGTCATATATCTTGCTTGCTAACCCACAAAGCCAAGGCCACTCATCAACATTGTCTGTGTAATGAAATGCGTGAATCATTCTGAGGAACTGAGGTAGTTGTTCGGGATTACGTCCGAGCGTATCTGCAAGTCGGGTATAGAAGGTGTCATAGGCATCTGTAACTGCCATGTCTTGGCCCTGCTTAGTCTCTTGTGCATCATAGAGTGCCGCCATTTCTCTGCCATTACTCGGCATAGCACTAATCAGAATTGCGTCGGAATGCGGGCCTTGCAGCTTTGCGTATATTGCTGCGCGGACAGCACGATGTGGATAGTCCCTCGGAACTCGATGCCACTCATCCTCAAGCTGTGTTAGATTTTTCGCTCTGGCGAGGGAGCCAAGTGAGTCGTTGAATGAAACGCGAGCGCGTTTTTGTTCGTCTTGAGAACATAAGGAGATGGACGCTAGCAGTATGCAAACTACAGCAATCGTTTTCGACATTCCGAGCCATTGTATCGGCTACGCCAATGCTATGCTGGTACGCAATCTGGAGAAACCTCTGCCGGGAGACACAGAATGAAGCCTTTTCTCCGCGCTGCCCTGCTTTCGCTTGCCTTGTTCGCTGTTGTTTCCGTATCGGCGCAGCAGGGGCCTATGCCTCGGGCTGCTTTTACCGCGAAGACGGTTGCCATTCTCAACGACACGAAGACGGGCGAGGTCTCCGACGGCGCGCTGGAGCAGTTGCAGCGCTGGGGCCGCTTTACGGTCGCGGACGATGCCGACAACGCCGACATTGTTCTCCGCTTTGACAAGAAGATGGACCGGGAGAAGCAGAATAACCAGTCCACGGACGAGAAGGGCAATAACTCATGGTCGACGACGATGACCTTTTCGTCCCAGGTACATATGCGCGCCTACCTGAAGGGATCGGATACGCCGTTCTACACCACGAAAACCGATGACTCCAAGAAGAAGGCCGGTGTAACCTGCGTGACCAGCTTTGAAAAGGCCTGGCTCGACGCACGGTAGCTCGACGCGCGATAGCGCATGCGGGTTTTTATTCCCTTGTTCCCTCGGTCCCTTGTTCCCTGTCTTTCCGAATCTCTTCCATCACGGACTTGATAAGGTCCTTCGCGCCTTCAATACCCTGAAGAACAGCCTGCAAATCAAGCGCGGGCTTCGATGGGTTGCGATTGGAAACGCAGTAGACACCGTGCTGGCCAATCATGATGAGGGAATCAGTAAGAACGTCGAGCGCCACGGCGAGACGGCCACGGTCGCGGCCCATCATGAACTCGTAGCGCTCCAACTCGGACTTGCGCTCGTCGAAAACATTCATGTTTACAGGGTACAGGGTACAGGGTGCGGGGTGCAGAGCCTACGCATTTTCTGTCCCCTGCACCTTGTCCCCTGCACCCTGTTAGTAGCGGAAAGCTTTCATAAATGCGGCGTCC
The DNA here is from genome assembly GCF_059115385.1 of Occallatibacter sp. FHG110214_02. NCBI lineage: Bacteria > Pseudomonadati > Acidobacteriota > Terriglobia > Terriglobales > Acidobacteriaceae > Occallatibacter > Occallatibacter sp. FHG110214_02. The sequence continues at coordinate 463,467 of NZ_JBZYWK010000002.1, read as the reverse complement.
TTTTCCAGTTCGCCGAGAACGTCGCCGGAAGCGAACTCCTCCTGCTCAACGAAGTACTGCTTGAGGCCCTTGTCGGCCTGGAAGATGGGCTTGTAGTCGATGGAGCCCGTGCCGAGAACAATGGAGTGGCCGTGGGCCTTATCGGCGCTGTTGAGGTTGAAGTCCTTGATGTGCAGCAGCGGGAAGCGCTCTGGTGTTTTGCTGAGATAGGCAACGGGGTCGCCGCCGGCAAACTTGAACCAGCCGCAATCCATCTCAAAGACAACCAGCTTGGGGTCGGTGCGGCTGAGCAGTTCGTCATAGACAACCTTGCCGTCCAGCGTTTCCAGCACTTCCACGTGGTTGTGGTAGCCGAACTGGAGGCCGGCAGCCTTGACCTTGGCGCCGATGCGGTTGAACTCGTCGATGACCCAGTGCCAGTCGTCGAGCGACATTTTGTCGCCGTAGTGCGGCGGGGTGGGGTTGTTGGGGTCGGGTTTGCGCATGGGAGAAGAGCAAATGATGTAGCTCATTCCGGCGGAGTGGGCGAACTCGATGTACTCGTCTTCATGCTGGCGCAGCATGGGCAGCGGATGGTGCGTGCTGACGCAGCGCAGGCCGGCTTTGTCCAGCGCGGCGCGCCACTCGGCGGAGGTTTTGTTGTAGTAGCCCGCGGCTTCCACGTTCTTGTAGCCAAAGGAGGCCAGCTTGGCGAGCGTGCCGTCGAAGTCCTTGGGCAGCAGGTTGCGCACGGAGTAGAGCTGCAGGCCGAGCGGCGATTTGGGCTCGGCGGCGGAAAGATGCGTGGATACTGCGGCGGTTGCAACGGCGGCCGCGCCTAAGCGCACAAAGTCTCTGCGGGAAATGGAAGATGTCATCTCGGTATCCTTTTCTGCGCTGCCATTCTTACCTGTCGCACGGCGTAATGTAAAGATGGGAGCTTGTCTGCGGCTGCTTTGGGCATGCAGAATAGCTCGGCGTTGGTACAAACTTCTTCAATCAGGCTCAAACTTTTATGTCTTTGGCGATACGTATTCGAGTTGTTGCCGCTGCGTTGATGGCGGCGGGTTTTCTTTCCGCGCAGACACCGGATTTTGGCGCGAATGTTCTGGTCTTTGGGCCGAAGACTCCGCAGGCCGAGATGCAGCAAAAGATTGACGCGGTGTATGCGGCGCAGCAGCATAGCGAGTTTGGCGCGCAGCGCAATGCGTTTCTGTTTTTGCCGGGCACGTATCACGCGGATATTCCGATTGGGTTTTATACGCAGGTTGTGGGCGTAGGCGTTACGCCGGATGCGGTGCGAATTGAGGGCAACGTGCATGCGGATGCGAGCCTGCCGAACAACAATGCGACTTGTACCTTCTGGCGCGGGGTGGAAGGTTTTTCGGTTGTCCCTACTGGTGGCACCATGCAGTGGGCCGTCTCGCAGGCCGCGCCGTTTCGCCGCATGAGCATTCATGGCAATCTCGTGTTGCATCAGCATCGCGGCTGGGCCAGCGGGGGATGGATTTCGGATTCCATGATTGATGGGAATGTGGACTCGGGCTCGCAGCAGCAGTGGATTTCTCGCAACAGTGAATGGAAGAGCTGGACGGGCTCGAACTGGAATATGGTCTTTGTGGGCATTGACCATCCGCCTGCGGGGCAGTGGCCTGAGCCGCCTTATACGACGGTGGCAAAGGCTCCGGTGACGCGAGAGAAGCCGTTTCTTGAGGTGGATACAAAGGGGCACTGGAACGTGCGCGTTCCTGCCTTGCAGACAAACTCAAGCGGAATTACATGGCATGGCGGCGCCACGCCGGGGCGTTCGATTCCACTGGAGCGGTTTTACATTGCAAAGCCGGGAGATACGGCTACGACGATGAATGCGCAGCTTGCCGCAGGCAAGAATCTTTTGCTGACGCCGGGGATTTATGAGCTGAGCGAGCCGATTCGCGTAGCGCATGCCGATGCGGTTGTGCTGGGGATTGGCTTTGCCACGCTGAAGCCGGTGAATGGCACGGCGGCGGTTACGACGGCGGATGAAGATGGAATTGTTCTCGCGGGATTGTTGATTGATGCTGGCAAGAAGACTTCGCCTGTGTTGATGGAGGTGGGCACAACAGGCTCAAGGGTGAGTCATACGCGGAACCCGATTTCCCTGCACGATATTTTCTTTCGTGTAGGCGGCGCGGGCGCGGGCCGGGCGCAGGTAAATCTGCGTGTGAATGCGAATGACACGCTGATTGACCATACGTGGATTTGGCGCGCGGACCATGGCGACGGCGTTGGCTGGGATGAGAACACGAGCACGAATGGATTAGTGGTGAATGGCGACCGCGTGACGGTGTATGGCTTGTTTGTGGAGCATCATCAGCAATTCCAGGTATTGTGGAACGGCAATGCGGGGCGAACATATTTTTATCAATCCGAAATTCCCTATGACCCTCCGACGCAGGCGAGTTTTACTTCTGCGCCGGGTGTGAATGGCTGGGCCTCATACAAGGTTGCCGATGGTGTAACGCAGCATGAGGCGTGGGGGCTGGGCGTCTACTCGGTCTTTGTGCATCCGGATGTGAAGCTGACGCGCGCAATAGAGGTTCCGCGTGCGCCAGGCGTGCATTTTCACAGCATGATTACGGTAGCGCTCGGTAATCTAGGCGAGATCTCCAACGTGATTGATGATGCAGGCGGAGCGACGGAGATGAAGCCGAGGAAGACGCCTAAGGTGACGTTGTTTCCGTGAAGTAAAGGGACAAGAAGAAAGTCCATACTCAGGCAGGATTTTCATCTTCACATAGCAGCTTCTCAGGCAGAGTGAGGAAGATGCCGCTGCTTTCTTCTTGTCCCTGCCTTACAGATACGTATCATCCACATAACACCAACGCCAGTTTTCGCCGCGCTCGGCGGATTGAATGATGGGGTGCTTGGTTGTGTGGAAGTGGGCGCGGGCGTGGCGGTTCTTTGAGGAGTCACAGCAGCCAACGTGGCCGCACTCAAGGCACATGCGCAGATGCACCCACTTGTCGCCCGTTTTGAGGCACTCTTCGCAACCTTGGGTGTTGGGCTTTACGTCTTTTACGTGGTCGGCAATGTGCTTGCACATGGGCGCCATAGGCAGGTCTCCTTATTGCACTTGATACTGCGCTGCAAGCTGAGAAAATGCAAGGACCTGTGCGGCAATCCATGCGTCATCTTTGCCTAGCTCTTTCGCTAGCAACTGTGCGGCGGGCTGTGCCATTTCCGTTGCAGCCTTGGCGTTGAGAAAGAGCGCGCGTGTGCGCCGAGCGAGTGCATCTTCCACAGTGCGCGTCATCTCTTCGCGGGCAGACCATACGATTTCCGCGGCGATGATGGGCAGGTCTGGATGCAATTGCTTTGCGAGCGCTGGGTCGGATGCTGCCAGTGCGCGGATTTTTTCCGCGTCGGTGCCGTAGACAGCGAGGCTGTCATTGTCATCGACATTTTCCTGGTAGCCGTGAATGTGCAGCGACTTGGTGGGGCAGGCGGCTTCTTCCAGACGTGCAAGCGTGATGGCGTGATCGACGCAGTCCTCGGCCATGTGTCGGTACGTTGTCCACTTGCCTCCGGTGATAGTGAGCAGGCCGCTGGGGTCTACGTGAATGAGGTGGTCGCGGGAGAGCGCGGAGGTTTTGCCTTCTCCACCTTTGACGAGCGGGCGCAGGCCTACGTAAACGGCGAGCACGTCGGCGCGTGTGGGTTGGTGGCTGAGATAGCGGCCAGCAGTTTCGAGAATAAATTCGATTTCTTCTTCCAGAGGGCGCGGTTCAAGCTGCGGGGCATCGACGGGCGTGTCGGTGGTGCCTGCAACAGCGTGACCGTGCCACGGAATGATGAAGAGCACGCGGCCATCGCTGGTGCGCGGAACCATCAGCGCAGTCTCGGCTTTAAGAAAGCTCTTGTCGAAAACCAGATGAATGCCTTGCGAGGTGACAACAAGTTCTTCGGCCTTCGGGTCGGCCATGTGGCGAATGCTGTCGGTAAAGACGCCGGTTGCGTTGACGACAATGCGCGCAGGGATGGTGAAGGTCTCTTCAGTTTCCGCATCCTGCGCTGTGAGGCCGTTCACGTAGCCGTCGGCGTCGCGGAGCAGGCCTGTGCAGGGGCAGTAGTTGACGAGCGTTGCGCCGTGTTCGGCGGCGGTCATGGCGAGATGAATAAGCAAACGCGCATCGTCGAACTGGCCGTCATAGTAGATGACGCCGCCTCGCAACTCTTCCGGTTCCAGTGCGGGCAGGCGTTCGAGTGTTTCTTCACGCGAGAGCAGCTTGGATGCGCCGAAGCCGTATTTGCCTGCGAGCAGGTCATAGAGCTTGAGGCCGATGCCGTAGAAGGGTGCTTCCCACCAGGAGTAGTTGGGCACAACGAACGCTAAATCATGCACGAGATGCGGCGCGTTCTGGCGAAGCAGGCCGCGCTCTTTCAGCGCAGACATAACGAGCGGTACGTTGCCTTGTTCGAGATAACGCACGCCGCCATGAACGAGCTTGGTGGAACGTGAACTGGTGCCTTTGCCGAAGTCGTATGCTTCCACGAGCGCGACCTTGAAGCCGCGCGCGGCGGCATCAACGGCTACGCCCATTCCGGTGGCTCCGCCGCCGATGATGGCGATGTCGAAGGGCTCTTTTTGTTCCCGCAGATTGCGGAGCATTTCGTTGCGGTTCATTCGTTACTCCGTCCAGTTTCTGGAGCGCTCCACTGCGCGCAGCCATTGTGCCCTGCGGGCGGCAGCGTCTTCTGCAGCCATACCGGGGGTGAAGCGCGCATCAATTTGATGCTGCGCGCGGAGTGCTTCCGGGCTTTCCCAGAAGCCTGTTGCTAATCCTGCAAGATATGCCGCGCCGAGCGCAGTGGTCTCGGTCACGCGCGGACGAACAACGGGGACGTGAAGCAGGTCGGCCTGAAACTGCATGAGGAGATTGTTGACGGCGGCGCCTCCGTCTACGCGTAACTCGCTGAGCGGCGTGGGTGTTTCGCTCTTCACTGCTTGAAGCACGTCTGCAACTTGGAAGGCGATGCTTTCGAGAGCCGCGCGGGCAATGTGTCCGTGACGCGTATCGCGGCGCAGGCCAATGAGCAGGCCGCCCGCATGCGGGTCCCACCACGGCGCGCCAAGGCCAACAAAGGCAGGCACAAAGACGAGGCCCCCAGCGTCGGGTACTTCATTGGCGAGCGCTTCCACGTCAGCCGAGGAGCCAATGAGGCGCAGGTTGTCGCGGAGCCACTGCACCACAGCGCCGCCGATGAAGACGGAGCCTTCCAATGCGTATTCGAGGCGTTTATGCGCGCTTGCGGCAACGGTTGTTACCAGTTTGTTCTTGGAGCGAGCAAACTTTGTGCCGATGTTTTGCAGCAGGAAACAGCCGGTGCCGTAGGTGTTTTTCGCTTCGCCGGGAGACCAGCACATCTGGCCGAAGAGCGCGGCTTGCTGGTCGCCTGCAATGCCGGCGATGGGAATGCCTGCGAGGCCGAGCGAGGTGGTGACTTCGGCGACGCGCTCGCTCGACCAGACGACTTCCGGCAGAAGGCTTGCGGGGATTTCAAAGAGCTTGAGCAGGTCATCGTCCCACTTGCCTTCCACGATGTTAAAGAGCATGGTGCGCGAAGCGTTGGTGATGTCGGTAATGTGGCGCGTGCCGCTGGTGAGATGCCAGATGAGCCACGAGTCCACGGTGCCGAAAGCAAGTTCGCCTTTTTCCGCGCGTGCCCGCGCTCCTTCCACATTGTCGAGAATCCATTTGATTTTTGTTGCAGAGAAATAGGGGTCGATGACGAGGCCGGTACGGCTGCTGACGGTCTCTGACGCTCCGGTTGCGCTGAGCTGGTTGCAGTAGGCAGCAGTGCGGCGGTCCTGCCAGACGATGGCGGGATGAATGGCCTTGCCGGTGGCGCGGTCCCATACGATGACGGTTTCGCGCTGGTTGGTGATGCCAATGGCGGCAATGTCACGAGGACGCACATTGGCGCGGCTCAGCGCTTCCACCGCGCAGGAGAACTGCGTGCTGAGAATCTGCATGGGGTCATGCTCGACCCATCCCTGGTTGGGGTAGAACTGCTGGAACTCCTGCTGCGCGACAGAGACGATCGCACCACTGTGGTCGAAGAGGATTGCGCGCGAACTTGTAGTGCCTTGATCGAGGGCAAGAATGTAACTCATTTTTGTTTATCCGCCTACGGGCAACAGTGAAGCATGTGAGATGGTGGACGGGCAAGAAGGCAGGGAGCAGGGAGTAGAAAGCAAATGCAAAAGCGTTGGGTCGGCTTTTGTGGTGTCCACCCTTGCGGCAGAAAAAGCCGCAAGGATGGGGCACGGAGATTCGTAGGAAGGGAGCAGGATGCAGAGGGGGCTACTCCCTGTTCCCTGCTTTACTCCACCTGCCCGATGTAGACGCCGAAGGGGGCTAGCGCTACAGCGTCGAGTGATGTGGGGTCTGTACCGTTGGGCGACTTCAGCAGTGTTTTCGCGTGATGCGACTTCAACTCCGAGCTGCTAAGGTTAACGGTTTGCGGCTCAGCGGTGAAGTTTACGCTCACGACAATCTGTTTGCCGTTCGCGCCTTGCCGCAGCCAGCTCAGCACCTTGTTGTTTTCGGTGTCGAGCATGATGTTCTTTCCGGTTTCGAGTGTCGGGTTGGTCTTCTTAAGCGTGATGAGCGCCTTGTACCAGTTCAGCAGAGAAGACGCATCTTTCTCCTGCGCTTCTACGTTGACTTGTGTGTATGTAGGCGGAACAGGCAGCCATGGATGGCCAGTGGTGAAACCGGCGTTGGTGGATGCGTCCCACTGCATAGGCGTGCGCTCGCCGTCGCGGCCTTTTTCCTTGGGCCAGCCGGTCACGCCGATGGGGTCTTTCACATCTTCTTTGCGCGTGGGCAGCGTAGTCTTCATGCCGATTTCGTCGCCGTAGTAGAAGAGCGAGGTGCCGCGTGTGGCGAAGAGAATAGTCGAGAGCACACGCGTGATGTCGGTGTCATGCACGCCGTCGCCGTAGCGCAGGTCGAGGCGGTGGTTGTCGTGATTGGTAAAGACAAGCAGCGGCGTGTTGCCGTTGACGTGCGTTTCCACGTCTTCAATCTTGGCGCGAAAGGCTGCCACGTCCAGCTTGTTGATGAAGCCAATCTGCGTGTCCATCGGCAAATGGAACTCCGGCGCAGAGGGCGTGCCGTACATCTTCGCCAGCTCGGCAATGTTTGGCAGATAGGTTTCACCAATCATGACGCGGGTTCCAGGAAACTTCTCGGAGTTGTATGCGTCGGTGGTCTTGCGGATTTCCGAGACGACGGTGTGCAGCTTGGGCAGGTTGTCGGTCTTGGAGTTGTCGAGTTGCGGGTCGCCGTAGGCATTAATGATGATGTTGCCGTGCTCATCGCGCAGCGTGCCTTCGTTGGTTAGCTGCGGGTCTTCATAGAGCGTGGTGATGGCGTCAAAGCGGAAGCCGCCAACACCCTTCTTGAGCCAGAAGCTCACGATATCCTTGAAGGCTGCGTGGACCTTGGGGTTGTCCCAGTTGAGGTCGGGCTGCTGGATGTAGAACTTGTGGTAGTAGTACTGCTTGACGGTGTCGTTCCACTCCCAGGCGGAGTGGCCAAAGAGCGACTGCCAGTTGTTCGGCGGCTCAGGCTTGCCGTCCGCGCCGGTTTTGCCGTCGTTCCACACATACCAGTCGTGATAAGGGTTGGTGCGCGACGAGGCCGACTCGATGAACCACTTGTGCTTGTCCGAGGTGTGGTTCATCACCATGTCCATAAGGATGCGGATGTGGCGCTTCTTCGCTTCGGCAACAAGGCGGTCGAAGTCCTCCATAGTGCCGTACTGCGGGTCGATGGCTTTGTAGTCGGAGATGTCGTAGCCAAAGTCCACGAGCGGCGAAGGGTAGATGGGCGTAAGCCAGATGGCGTCAATGCCAAGGCCCTTTAAGTAGTCGAGGCGCTGTGTAATTCCGTTCAGGTCGCCGATGCCGTCACCGTTCGAGTCCTGAAAGCTGCGCGGGTAAATCTCGTATATAACTGCGTCTTTCCACCAATTTTCCACGGTTATCTCATTGGCCTGTGTTGCAGGCGAGGTTTGCCCGTGCAGCATTCCCACCGAGAGACAGAGCATTAGCAGAGGAGGAAGTGCGAGGGCTGTTATGCGTTTTGTCCAATGCATTGTGGTCTCCTTTTTGTACGCGCGGGCCGGTGGGCGGGCGCGAACGGAAAACCTATCCTAGCGCATCTATCTATCCACTATCAGCGTTTTTTATTCCCTCCTGGGTTATTGTGGCTGTTTGTCGGCGGGGGATTCGGCGCGAGTTCCCTTGAATCCCATGCGGCTGAAGTCCACGTTGAACTTGGGCGCTTCGCGTGTGCCTTCCACCTTGATGGGCACCAGCGTTCCCGCGCCGTCTTTCTGGAAGAACTTATCGACGGGCTTGAGCAGCATGGACTTCCACCCGGTAACCATCTGCGAAACGGTGGCCTGCAGGCGCGCGGTTCCGAGGAAGTTGAGCGCACCGTCAAAGGCGTAGCTGCCCTTCATCTGGATATCCGCGCCGGGCACGTTGTAGTCGAGATCTGGCAGGCCAATGACGGCGTTGGCAAGGTGGAAGCTGCCGTGCATCTCCGAGCGAACGAGCGTAGGGTCTTCAGTCTTGAGGTCTTCGGGGCGGCCCTGTCCGCGCAGGCTGAGTTGCTGGATGCGGCCTTGAATTTTGTCGCTGGTGAAGCGCACGCCGGTGAGCTGGAAGTTGCCGTCGAGCTTCATGCGCTGGTCTACCGGGATGGGCGCGGGCGGAATGAGCAGATGCGCCTTGACGGTGACGGCTCCGGTAAGCAGCGGCGTCTGGCTGCGGCTGGCAAGTTTGAGGAAGTCGTCAATCTGGCCGCGAGGAATGTTGACGTTGAGGTCAATGATGTGTCCGCCACCGCTGAGTGGTGCTGGCCGCACGGGCAACTGCGCCTGCGGCGCAGATACAGGCTTTGCAGAAAGCGGTGTCGTGGATGCGGCTTCGCCGGTCTTGTTATTAAGCTTCACACGCACAATCTGGCCTGACGTGGTGAACTGCGAGCGGCCAAGAATGGCGTTGACCTGATCGAGAATCGTGTCGCCTGTAGTGCCGTCCACGCGAGCGCTGAAGCCGGTGGTCAGCGGCACGGGGTTGTTGAATTTGGTCAGGCGGAAGTCCGGCACGCTGGCCGTACCGACAACAGACATGTAGCGCAGCGTGCCTTTATAGGTGCCGTCAGAACTGATGATGCCGGCAATGCCGCGGAAGACGCTCATGTCGTTCTTGTCCATGTGGTACTTGCCGCTGATGGGGCTCATGCCGGGGTCGATGGTGAGCCACGGGCCAAAGCTGCCTTCGGCGTGAATCATGCCTTTGGGCTTGGGGTTCACCACGTCGGCAATGTAGTTCATCGCGCCGCCGGGCGTTACATTCTCCAGCGTGAGATGCGGCAGCACAAACTGCATGGGCAGCTTCCCGGGCTTGTCGGTTTCCAGAACGATCTCCGCATTGGCGCAGAGGATTTTTTTGATGAGTACTGTGGGACCGCTGCTTTCAGACTCCGGCAAGCTGAATGTGGCTTGCGTCGTGGGCAGCTTAGGCCGCTGCGAGCGCGGAGGAACGCGAACATGCAGCCCGTCGAGATCGACTTCGCCAATGGTGATTTCTTTTACCTTTTCCAGCCGCAGGGGGACGTGGAAGTTGAACGAGCCAAGCGAGAGCAGCGGCGCGCTGGAGGTGTTTTCGAGGTCCTGCTGGCCGTTAACAGGCGTGGGCGGCCAGATGCGCAGGCCCTTGCCCGTGGCCCATATGCCCCATTCGCCGGTGCGCAGTCCCTGCACAAGGTTCTTAACCTGGACGTGGAACTCGTCAAGCTCGACGTGCGCGTGAAAGCGCTCTTCCATGCCCTGCACAATGCGCGCACGTAGCCACGGCTCAAAGCGGCGGGCCGCCATGCTGAGCAGCACACCTGTAGCGGCGATGACAAGGACCACGATGCCTGCGAGCCAAAGCAACCAGCGATGACGGCGGAAGAAGGATTTTTTTTCCTGCTCCAATATGTCTGCTCCGCGTGTCTTAATCTCTATGCAGCACTCTCTATATAAGATGCAAAGTTGAGGGCATGGGTGTTTGGAGCATCCCTGCCATGTCTATGGGGCGCACTCCCGCCCGCATCGGCTAATCTTTTGATTAGAAGCACGAACAAGCGGATTTGTTTCATTTATTCCTTTTGTGGGGAAGTCTTTCTATGCGTCGGATTTGCGTTGATATGGACGAGGTGATGGCCGATACGCTCGCTGAGCATCTGCGGCTATATAACGAGAAGTATGACGAGGCCGTAACGCCCGAGGACTTGGTGGGCAAGAACCTCTGGGAGGTTGCGCCGGTGGATCGGCAGGAGCAGTTGCGGGCCTTTCTGGATGCGGAGGACTTTTTTGCCGACCTGCCGCTGATGCCGGATTCGCAGAAGGTGATGAAGGATCTGACGCAGCGGTTTGATGTGTACATCGCCACGGCTGCCATGTCCGTGCCGAACTCGTTCGCGGCAAAGTACCACTGGCTGCAGCGGCACTTTCCGTTTATTCCGCCCACGCATTATGTCTTCTGCGGGAATAAGAACATTCTGCGCGCCGATTACCTGATTGATGACCTGCCGCGCAACCTGATGCGTTTTGAAGGGCAGGGCCTGCTCTATACCGCGCCGCATAACCAGACCGTGACGGGATTTACTCGCGTGAATAGCTGGGCAGAAGTAGCGGAGTATTTTGAGAAGGTCCGGGAATAGGGATTAGAAAGAAAAAGAGCTATAAAAGGCCCCTCGATATCCCACCCGTTCATAAAAACACGGACAAGTGGGACACCGGCCGTCGGCAAGTATCATAAAACCTGTGCAGAGTCGTAAGCAGGACATTGAAAGAAAAACTCTAAACTTTCCTGACCGGAGATGGCTTCTGTCGCTGCTGGTTTGTGTGCTTGCGGTGGCAGTGGCGTTTTCATACTTCGATGTGCCGATAGCCCACCGTCTCTACGGAGCTTTTGGGCTGGTTAAAAAAGACGTCGCGGCGGGATTTGCAAGCGGCGTTCTTCTCAGCATCGAAGCCGTGGTTGCGCTGACGCTGGTTATTATCCGAATCACCCAGGGGCATCTGTCGCCGTTTCGGGAGGCGACCGCGCTTGCGTGCCTGGCCTCGATCTGTGCTTATGCCATCAACGACGGTCTGCTGAAGCCTCTTTTTGGGGCGCCAAATCCTGTGGCCGTTGTACACGGAGCCCGGCATGTTTTCCATCTTCTGGGCGGCGCTCCCGGCGGCAGCTTTCCTTCCGGCCACATGGCTCTCGCCGGCGCATTTGCCGGTGTTTTCATGCGGCTCTATCGAAGCAGTATCCTGCCGCTTTCCGTTCTGTTGTTGATTGCGGCTGTGCTGCTGATCTTGGGGGATTGGCATTTCGTTAGCGACGTAATCGCTGGAACATTTATGGGCATCTCGGCCGGCTTTCTGGCCGGCGAAGTCTGGATTGTGCATTCCAGATAGGCGTGAGCCTTATCGTGCAGGGCGCGGTGCATTCACTACCGCCGTCTGCGGCGTGAGGCGCACGGCCAGCGGTTGATGCATGGTAACGATGAGCGCGCTGGCTGGCTTGTCTCCTGCGCAGTGATAGGAGTGCGGCGCGCCGGAGTCGAAATAGACGGCATCTCCGGAGTCGAGCACCGCGTGGTTTTCGTTGCTTTTCTCACCTACGACCAGCTCCAGCTTGCCCTCCAGCACATATAAAAACTCGTAGCCGGGATGGACATGGGTGCGCGTGGCTTCGGTTTTTTCTTCTTCGCTGGCTAGCGGCAGGAATTGCGCATAGTACGGGTCCATGTGGCGGTCGGGAACGAGAAAACCGAGGCTTTCAAAAAAATACGAGGGATGGTCAGAGCCAGACTGCGGAAGCCGCACGCGGTCGCGGCGGCGATGCACGCGGAAGAGCGGCTGCGGGTCGCTTTCAAAAAAATACGAGAGGTCTTTCGAGAAGACCATGGCGATGCGAGCCAGGTTGCGCAATGTCGGTACAACGCGGCCCGTCTCAAGCTGCGAGAGAAAGCTGGCGGAGAGCCCGGCCTGCTTGCCCAGCTCGACAAGGCCCATGGATTTTTTCAGCCGCAGCCGCTTGATGCGTTCGCCGATATGCTTGTCCGCAATGAAGCGCTCGGCGGCTTCGTCGTCTACGTGTGTAACAGGAGCAGGGGCGGCTTTCGGGGCTTCTTCGGTGTGAATCGCTTCCACTCTAGCCATGGAACCCTCCTGAAGCGAACCTGATTCCAGATGCTGGTTTCAAAATACGGGCCGATATTTTGGCCAGGTCAAAATGTGTTTCTATGGTACTGAAGGTTGCGGGGAGCGGCAAATGGGAAAAACAGGGAACAGCGAGGTGGTATGGACAGGATTTTGCTGAGCGGTGCTTCGGGGATGTTGGGGACGGCGCTGAGTGCTTCGCTGGGAGCGCGGTATGAGCGGCTGCGGCTGGTGCGGCGTGCGCCGGTACGCGTGGGGGAGATTGAGTGGCATCCGGGGGCTGCGCGGCCCAGTGCGCAACCCATCATTGCACAAGTGGACTGGTTGGAAGGGCTGTCAGCGGCGATTCATCTTTCCGGCGCGAGCATTGCCGGGCGGCGTTGGACGGCCACTTATAAGAAGGAACTGGTGGAGAGCCGGGTTCAGTCCACGAGAGCGCTGGCGGAGGCGCTGGCCGGGCTGCGCGAGAAGCCGCCTGTGCTGCTCATCGCTTCCGGAACAGGCTTCTACGGCAATCGCGGGGATGAGGTTCTGGACGAGTCGTCGGCGGCGGGCTCGGGGTTTCTGGCGGAGCTGAGCCGCGATTGGGAAGAGGCCGCGAAGCCCGCGGTGGATGCGGGGATTCGCGTGGTGCACCTGCGTTTCGGAGTGGTATTAGGCAAAGGTGGCGCGCTCAAAAAGATGCTGCCCCCCTTCCGGTTCGGCCTCGGCGGGCCGCTCGGTAACGGAAAGCAATGGATGAGTTGGGTTGCGCTTGACGACGCGGTGAATGCCGTGTGGCTGGCGCTGATGGACGCGTCATTGGCGGGGCCGGTGAACGTGGTTGCGCCGGGCGCGGTGACGAGTGCGGAGTTCGCGCAGGCGCTGGGGCGGGTGTTGCACCGGCCAGCGGCGTTGCCTGCTCCCGCGTTTGCGTTGCGGCTCGCCTTTGGCGAGATGGCCGATGAGGCGCTGCTGGCAAGTGCGCGGGCGGTTCCGAAGAAGCTGCTGGACGCGGGGTTTCGGTTTGAGTATCCGGAGATTGAAGGGGCGTTGCGGCAGGGATTAGGGTAATAGGAAGTAGAAGGCAAAAGCAAAAGGGGCGCGGATATCCGCGCCCCTTTTGCTGGTACCAACTGCGCTTGTTTATCGCCGTGCCTGAATGGTGCGCCCACCGGCGTTGCCGCTGGTGCGTTTGGCGGCGCGCTTCGCTGCCAGCGCCTGCATCTCCTTGCCGATGCTCGAATTATTAATCGAGAGCTGGATGATGAGGTTGATGATGTTACCCGTGCCCCAGTAGAGCGCAAGGCCCGAGGGGTAATGCCACAGCGTAAAGCCGAAGATGATCGGCATCATAATCGCCATCATGCGGCGCTGCGCGGGATCCTGACCCGGCATAGGAGTCAGGAACTGCGTCAGGAACATCGTAATGATGATGAAGATGGGCAGAATATGCAGCGGGTCCGGCACCGAGAGGTCATGCAGCCAGAACCAGCTTGCCTGGCGCAGCTCGACCGCATTCTGCAGCACGCGGAAGTAGGCGAAGAAGAGCGGCATCTGTACCAGCAGCGGCAGGCAGGAGCCATACATGTTCACGCCTTCCTGCTTGTAGAGCGCCATCATCTCCGTGTTCATCTCGGCACGCTTCGGGTCGGTGGGCTTCAGGTGCGCGTACTTGCGCTTGATGGCGTCCACGCGCGGCTGAATGCGCTGCATCTTCAGGGACGACCGCATCATCATGATGCGCGTAGGCAGCATGCAGAGGTTGAAGATGGCCGTGAGGATGATGATGTCCCAGCCCCAGTTGGGAATGCCGTGCTCATTGAGAAAGCGCAGGCACCACATCAGCGGGACGGCGATGATAGTGAGCCATCCGTACTGGATAAGCGACTTGAGCGAGGGCCCGGAGTCCTTGCCGTCGGCTCCGATGGAGCGAATGCCATTGAGCAGTTCCGTCTGCTTGGGGCCTGCGTAAAGGCGCAGCGAGGTGTTGCCGCTGGTGTCGCCCACGGCAATGCCGAGAATGTCGGCAGGCTTCTTCTCGCTGGACGGGTTGCTGAGATCGGTAGGCAGCGAGACAGCGTTATGCAGTGTTACGACCGTGGTGCGCGACGGCGTATCCGGCAGGAACGCGGCAGCGAAGTAGAGGTCCGACGAGGCGGCATACGCGTAGTTGCCTTCGAGCGTGTTGTTGTTGCTCACCTTGGCGGCGGCCTGCGTGTCGTCCTTGCCGTCAAGGGACCAGGCAAACTGCGAAGGCGTGCGTGTGAGGCCGGGCACGGCGCTGTGTCCCTGGAACTCTTCCATATCGCCGAGTCCTGCGGGCCATGAGAGCAGAGCGCGTACAGGCGAGCCGTTGCGGTGCACCTGCACTTCAGCATGGACGACATAGCTGGCATCGAACTTGAAGGTCTTCAGCACGTCGAGGCCGTTCTGCTCGTAGTGGAAGCTGAGCGAAGCGGGCGCGTTCAGTGTTCCGGTTCCCGATGCCTGATAGAGCGCCGAGTTCAACTGCTGCGTAAGCTGCGGCTCATAGGTAAAGAGCGAGAGCGGCAGCCCGAACTGCTGCGCGGCCTGCTGCTGCACCATGTCGAGCGGCTTGCCGGTGGAGTCGTTGTAGTGCTTGAGAATCCAGTGCTTCACCTGCGCGCCGCGATTGGTAAAGACAATCCTGTAGTTCGCGTTCTCAACAACGGTTTCGCTCTCGGCTGCGGCGGCAATGGCCGGTGTGGAAGCGTCCTGGCCGGGCGCTGCGGCAGTGCTGGCCGCTGCCGGCTGAGTGGCCTGCTGCGTCTGCTGCTGTACCGGGGCCTGCGGCTTGGGCTTGTTGAAAAGGAGCTGATAGCCGAGGAAGACGGCAACCATAAGGCTGGCCAGGGCAAGCATGGAGCGCATTTCGCCGCCGCCGCCGCTCTGGTTGCCGGGGCCGCCCTGCGAAGAAAGATTAGGATTCTGAATTTCGGGCAAAGGATACGTCCTATTCAAGTAACCGCCGCGCCGTAACCCAGGCGCAGGCCGCTACTTCCTATGGTAAAGGTTGAGCCTGCCGTTTTGTGTTACTGGCCGTGGGTGGAAGCGGCACCGGGTCAAAGCCGCCGGGGCTGAAGGGGTGGCAGCGCAAAATCCGCCAGCAGGCCAGCACGCAGCCGCGCAGCGGGCCGTGGATGGCAATGGCTTCCGCGGCATACTCCGAGCAGGTGGGGCGAAACTTGCAGCCGCCAATGCCCAGCGCGTGAATCGCAGGCGACAGCCAGCGTTTGTAAAAGCCGAGAAGGGCGAGAAGGATGCGCGTCATCATTGGTTACGCCTGCCGTTTGGCTGCTTCGGCGTTGGCTTGCGTCTCCGCGCGAAGCAGTTCTGCGCGGGCTTGATTCTCCGCACGGACTAACTCCGTACGGGCTTGATTCAAGATACGCACAACCTCGGCTTCCAGTTTCGCAAAATCCATCGTCAGGATCGTGCGGCGCGGATGCAGAATCAGGTCAGCCGTCATTCCGTCGGTTTGGGGAAGCAGGTCCAGGTGGCGGCGCAATATATCGCGCAGGCGGCGCTTGATGCGGTTGCGCTCATGCGCTTTGCCAAGCACTTTTCCAGCGGTAAGCCCAACGCGGGGGCCAATGGCCTCCATACAGGCTTCCGCGTCCGCGCCCGTGGGGGAGGAACTGGGGGAGGTAACGGGTCGCGGCGCGAGAAACCAGCTCATAGAAGACGACTGGTGCTTACGTGCACGGGAATATGCAGTTTGATAGTCGGCGTGCCTGCGCAGACGAACTCCCGTAAGGGACTGTTTCTGTCGCCCTGGCGGCTTCGGGGTTGTCATGGTGAGCACTGCCGGAAGGGGTTTGCTGGGCCGGAGTCGAAAGGTGTGTGACCTGGCTCGAAACTCTGGCCCGAAACGGAACTAGTCGCGGTAGCCGGCGCTGACGGAAACGCGCTTGCGGCCAGCGGCACGACGGCGGCTCAGAACGGCGGCGCCGCTCTTGGTCTTCATGCGCGCGCGGAATCCATGCTTCTTAACACGGCGATGACGGTTCGGTTGAAATGTGCGCTTGGGCATCGAAATGCGCTCCTGTCTGCTAGAGAAAAATCTCGCCTTGACGGCAAGTATTGATTGTACCTCAGGATGAATTTCAAATCCAGCGGAATCTCGTTTTTGTTGTCATCCCGATTGCTGAAACAGGGCGAGGCAACCTTGTTGGTCCCGCATGTTTCCAAGCAAACAAAGCGGCAGGATAGAAGCTCAGCATCTACGCTTTCGCATGGCTCGGAAGGCCTGTGATGAACGTTCGGTGAATGATATTTACATAAAAATTCCCGACTTTCACCACCAATGGTGCAACCTTCCCAGCATGTACGAAAGTTATGTAAATGAGGGATTGCAACAATGTCTAAATGTGCTACTATCGGACCCGTTCAAGAAAACTTTTCGCGTCCCCCGAACGAATGATTCAAGCCCCTCGAAGTAGGTCACGGGGCAGATCACGGTAGTTACTGACGAGAGCAAAGAACGACGCTGGAGGAGTTGCGCATCTTCAGTGTGCGTGAGCCATTGTCTAAAATTGCTGCTATTCACGTAAGGTCGTGTCCGGGGGCACAGGCAAGGATATAGCTCGATGGCATTCGCGATCTCTCAGGTACCTCCGCCCACGAACCCGTGGCTCCAGATTCTCGCTGCACTAGAAAAGAAGGTGGTGCGCAACTCCTTCGAGACCTGGTTGAAGCCTACCCGTTATAGCCATGCCGCTGGCCGCACCCTCTACGTGCGCGTCCCCTCGCCGGAGTTTCAGCACATTGCCGAAAAGTACGGCGACCTGATTCAGGAAGCCATCGACGTCAACTCTCTTGAGCTGGACGACGTGGTTTTTGTGACCGCGGAAGAGGACCCCTCCGTTCCGCCGCAGCGCAAGGATGGCGGCTTCGGTCCCATTCCCGCGCACGCGCCCACCGCTCCGCCGCAGCCCCAGGCCCAGAATCACGCCCAGCCGCAGCCGCCTGGCCGGCAGATGACGATCGACTTCTCGACCGCTGCGCAGCTCAACCCGCGCTACACCTTTGACGCCTTCGTCATCGGCAGCGGCAACCAGTTTGCCCGCGCCGCGGCCCTTGCCGTCGCGGAGCGCCCCTCCCGCGCCTACAACCCGCTGTTCCTTTACGGTGGCTCGGGAATGGGCAAGACGCACCTGATGCAGGCCATTGGCCACGAGGTTAAGCGCCGCAACGCCGGCGCGAATATCTGCTACGTCTCGGCGGAAAAGTTCACCAACGAGATGATTACCTCGCTGCGCAACGACCGCATGACCAGCTTCCGCGACCGTTTCCGCTCAGTGGACGTGTTGCTCATCGACGATATCCAGTTCATCGCGCAAAAGGAGCGCACCCAGGAGGAGTTCTTCCATACCTTCAACGCGCTGCACGAGTCCATGCGCCAGATTGTGATTGCCTCGGATCGTCCGCCGCGCGAGCTGCCCGAGATTGAAGATCGCCTCCGCTCGCGTTTTGAGTGGGGCCTGATTGCCGACATTCAGCCGCCCGATCTCGAAACCAAGGTTGCGATTCTGCAGAAGAAGGCGGAGAGCGACCAGGTGATTCTGCCGACCGATGTGGCGCTGTTTATCGCCTCCAACGTGCGCACCAACGTGCGTGAGCTGGAAGGCGCGCTGGTGCGGCTGGGAGCGTGGTGCCAGCTGAACCACATGGAGATTTCGCTGGCTTCGGCGCAGCAGTGCCTCAAGCAGTACATCGACATGCAGGTGCGCAAGATCACCATCGAGTCCATTCAGCGCGTGGTTTCCGAGCAGTTCGGCATGCGCGTGGCAGATTTGAAGCAGAAGAACAACTCGCGCAACGTGGTGGTGCCGCGCCAGATTGCCATGTACCTGGCCAAGCAGATGACGGAAGCGAGCCTTCCGGAAATCGGCCGCCAGTTCGGCAACAAGCACCATACGACGGTCATGCACTCGATTGCGAAGATCGACGAGCAGCGCCGCGAGGACAAAGACCTGCATCGCATGCTCAACAAGATTTCGGAGTTGCTGAACGGGTAAGCTGTAGAGCGATGCAAGCACAAAAGGCCGTGCCTGATTTCCCAAAATCAGGCACGGCCTTTTCATTTGCGGGACTTGTTTTCAGCGTTGCAATTATGCGGAAAGTTAGCTAGCTTATTCCTGGCAGTTTTGGGAGGCGTGTGATGACGGAAGCGACAATGTTCGAGGCGAAAACCCGGCTTTCCGAACTGGTAAAGCAGGCGCAGCGCGGAGAGAAAGTCGTTCTTACCTCGGGGCGGAAGAAGACGCCGGTCGCCATGATTGTCCCTCTAAAGCCAGTGAAGGAGCGGGTTTTCGACTTGTTTCACCACCCTGATTTCGATATTCCCGCCGATTTTGATGACCTTCCCGAAGCCGAACGGAAAGCATGGAGCGGAGAAGGCGATTGAGAATTCTCATCGACACGCACTACGTTCTCTGGGCGGCCATTAACTCGAAACGCATGGAGGCATGGGCCAGGAAGCTGATTGCCGATCTCGACAACGAGATACTGGTATCCGCCGCATCCGTTTACGAAATCAGCTTGAAGGCCAGGCGCGGCAAGCTCCCTGAGGCGGTTGCGTTCGAGAGCGACCTGATAGCCAATATCGAGGACCGTCTTGGATATACACTTCTTCCCCTGGAACCGGAGTCGATGATGCGCGCTGCGCGTTTTGAGAATGTGTATGCGGACCCGTTCGACCGTATGATTGCCGCGCAGGCTATCCAAAACAATCTGCCTCTTCTCAGCACAGATACAAGGCTTGATGTCTTTGGCGTTCGCCGCTTAAAGAAGCCCAGGCGGTAGCGGGACAGGTATCGGCGTGCGTTCTCCTTCTCCAATCAATGCGGAAACTCCGTCACGCTGAGCACATTGCCGTCCGGGTCCTTGAACCACGCAATGCGCGCGCCGCCGGGAGCATTCCAGATGCCGTGCGGATCACTGTCGTTCAAACCGGGGAAGCGCAGGAACTCCACACCGGAAGCCGTGAGCTGTTCCACGATTCCTTCAATCTCCTCAACATCCCACCCCAGCACGGTAAACGGCGCAGGCGTATGTTCGGGAACCTTGGTGACGCGCAGCATGGTGCCATTGGCGTCAAAAACCAGCGCAAAGGGCGCTTCATCCGAGGCGAGACGCAGGCCAAGCACGCCTTCATAAAAGGCACGCGCCCTGGCAAAGTCCGTGGTAGCGGCAAAGGCCACCAGCTTGCCCGTTCCTAGAATGGAGTTGTCGGGAATAGAAAGGCTCATGATTCGCTCCGCAGCTATCTTTCGCGGGAGCGGGGCTAGTTGGCAAGTAAAAATTCGCCCCGCGCCTCACCGTTTTTGTGGCGATGCGACGCGGAGCGAATACTGTTACTACTTTTAGATAACCAAGCCTAGATAACCAGATCCTGCGCCAGCCGGAAGCTCACAACAGTCTCCGCCGGGAGAACGATATCGCGATTGCCGGTGAGGCCAGCTGCCGCCGTACCCGCTCCGCCGCCGGCCAGTCCGCCAATCAGCAGTCCTGTGCCGCCAGAGGCCACGCCGCCAATCAGCATGCCGAGGCCGGTTCCGCCGCCAATGAAGCCCCAGGAGCGCTTGCCCTTGCCCTTCTTCGAGCGCTGCAGGTCCGCCGTGCGGATGGGGTACTCCTGCCCGTTGATTTCAAGCCGCGTCAGGCGTAGCTCCAGGATCGAGCGTCCTTTGAAGTGCCCACGGCGATGCGCCGCATCCACAACGCCGCGAACGCGTGCGCCCTTGGGGATCACCGGGCCACCGTCCGGGCCGGTAACTGGCCGCACAATCTCGCCGGTAAAGCCATCGCCCACGCGTGCGGATTTCACGTTGATGGTCTGGTCAAGCCGAATGGCCAGCGTGGTTCCAGCTGGAACCGTCAGGTGCACCGGAGCCGGGGCCTGCGCCTGATTCGGACCTTGATTCGAGCCTTGGACCATAGGCTGCGCGGGTACCGGAGCCCCTGCAACCGGCTGCTGTGCTGCAGGCGCGCCCTGCCCATAGGTGCCCATAGGAGCACCCTGGCTGGCATCCATGCTGCTGCCCGGGCTCATGTTTTGCCCAACCGTAGAAATCACCGGATCATGCGCGGCAGGCTTGGGCTGGCCCGCAGGCGCGGGAACGGTGGAGGTGGCAATAGCCTGTTGCTTTTGACCCTGCGCGGGCGGCTGCACGGTGGTCGTGGTGGTGGTGCCGCTGTTGTCCACGGACACAACCTGCTGAGCCTGTCCCGACGAGGCAGCCTGTTGCTTGGCCTGTTCAATTGCTTTCTCTTGCTTGGAAGAGCACCCGGCGAAAATTCCAAGCGCCAATAATGCGGATGCAAACGCAGAAGTACGGATAGAAACCATACTCTAAAACCCTCCGTAATCGATGTATCTGTAAACTGCTTTATTCCTACATCCAGTTTAGATGCACTTTGGCGGCCTCAAGACGGCAGCCTATGAAAACTTACGTAATATCAACCGTTTATCGGCATCAAAAAACGGCGTCTACCTCTTCATCAGTTCCACAAACATCTTCTGGAAGCGCGGCAAATCAAGGTCCAACTGCGCATGCACAAGCCGCACCTGCGTCGCAGGCCTTAGCTTGTCAGTCCACGTAAGCGTGTCACCGTAGCTCGGCCCGTGGCTCAGGTCGATATCCATATACACAGTCTTTTCTTTGGTAATGAGCGAAGGGTCAAGCCAGGCGCATGCGGCCAGTTCGTCCCACAGGTAATAGCGGTCCTGGCTCCACGCGGCAATGTAGCGAGCCGTCGGTGACTTCGACTTCGCAATCTCATCCAGCATGGCCTGCGTAAACGGAGCCTTGATGGAGATATCGACCGTCGTCACATCAATGCGTGGGAAAGCTGCGCGCAATGCGATATGCGTAGCCTCCGGGTCAAACCAGAAGTTGAACTCATGCCGCGGGCTGGTCGCAAACTCCGGGTCGTCAGTCTGCGGATTGAGGCTCCCGCCCATCACCACAAGGCCCTGCGTGAGCGCCGCAAACTCCGGGTCAATCGAAACCGCCAGCGCAATGTTGGTCAGCGGCCCTGCGGCGTAAATCGTCACCTGGTGCGGATGCGCATGCACCTGCCGAATCAAAAAGTGCGCCGCGTCTTCGTCGATGGCCTTGAGCGCAGGTTTGCCTTCCGGCATCTGCGGAACCTCATACGGACCATGCTCCTTGAGATTTGCGGGAGTCACAGGCGTAACCGTGCTGCCATGCTCTTCCAGCGTCGTAGGTCCTTCGCCCCACGCGCCCAGCCACGTCACCTTGCCCACAAGCGAGGCATCCAGCCGCGTCTCTTCCTCTGTCCGTACCAGCGGAAACACCGCGCCCCGCGCCACGGGAATATCGCTATGCCCGGTCAGCTCCAGCATGCGCAGCGTATGCTGGGTCTCCTCATCGCGCCATGCGTTGCCGGTCACCATGGTGATGCCAAGCACCTGCACGTTGGGAGCCTGCAGCAGCGCAAGCATAGCCATCTGGTTCGAGCCGCCTGGCCCGGAGCCATCCTGGTCAATCAACACGAGACGCTTTTGCGCGGGAGAAACAACGGCCGAGGCCGCAACAAGCAGCAGGAAGAGAAGCTTGGCTTTCATTGAAGGTTATTGTGGCACAGGCGTGCCACAATCGAGCGTCTACCGCCGTCCGCCACTACGCGGGCGGCCCTGCTGCGGAACCGGCAGGTGCGTCTTGCCCTCTGGAAAGACAGCCAGAAAGCGGTCGCGGCCTTCGCCGTGGCTGGCAGTCTCCACGCCTTCAATCCCGCGCAGCGCAATGTGCAGCAAGCGCCGTTCGCGGCTGTTCATTGGAGGAAAAGCATAGGGCACGCCGGATTCCTTCACCTTGGCGGCGGCGGTTTCCGCGGCCATGGTCAGCTCAGCCTCGCGCAGAGCGCGAAAGTTGCCGGCGTCAAAGCTGATAAGGTTCTGCTCGCGCTGGTCGAGACGCAGAGCCTGCGCTGCAACCGTTTCCAAAGCGCGCAGCAACTCGCCATTGTGCTGTGTCAAGAGCGGCGTATCGGGGCCGGAAAGCTCCACCTGCAACTGAGGCGAATCCAAGTCTTGCGAGTCTGGACCATCGGCGTTACCGCCCGTGATGCGGTACTTCAGGCGGAATCCGCCAAGCTTGTTCAGATTGCCAAGCAATCCGGCAACTTTTTGTGCAGCCTGCTGCAAATCTTCTATCGGCATAACGTTAACCAGTATCGCAGACCGCGCCGGGCCGGAGAGGCAATCCGGCCCATGCGTGTGTTTTGTTTTAGAGCAGCTCGTAGCCCGCGAACCAGTAGCCAATCTCAAAGGCCGCGGTGTCCTCGGCATCAGAGCCGTGGATGGCGTTCTCTTCAATCGAGCCCGCAAACTGCTTGCGGATGGTGCCCTCTTCGGCGTTGGCCGGGTTGGTGGCGCCCATCAGCTTGCGCAGGTCGGCAATGGCGTTTTCCTTTTCCAGAACGAGCAGCACAATGGGGCCCGACGACATGAAGGTCGTCAGCGAGTCAAAGAACGGCCGTGCCGAATGCACGTGGTAAAAACCCTTGGCCTGCTCCTTGGAGATGGACAGCTTTTTGACGGCAACAATCTTGAAACCAGCCTTGGCAATCTCGGCCAGAATGTCGCCGGTGAATCCCTTGCGGACCGCGTCCGGCTTAATGATGCTGAAGGTGCGTTGTGACACTTGCGTAAAACTCCTCGGACAAAAATGTCCATATTGATTGTACTTTGCGCAGATGAAGGAAATGTGGTCGAGCGGTTTCCACGAGTCTGTTCCGCTCTCTCAATTTTTGGATTTGCCCCGTGAACGCTCTGGTGATTTCTCGTTGATCGAGGCCGCATTTCAATAGTGTTGACATGTACTATAATACTAGTACAATAGTTGTTGTGAAAGTGACACCCAAGAAGCCGCATCCGCCCTTTCGCTTCCGATTGGATACGGGAAGCGGCGTGCCGGTTTACCGCCAGATTATCGATCTGGTTTGTGGGGCATTGGCGTCAGGTGCGCTTATGACGGGCGATCAGTTACCCACAGTAAGGCAGCTCGCAGTGGATCTAGCCATCAACCCAAATACGGTGGTACGGGCCTATCGCGAGCTCGAACTCACCGGGTTGATTGAGACGCAACAAGGTACGGGCACCTTTATCAGCGCCCAGAAATTACCAAGTACAGAAGCGGAACGCGGGCGGCAGTTGCGCCAAATTGCTGGTGACGCTATTGCACGTGTTGGAGCCGCAGGGTTCACCATCGACGAATTTGTTGAGCAGTTGCGGGCCTGGCCCAAAGGACAGTCCTGAAGGAGAAGGTATGACACCGAAAATTAGCTTGCAGAACACGAACAGCGTAGCTGTAGCAGCATTTTTTGTATGCCTGCTCGCCGGAGGCATTGGCACCGCTGCAACGCAACGGCCCTACTCGATAATTGTCGGGGCAATAATCGGTATTTACCTGCTTTACGCTATCAAGGTTGTCCGCCAGTGGGAGAAAGCCGTAAAACTACATTTCGGCCGCTATGACGGACTCCGCAATCCAGGGCTTTGTCTCATCATCCCGATCATCGAAACTCTGAGCCAGTTCGTCGATCAACGAGTGCGTGTTGCCAATGTGTCAGCCGAGACTACGCTTACACGTGATACCGTGCCGGTGAACGTTGACGCGATCATCTTCTGGATGGTCTGGAACGCCGAGAAAGCGATCCTTGAGGTAGAAGACTACAACGACGCCATCACAATGAGCGCACAAACCGCGTTGCGTGAATCAATTGGCCGACACGACTTGCACCAGGTGTTAGCCGAGCGCGAGATGCTGGGCGAAGAGTTGCAAAAGGTCCTCGACTCCAAAACCAATCCTTGGGGCATTACCGTGCAATCGGTCGAGATTCGTGACGTGCAGATTCCTGCGCAACTACAGGATGCGATGTCGCGCGAGGCGCAGGCCGAACGTGAGCGCCGGGCACGTGTAATTCTGGGCACCGCCGAAACTGAGATTGCCGACAAATTCGCTGCGGCTGCGGCTATCTATAAGGATGATCCAGTCGCACTTCATCTGCGCGCAATGAACATGCTCTATGAAGCCATCAAGGAGCGCGGCTCGATGGTGATCGTGCCTTCATCCGCAGTGGAGACAATGGGGCTAGGTGGCATGCTGGCAACTGCAGCAATCAAGGACAAAGCACAGCCGGCAGCCTAATTGATTTGCAACGAGTAGAAAGAGCAGCACAGGACTTTTGAAAATGGCATGAATGTGTCAACAGTTGGGACCAAACTTCCCAATTCAAAGGTCAGCTAAACCTCACTTCGTCACGTGTTCTAAGTATGCTCGTCAGGCTGTCGTATTTTTCAGATGTGCAAGAGGTATCATCATGAACCGCATTGCTCGTCTATTTCTCAGCGCAGCATGGTTCGCATGCAGTATTGCGGATGCCAGCGAGCCTCATCGCCTCGCTGAGCCTTCAGGCTCTTACGGCATTGGCAGGGTCGCGTATGACTGGATCGACAACTCGCGCCTTGACACTCTTGGCGCGGATCCGAAGCGCAACCGCGAGCTGATGGTTTATCTCTGGTATCCAATTGAGCGTCTCGCTGCGGAACCGCACGGCGCATACATACCTGGAGCAAAGTTGATTAATGCCGATCCGGAAATCGCCTCCCACATGCGTGAGGGCTATGGCGAGGTGTGGTCGCAGATTCTCTCTGGTGCCGTCTACTCGCACGTCGTTGAGGATGCTCCGGCGGCCAGAAATCTCAGGCAGTTTCCCGTGGTGATCTTCTCGCATGGAGCGGGCGGTTCGAGCTTTGGCTATACTTCGCTCCTTGAATCGTTGGTGAGCCGCGGATACGTAGTGGCAGCAATCCAGCATCCCGGTACTGCGAACGTTGTTGTCTATCCCAATGGCCGGCTGGTCCCATTCTTTGAAGACACACCGCCGCCGGGTCTCACACCGGATCAGCGCCTTGAGCGCATGGGGCATCAGGTAGCGCTTGGAATCGAAGCGGGAGCTGCGGATGAGCGTTTCGTCCTTGACCGCCTGACTCAGGAGAACACCGCGAAAGCCAAACACTTCCCGCTAGCCGGCCGCCTCGCCCTGAGCCGTGTCGCAGTAATGGGCCATTCCGCCGGAGCGGATTTCGCTGCGCGAGCCTGTCAGCTTGATACACGCTTCCAAGCTTGCGTGGATCTCGATGGAGCCATGCCGCCCATTGCAGCGCTGCCCGAATATCCTGATGGCAAGACAATCCAGCATCCGCTGCTCTTTCTCGAAGCCTATCGCGACGAGGCTCACATCTTTGGGACGCACGAGCAAAAGCTGGCCTTCTTTCAAAAACAGAAGGTGCAGCTAGCCCGGTGTCCTGCGGGGAGCTACGATGTGGTGCTCAACCCGCCCGGCATGGTCCACGGCAGTTTCAGTGATTATCCAACGCTCAATGCCGGCAGTGCACCAGAGCAAACCGCACACGCGCTCCACAACCTTACCCTGGTACAGTCGTATATCCTTGCCTTTCTCGACAAGAACCTAAAGCGTCTTCCTGCGCCGCTGCTTGACGATCCCCATGCTTCGCATCCGGAAGCGGCGATTCAACACCTGGGTCAGTAGCCCAGAATGCTCGAATGTCAACTGTTGATTCCATGACAATACATTCACAGATGGATTCTGCTAGCCAGCTATTTGGATAACTACTCTACTGTTGAGAAGGCGTGTACAAGCTTGCTTTTCTGATCTGTAATCTCTGATCTCTGCTATCGTTCCTTCATGTCGCGCACAACTCTTTCCCTTGCTGCCGTTGCCGTTTTCTCGCTTGCCCCGGCCTGTCTTGCGCAGTCAGACGCACAGAAGCCTGAGCTGAAAGTCTTCGACCCGTCGCTCATTGACAAGACCGTGGACCCCTGCGACAACTTCTACCGCTATAGCTGCAACAACTGGTTCAAGCGCAACCCGCTGCCCGCCGACCAGGCCTCCTATGGCCGCTTTACCGAGCTATACGAACTGAACCGCACGCACCTGCGCGAGATTCTGGAAGTAGCCGCCGCCAAGCCTTCCGCCTCGCGCACGCCCAACGAGCAGAAGATTGGCGACGAGTACGCAAGCTGCATGGACTCCGCCGCCATCGACAAGCAGGGCCTCGCGCCCGTTCAGCCGGAGCTGGACCGCATCGCCGCGCTCAAGTCCAGGGCGGAGCTGCCCGCGCTGATCGCGCATCTGCACTACATCGGCGTAAATGCTTTCTTCGGTATGGGCTCCAATCAGGACTTTGCCGACGCAAGCCAGGTCATCAGCTTCTACGGCGCAGGCGGTCTTGGCCTGCCCGAGCGCGACTACTACACCCGCACCGATGCCAAATCCGTCGAGCAGCGCAAGCAGTACGTCGAGCATGTGAAGAAGATTCTCACGCTCGCCGGCGAGCCGGAAGCGCAGGCCGCAAAAGACGCCGAGACAGTGCTGGCTATCGAAACCCGCCTCGCAAAAGCCTCGCTGACCATTACCGAAGAGCGCGACCCGCAGAACCTGAACCATCCCACCGATGTGGCCACGTTCGGCAAGACGCTCACGCACTTTTCGCTGGCCAACTATCTCGCCGTAACGCACGCACCCACCACGGGCAAGATGAATGACGCGCAGCCAAAGTTCTTCGCTGAGTTCAACACGCTGGTGGAAGATACGCCGCTCGACCAGATCAAGACCTATCTGCGCTGGCATCTTCTGCATGCCTTCGCAGGAACCTCCATGCCCGCAGCCTTCGACGAGGAGACATGGAACTTCTACGCGCATGATTTGAACGGCGCGGAAAAGCAGCAGGACCGCTGGAAGCGCTGCACCACGCGCATTGACCGCGAGCTGGGCGAAGCGCTCGGCCAGGTTTACGTAGCGAAGTATTTCCCGCCCGACGCCAGGCAGCGCGCCTCGGCGATGACCGTTGCCATTGAAGATGCGATGGGCAAGGACATCGACGGCCTCGACTGGATGAGCGCGGAGACCAAGGTAAAGGCGAAGGAAAAGCTGCACGGGGTCATGAACAAAATCGGCTATCCCGACAAGTGGCGCGACTACTCTTCACTCTCCATCACACGCGGCGACGCTCTGGGCAACCAGATTCGCGCACATGAGTTCGAGTTCAATCGCGACCTCGCGAAGATTGGCAAGCCGGTAGACAAAGGCGAGTGGGGCATGACACCGCCCACGGTCAACGCCTACTACGACCCGCAGCAGAACAACGTCAACTTCCCCGCCGGATACTTCCAGCCGCCCTTCTTCAGCAACAAGGAAGACGACGCCGCCAACTACGGCGACATGGGCTCCACCATCGGCCACGAGCTCACGCACGGCTTTGACGATGAAGGCCGCCAGTTCGACAAGGACGGCAACCTGAAAGACTGGTGGACTAAGGAAGACGGCGAGAAGTTCACGCAGCGCGCGCAGTGCATGGTCAATCAGTATGACGCCATTGAAGCCGTGCCCGGTGTTCACCTCAACGGCAAGCTCACGCTCGGCGAAAACCTCGCCGACCTTGGCGGCCTGTGGCTGGCATGGCTTGCATGGGAAGAGCAGAACAAGCTCAACCACGTAGACATCACCGCCACAAAGGACGGATACACCGCGGATCAGCGCTTCTGGATTGCCTACGCGCAGCAGTGGTGCACGCAGACGCGCCCCGAGCAGCTACGCACCCAGGCGCAGACCGACCCCCACGCGCCGGACGAGTACCGAACCAACACCATCCTGCAGGATTTGCCGGAGTTCGCACAGAGCTTCAAGTGCAAAAAGACCGACAAGATGGTCAGCGCCAATCCTTGCAGGGTTTGGTAAGAAGGCAGGCCGGAGATTTATCCCCGGCAATCAAGCGCACAAAAAGAAAGCAGAAAGGCCCACCGCAAGGTGGGCCTTTGGTTTTAGCTAAAAGCTAAGAGCTAACGGCTAATAGCTGCCTTTACTTCCCAATCGCCTTAGCCAGCGTCTCACCCATCTCCGCAGGCGAAACCACAACATGAATGCCAGCCTCACGCATAGCATCCATCTTGCTGGCCGCAGTGCCTTCACCGCCAGAGATGATGGCGCCCGCATGGCCCATACGCCGTCCCGGAGGCGCCGTCTGCCCCGCGATGAAGCCCACAACAGGCTTCTTCACATTGGCCTTGACCCATGCCGCGGCCTCAATCTCAGCCGTTCCGCCAATCTCGCCAATCATGATGATGGCTTCGGTGTCAGGATCGTCATTGAGCAGCTTCAACGCATCGATGTGCGTCGTTCCGATAATCGGATCGCCGCCAATGCCGATAGCCGTAGACTGCCCAATCCCGCGCTGCGTGAGCTGGTGCACAGCCTCGTAAGTCAGCGTGCCCGACTTCGACACAATGCCCACCGAGCCCTGCTTATGAATCCGCCCCGGCATAATGCCAATCTTCGCCATGCCCGGAGAAATCACGCCAGGGCAGTTCGGCCCAATCAGCCGCGAAGAAGAGTGCTTAATCTTCGTCCACACCTTCACCATGTCCAGTGTCGGAATGCCCTCCGTAATGCAGACAATCAGCGGAATCCCTGCGTCCTCAGCTTCGAGAATCGCATCGGCAGCAAACGGTGGTGGCACAAAAATCATCGTCGCATTCGCGCCTGTTTCCTTCACCGCATCGGCAACGGTGTTAAACACCGGCCAGTCTTCGTGAACCGTTCGGCCCTTGCCCGGAGTCACGCCGCCAACAACTTTCGTGCCGTACTCAGCGCAGCCCTTCGCGTGGAACGTGCCTTCCTTACCCGTAATGCCCTGAACAATGAGCCGCGTGTCGTTATTAACAAGAACCGCCATGAAATACAGCTCCTAGCTTCTAGCTTCTAGCTACTAGCTCTTCAAAGACTGGATGAACGCCCCGAGCATCTTGGATGTCTCGACACAGAGAGATTCGGATTGCTTCAATAAGGCCGAATCACCAATCTTAAGCTGCTTTGCAACAAGAAGCTGGGTTTGAACTTCATATGTTGAACCTTGTGCAATATTCAAGAACTGCCTGAACTCGCCAATCGGTCCCTCTTCCTCGACCCTCCGCAATATTGCTTGCAACCGAAACACTGGCGCGACGCAACTGCGAAGTCAATCCATACTGCTCATCTTTGGGAAATGTCCGAGTCAACTCATAGATTGCAACGGTCATCTGCATTGCTCGTTGCCAAACTATAAGATCCTGAAAATCTTGCGCCAACAGCCATCCCCATCGAAAATCTTGCTCTGCTTTTAGCTGGAAGCTAGCAGCTAGAGGCTAGAAGCTGCCTCTAGGCTGCCACTCCCTTCGCGGCTGCTACCACCAATTCCGCTGCTTCCTTCATCGTTGCTCCGACTTGGAAATTCAATCCTGATTCCTTAAGAATCTTGCGGCCTTCCTCGACATTCGTGCCCTCAAGCCGCAGCACAATCGGAACCTGCACATTCAGGTTCTTCGCCGCCGCCACAACACCCGTCGCCAGCCGGTCCACACGCAAAATACCGCCAAAGATATTGATGAAGATGGCCTTCACGTTCGCGTCGGAAAGCAGAATCGCAAACGCATGCTCAATCTGCTCCTGTGTAGCACCGCCGCCCACATCAAGGAAGTTCGCCGGCGAACCGCCCGCGTACTGAATAATGTCCATCGTCGCCATCGCAAGGCCCGCGCCGTTCACCATGCAGGCAATCGAGCCATCCAGCTTGATGTAGTTCAACGCATACTTGCTCGCTTCCACTTCGAGCGGGTCTTCCTCCGCCACGTCGCGCAGCGCCTTGATTTCGGGATGACGGAACAACGCGTTGTCGTCGAAGTTCATCTTCGCGTCCAGCGCAAACAGCTTGTCATCCTTCGTCGTAATGAAAGGATTAATCTCAAGCAACGAAGCGTCGGTTTCAATAAACGCCTTGTACAAGCTCTGCAAGAATTTCACTGCATCGTTAATCTGCGTCGGCTTCAGCCCCAGCGCAAAGGCCAGCTTGCGCGCCTGGTACGCTCCAAGCCCAATCGCCGGGTCAATCGCTTCCTTGTAGATAGCGCTAGGGTCCTTCGCGGCAACTTCTTCAATCTCCATGCCGCCCGCCTGCGAAGCCATAAAGACCAGCTTGCCCTGCGCACGGTCGAGAACAATGCCCAGATAAAGCTCGCGGTCAATCGCAGCCGTCTCTTCAATCAGCAACCGCTGCACCTTCTGCCCCTGCGGCCCGGTCTGGTGCGTAATCAGCTGCATGCCGAGAATGTTCTTCACATGCTCTTCGGCATCCTCGCGCGTCTTGGCGACTTTCACACCGCCGCCCTTGCCGCGGCCTCCGGCATGAATCTGCGCTTTCACAACCACGCCATTCGCGCCCTCGGCAAACAGCTTCCGCGCCACGGCAGAAGCCTCTTCCGGCGTATTCGCCACTTCGCCCTTGGGCACGGCCACGCCGTACTTCGCAAGGATTTCCTTCGCCTGGTACTCGTGAATTTTCATAATGTCTTTGGAACCGCCACGCCGCTGAAAGATTTTTTGAGAGTGAAAAAACTGCACAGGCCAGCGGTACCTGCATACTAGCGCCCACAGCTTACGACCGGCAACGCACAGTGTGACGAGAACCACCAGTAAGTGGGACGCATATTCGGGCGTTACCATAATGAGAGATACAAAGGGAAATACGAGCCCAACATAATGAGTCATGTCAAAGAACTGTTAAAACCCCTTGCCGAAGACGGCTCCGCGCTCACGCGTGAGCAGGCCGCCGATGTACTGAAGGAAATCCTCACCGGCAACGTGCCGGAAGTAGAAACCGCAGCCCTGCTGGCGGTCATGGCCACACGCGGCGAGCAGGCCGCCGAGCTTGCGGGCTTCGTCGATGTCATGCGCGCCAACTCCGTGCCCGT
Source organism: Occallatibacter sp. FHG110214_02 (assembly GCF_059115385.1). Taxonomy (NCBI): domain Bacteria; kingdom Pseudomonadati; phylum Acidobacteriota; class Terriglobia; order Terriglobales; family Acidobacteriaceae; genus Occallatibacter; species Occallatibacter sp. FHG110214_02. Next base: position 432,385 of record NZ_JBZYWK010000002.1, on the reverse strand, counting down.
TCCGCTCACGGATGCCGAGCGCGAAGAGCTTGTCGATACCTGCGGCACCGGCGGCGGCGGCCCGCTTACCTTCAACATCTCGTCCGGCGCGGCGCTTGTAGCCGCAGCCGCCGGAGCCAAGGTTGCCAAACACGGCAACCGCGCCGTCACCTCGCGCTGTGGCTCTGCAGACGTGCTCGAAGCGTTAGGCGTGCCCATCACGCTCGGCCCCGAGCTCGCCGCGGAATGCCTCCGCACCACGGGCTTCGTCTTTCTCTACGCGCCGCACTATCACCCCACGGCAAAAGCCATCGGCCCGCTGCGCAAATCGCTCGGCTTCCGCACCATCTTCAACCTCGCTGGCCCCATCACCAACCCTGCCGGAGCGCGTAATCAGGTCATCGGCGTTCTCGCACCCAGCCGCGTGCTGCTCGTAGGCCGCACGCTGTCCACGCTCGGCGCAAAACACGCCTTCATCGTGCACGGCTCCGACGGCATCGACGAATTAACAACCACAGGCGAGTCCGTCGTAGCGCGAGTCTTTGAAGAAGAGCCCGGCAAGCCGCCCACCATGAAGGCCGCCCGCATCACGCCAGAGATGGCAGGCCTCCCCGTCGCCAAGCTCGAAGACTTCACCGGCGGCGACGTAGACATGAACACCTCGCTGCTCTACGACGTAATCACCGGCATCCCCGGCGCGCGCCGCGACATTGTCCTGCTCAACGCCGCAGCCGCTCTGGTCGCCGCAGGCATCGCAGGCGACTTAAAAGAAGGCGTAGCCCGCGGCGCGGAAGCAATCGACTCCGGCGAGGCCGCCGCCACGCTCGCCAAGTTGCGCCAGTTTGGCGAAAAATACGCGGAGAAGAAGTAAGCTGGTCTACGTCCAAGCAAGAGTAAGGGGGCAAGCTCGATGAAAGTTTCTCTTCTCCCGGTAGCCATGTTGGGAGCTATCTTCGTTTCCAGCGCCGCGGCAGGCGCACAGCAGATTGGCCAGCCGCAGCTCGCAATCGGTTCCGCCAACCGCACGCTTTCCGTCTCCGCAACTGAGACGGTAACCGCTGAGCCGGACGTGGCCATCCTGCACATCGGCTTTGAGACCGACCCGCAGGATGCCAAGTCGGCCTACGCCACAGGCTCGCGCACCTCCAACGCCATCATCAGCGCCGTCAAGGGCGCGGGCATTGCCGACAGCGAAATCCGCAGCCAATCGCAGTACCTCAACCGCTATTACGACCCCACCGGCAAAAACAAGCAGAGCCTCTTCAAGCTCTCGCAGCAGTGGACGGTAAAAACCTCCCCATCCCGCGCCGCCGAAATTCTGGACACCGCCGTCAATGCCGGAGCCAACTCCAGCGGCGAAATCGAGTGGACCGTCAAAGATGAAAAAGCCCTCGAACAGCAGGCGCTCGACAAGGCCGCCACCCGCGCCCGGGAAAACGCCGCTGTGCTGGCCAAAGGCATGGGCGTCAAGCTCGGTAATCTTGTCTACGTCAGCAATGAGCTTTCGGCGGAGTCCGTCATTCGCCCGCGCGTGATGGCGATGAAGGCGTGGGTCGCATCCGCGCCGGAACCGCTGGCCATCGAGCCGCACACCGTCACGCGCCAGGCCACAGTCCACGCCGTCTTTGGAATTGAGTAAGGCGTTTTGATGCGAAACAGCATGGTCCCGGCGGCTCTTCCGCTGCGTATCAGGGAGTTACCGCGATGAATTTCCGAAAAGCCGCAATACCTGCGCTTGCCGTTCTTTGTGTTGCCGCCGCGGCCTCCGCGCAAACCATCCAGATCAACCGCGACAACAAGACCATCGCCATCAGCACCACGGATGAAGCGACGGAGACAGCCGACATCGCCGCCATCAACGTCGGATTTGAGATCTTCGGCCCCAATTCCGACAGCACCTACGCCGATGCCGGCAAGCGCTCGCAGGCAATTCTCGCCGCTCTTCATAAAGCCGGTGTGGAAGACAAGAGCATAGAAAGCGGCGGGCAAAGCCTGCAGCGGAACACGAACTTCAACGAAAAAGACACGCCGGAAGACCGCGCAAAGCGCCAGTTCATCTTTCGCCAGAACTGGACCGTCAGCGCCACTCCGAAAGACGCGGCAGAGGTAATTCGTCTTGCCATTGCTACGGGAGCAAACGAGACAGGCAACATCGAATGGCGTCTATCCGACCGCAAAGCGCTCCAGGCAAAAGCCGCTGCCACAGCTCTCGTCAAGGCCCGCGCCGTAGCGGAACAGATGGCCGCCGGGCTGAACGTAAAGCTCGGCGCACTCATCTACGCCAGCAATGAGACGCCAAATACAAGAATCTTCTTCGCCCATCCAAACGGCATAGGCTACGGGGTGGGAGGAGGGATGGCATCAGCAGTAGGAGCTCTGGTACCCGCGCCCGCACTCGAAATCCGCCCGCAAACCATCCGCGAAGAAGCCACGGTCTACGCCGTCTTCGCCATCGAGCCATAGCCATGAGCGAAAACCCGCAGCGCCAGCCCTCCCTCTTCCTGCCCCACGGCGGCGGCCCGTGCTTTTTCATGGACTGGACCTGGGGTCCAGCCGACACCTGGCACGCCACCCAACATTTCCTTGAAGGCATCGCCGCCACGCTGCCTGCACCGCCCAAAGCCCTGCTCGTCATCAGCGGCCACTGGGAAGAGCCAGCCTTCACCGTCAGCACCGCCGCGCATCCCGAGCTGATCTTCGACTACTACGGCTTCCCGCCGCATACCTACCAGCTCACATGGCCCGCGCCGGGAAACCCCGAACTGGCGCACCGGGTAAGGGAACTCCTTCAAGCAGCCGGCCTGCCCACCGCCGAAAGCGCCACACGCGGCTACGACCACGGCGTCTTCGTGCCGCTCAAAGTAGCTTTTCCAGAGGCTCAAATTCCCGTCGTCACACTCTCGCTCGTGGAATCCCTCGACCCGGCTCTGCACATCGCCGCAGGCCGCGCCCTGGCCCCGCTGCGTGACGAAGGCGTGCTCATCCTCGGCAGCGGAATGACCTTCCACAACCTCCGCGCCTTCATGCAGCCGCAGACCCTCGGCCTCTCCCGCATCTTCGACCACTGGCTCACCGAAGCCGTCGAGCAGCCCGAACCCGCCCGCACTGCACGCCTGGCCGAATGGAGCCACGCGCCCAGCGCCGACTTCGCCCATCCCCGCGAGGAGCACTTAATTCCGCTGATGGTAGCCGCAGGCGCCGGCGGAGCAGCCCCCGGCAAGCAAATCTTCAGCGACGAGCCCATGGACGCCGCCATCAGCGCCTACCGCTTCGACGGCTGATTATTTTGTACCCAGCAACCGCTCAATCTCAAAGCCCAGCTTCTCCGGAGCCGTAGAAGGCGCAAACCGCCCCACCACCTGCCCATTCCGGCTGATAAGGAACTTCGTAAAATTCCACGGAATCCGCCCAATCCCAAACATGCCGGGCTTCTCCCGTTTCAGCCACTGGTACAGCGGGTGGGTATCCGGCCCGTTCACGTCGATTTTGGCGAACACTGGGAAGCTAACCCCAAAATTCCGCTCGCAGAACTCGGCAATCTCCGCCGCACTCCCCGGCTCCTGCTTGCCGAACTGGTTCGACGGAAAGGCCAGCACCTCAAATCCCCGGCTGCCGTACTGTTTATAAAGCTGCTCCAGGGCTGCATACTGCGGTGTAAACCCGCATTTCGAGGCCGTATTCACCACCAGCAGCACATGCCCGCGAAAGTAGGAGAGGTCCAGTGGCGTGCCGTCGAGCAGGTTTGCAGAAAAATCGTAGATAGAAGAAGCGTCTTGCATAGGCATTCTTTCTGTATGGATGCCCGTCCCGCCCCTCCAGATGCCAAACTGCAGCTACCCAGCTCTTAGCTCAGCAAGCGGGAGAGCCTGTGGTTCCCCAGTTTTCTTTACAGGCATTCACGGCCCTGAAAGCCGGGGGAACTGGGAACCAGGCTCGCACCACCTCAATTTTGCGAAAAAGCTAAGAGCGAACAGCTAAAAGCTAATAGCTCGCATCTCCCCGGTTGCCCCGCGCCATCTGGCGCGTCTAAGAACCCGAGCAGCCAGGCAATACGGGCAGCGAGAGAAACATCGCGCCGGATGGGCCAAATCTCAATCCGGTCCGATAGACTCAAGGGGTAGGCTTTTCAATGCGCTCCGGCAGGGCAGGCCCCGCGCCGGAAATGAAAAAGCCGCCAGCAGAACCAGGCGAGGGGAAATTGGGCGAGGGCAAGGTGCGTCCAATATAATCGTCTTTTCCGCCAGCGGCCGGACCAGATTTTTGTTTCGTAATGAGGGTGTGCATATTCTTCCCGTGAACTTGAAGCTAGACTCGCACGATAACGGCATGTGTCTGCCGCAGAATCCGGTTGTAACTCCGGCTGACGGCCTATTGAAGAACCGGCACATCACTTCAGCGCGCAAGGCCCACGGCCTTTTCGCACGACTCGTCGTCGTCGCCGCGCTTGTTTTTGCTGCCGCCACAAGCCACTCCGCAGCCAACTACGCCTACGCGCAGAACGCTGGCCAGACCGTCGAACAGATTCGCGTCATCGGTAACCGCCGCATTCCCAAGGAAACCATCCTTGCGCGTCTCTTCACGCACATCGGCGACACGTACGACGCCACTTCCGTCGAGCGCGACTTCAACTCGCTCTGGAACACCGGCTACTTCGAGAACCTCCGCATCGAGCGCGAAGACTCCGACAAGGGCGTCATCCTGAACGTCTACGTGCAGGAAAAGCCCACCATCCGCGACATCACCTACAAGGGCCTGAACGCCGTCTCGCAGTCCGACGTTCTCGACCGCTTCAAGAAGGAAAAGGTCTCGCTCTCCGTCGAAAGCCAGTTTGACCCCACCAAGGTAAAGCGCGCCGAAGCGGTTCTCCGCGAAATCCTCGCCGAGCACGGCCACCAGTTCTCCACCATCAAGACGGAAGTCAAGACCATTCCGCCGGCCTCCGTGCAGCTCATCTTCAACATCAAGGAAGGCCCGACGGTTAAGGTCGGCAAGATTCAGTTTGCCGGCAACCAGCACGTCAGCGCGCTGCTTCTTCGCCGCTCCATGGCCAACCTCAAGCCGGTCGGCATTCCGTACTCCATCATCTTTGAGAATCTCTTCGCCAAGACCTTCGACTCGTCCAAGCTGGAAGAAGACTCCGAGCGTGTCCGCCAGGCCTATCGCGACCGCGGCTACGCCATGGCAGCCGTCGAAGAGCCCAAGACGCAGATTCGCGACCAGGGCGGCCTCAATCTCTTCACCTTCCGCCCCAACAAGGGCAAGCGCGTCGATATCCTCATGCCCATTGAAGAGGGTGCGCGCTACCGCCTGAAGGAAATCACCTTCACCGGTAACAAGGCCGTCACCAACGTCAAGGCCCTCCGCGCCAGCTATCCCATCAAGGACGGCGACTGGTTCAGCGCCACTGCCATCGGCAAGGGCGATGAAGCCCTCAAGAAGGCCTACGGCGGCCTCGGTTACATCAACTTCGGCGCCATTCCCGAGCCCAAGTTTGACGAAACCAACCACACCGTCACCCTCAACGTCGATATCGATGAAGGCAAGCCCTTCTACGTCTCCCGCATTGAGTTCAGCGGCAACACCATCACCCGCGACAAGGTCATCCGCCGCGAGCTGATGCTCGAAGAAGGTCAGGTCTACAACTCGCAGCTCTGGGAGTACTCCCTCAACCGCCTCAACCAGCTCGAATACTTCGAGCCGCTCAAGGTGGATCAGGACTCCGAAGCGCATCAGGATACCGAAGCCGGTACCGTGGATCTGCTCCTCAAGGTCAAGGAAAAGGGCAAGAACTCCATCGGTCTGAACGGCGGCGTCAGCGGCCTTTCCGGAGCCTTCCTCGGCGTCAACTACCAGACCAACAACTTCCTCGGCTTGGGTGAAACCCTCAGCGTGCAGGGCAACCTCGGCAACGTGAACCGCCAGTTCCTCTTCGGCTTCACCGAGCCTTACGTCCGCAACCGCCCGCTGAACCTCGGCTTCCAGATCTTCGACCAGAAGCAGGACTACAACGCAGCCAAGAACTATCAGGCGACCACCGGCCTCTCGGCCAACCTGACCGCGGCGCAGCAGTCGCTGGTGCAGAACTACAACCAGGCCTCCAAGGGCGTCAACTTCTCGGTCAGCTACCCGCTCAAGCGTCACAGCTTCCAGCGCGTCGGCTTCACCTACTCGTTGACCCGCTCGTCCATCTCGGCCTTCTCCACCGCGTCGCAGAGCTTCTTCCAGACCATCAGCTTCCGGTCGGGCATTCAGGGCTCCAACGCGCTTGACGGCATCGTGAACAGCTCGGCCTCGTTCAGCTACGTGTACAACACGGTGAACAACCCGCAGCGTCCCCGTCAGGGCAAGGAATACACGGCGGTCTTCCAGTTCTCCGGCATCGGAGGCAACCTGCGTTACTTCTCGCCTGCCGTGGCCTACAAGAGCTACCACTCCATCCACTATCTCCACTTCGACCCGAACGGCCGCAACGTGCTCGCCCTGCGCGCGCAGTTGGCTTACATCCAGGGCTTCGGCGGAGACGTGGCGCCCCCGAACAACCGTTTCTACGCCGGTGGCGAAAACGAACTGCGCGGCTTTGACGTACGCGCCGCAACGCCCTACGGCTACGTGCCCAACCGCACCACCGTCCAGCTCACCAACCCGGACGGCCAGTGCGTTCCGCGTGACCCGACCCAGCCGCAGTTGAACCAGTGCATCCAGGTGCCCATCCCGGTCTACGGCGTGGCCTCCATCGGCGGCGACACCAACTTCAGCAGCAACATCGAGTACCGCATCCCCATCGCCGGTCCGGTCACCTTCTCGTTCTTCGACGACTTCGGCATGGACATGGCCCTCAATCGTGGCCAGCTCAAGCAGAGCCCTGAAGGCTTCGCTTCGCTGATTGCCCCGCTCTATGGCTGCCCGGTTTACAACAACGGCTCCTGCCAGGGCGGCATCCCCGGCTCGCAGGTGGGCTTTGTTCGCAACATCCACCCCATCTCCGGAACCAACATCGTGCCGCGCATGTCGCTCGGCGGTGAAATCTCCGCGATGATGCCCATCATCAACGCGCCCATCCGCATCTACTACGCCTACAACCCGCTCCGCCTCTACGAGCGGCCCTATTGCACCGGCATTCTCTCCACCGGAAAGAACCAGAGCTGCTCGGCGCAGTTGATTACCCGCGACATGTTCCCCGTCGGCGGCGCAGGCGACTACACCTACAACGAAGTCATCCAGGCCTACGGCGCACAGAACCTCTTCCGCGAACCGCGTAAGACCTTCCGCCTGACCGTCTCCACGACGTTCTAAAAGCAGGGAGTAGGGAATAGGGAGTAGAAAACAACAGGGCGCGGCCAAAAGCCGCGCCCTTCTTCTTTTGCTTTCAAATCTCAGCCATCAATATAGATAGGCTGGGTGCCCCAGGTCTCTCGCACTTGGGGACTTGGGATACCCACAAAACCCAGCATCAGGGCCGGGGTTTTTGCTTTCTACTCCCTATTCCCTGTTCCCTGCTCCCTGCCTTTTGCCCGCCACTCACGCATTCGATATATCCCGCAGCCGCGGACAACCGCACCGGCAGCTTCACATCATCCAGCAGCGCCGCAATCGCTTCAGCATCCTGCACCCGGTGATAGCTCCCCAATATCTTCGCAGCCGTAGCGCGCACGCCGGGGTCCTTGTCGCCCAGCGCCGCCTGCATCTCCTCGCGCACTTCTTCGTTCTTTTCCTCCGCCAGCAGATTGATCGCCTGTATCCGCGCCGAATCCGCTCCATTCTTGCGCGCATACTCAATCGCCTGCACAGAAAACCCGAACGGCCCCAGCGCCATGCCCGCCCCGGTCGTAAGCGCCAGCTTCTCCATCGCCGACTGGCTGTGCATCGTGCGCGACATATCATGAACCGCGCCATGAATCAGGCCCGCATTCGCCTTGCGCCCGCCTGCCGCAATCGCCGCCAGGATATCCTCGCCGCTCTTGTCGTTGAACTGCCGCCACAATGTCGTCGCCGCCGCAAAAACAACCTGCGGCTCAGGATCATCCAGCAGCTTCATCATCGGCGGCACCAGCACGCGCGACTTGCTATTGCCCGCCGCAAGCACCGCAGCCGTGCGCACATCTACGTTGGTGTCCTGCATCGCCGCGGCAATCAGGTTGTTCGCCCGCGCATTCGTCCCCAGGTTGCTCAACGCGCTCAGCGCCTGGATGCGGCCCTCAAAGTGCTTCGCATCCTGCGCATTGTCCGTGAGCATCTGCCAGCACAGATTCAAGCGCTCTTCAGGCGTCATCGTAGCCACGTCGTCCGGCGTAACGCCAATCGGATGGCTGTCATCCTCATCAGAAGCAGGCTTCTGCGGAGGGTTCTGCGCATACCCCAGGGCACTCAACAGCAACACAGCCAGCAATAACCGCACACCACGGCGACCAGAAAAGCCAGACGGGAATATCATTCCGGCATTGTAGGCCAATTCGCACCACGGTAGAAGCCTCGACAGTGTGCCAACCAGGCGCAACCAGCCCAAAACCCGCTTTTGCTTTCTACGCCCTATTCCCCTTGTCCCTACTCCCTTTGTTTCGCTAAAAGCGAAACAAAAACACCCCATACCCCACGCCCGCCTCTTCGCCGCTTCTCCCCATCTGGAACGCCATAAACTTCCCATCAGTAGAGACCACCGGATTCGACGACTTGTACCCCTCGTAATCGTTAAACCGAGTCAGCCGCACAAAGTCCTTCCCCGTGCCATCGAGCCTCAGCTTGTAAATATCAATGTGCATATTCCCGTGATGCCCGCCCATCTGCGCCACATGCCTGTCGCCTTCCACGCAGGTATGCAGCCCATCCGGAAAAATCCCTTCCGTCTCGTTATACGTATCCGGCGACTGCGAAAAATTCCTCACCGCCATTGTCTTCAAATCAATCCCCATCACATACGCATACTGGTCGCCCTTCGCCATATCGTGATTGTCATAGCAGGTAAAAGTCATCTTGCTGTCGTTGTCATAAAAGTCCTGGGCCTCCAGCCTGCACGAGTCCGTGTGGCTCACATAAACCACCTTGCGATTGGTGAGCGTAGGCACCGGTCCTGACAAATCCACCTCAGCGGTAACAAGGTCTGAATCCAGCGCAGGCATCCCCGGCACCTGCGCAGGCAGCTCGGAGAAAGCCACCTTATTACTAATCTTGGAAATCGCAATCCCCTCGCTCAGCTTCACGCCCATCGGCACAGCCTTCGACCCCGGCTTCTTGCTCAAAAACCAAAGCTCGTTATCCCGCGTCCGGCTCGTGTGAATGTCCGTAAAGTGCTGCGGCCCCACCAGCAGCATGTCGCCCGTCGGCAGATACATCACCCGCAAAAACGCCGTATTCGGCACATTGCACGTCAGGCACCGAATAACCCGCGTCTTCAAATCAATCACCATCGCGTCGCCAAAGCTTTTTTCCATAAACGCAATGTGCTCGTTGTCCGGCGCAATATCCGGCCTTTCGCCAAAATACGAAAGCACCTCAATATTCGGCGGCAAATGCTCCACCGGACTCCCCGGCTTCCTCTGCCCCCACCCCGCAACCCCAACAAACAACAGCCCCGCAACCAACAGAAAGCGAAAACGCATGGCAATCTCCATCGGACAGCCAAGCTACCACACCACCCACCGGCCAGTCCCCTAAGTCCCTCAGTCCCTCTCTTTAGCCTTTCCCCTGTACCCCGCACCCTGTACCCTGTTTTTTTAACCTCTTGCCCCTTTGACTCCCCCCCTCTCGCCTCCTATAATCACCCCTAAGTAAGTTCCTGCTGGGAATTGCCGTCAGAGTCTTTACCCGCCTGTACCCTACCCGGTGCATCGCCCCCCAAAAAGACCACGGAGTTTCAAAGGCAGTTCGGGGATGTCCTATGCCCGTTCGCCCTCCCGCAGGGGCTCTAAGAAGGAGTTTCTTATCCGCATGAAGCGTATTTCCGCTATCGCCGCCGTTCTTGGCGCCGCCCTCGTCTCCGGTGCCGCCGTGAACGTGAATGCCCAAACCGCCGCCGCCCCGGCCTCCGCCAAGGTTGCCGTCATTGCCTTCCAGGCCGCCGTCTTCCAGACCAACGAGTTCCAGCGTGACCTCGGCGACGTGCAGAAGAAGTTTGAGCCCCAGCGCAGCCAGCTCCAGACGCTGAGCACGGAGATCGACACGCTTACCAAGCAGCTCCAGGCACAGGGCGCCAACCTCTCTGATGCCGAGCGCAACAACCGCGCCAAGACCATCGACGACAAGAAGAAGCAGGCCCAGCGCCTCGGCGAAGACGCCAATAACGACTACCAGCAGGCTCTCCAGGAGACCTTCGGCAAGATTGCCCAGAAGGTTGACCAGCTCCTCCTCGACTACGCCAAGACCAACGGCTACACGCTCGTAATCGATGCTTCGCAGTCCGAGCAGCAGGCTCCGCTCGTGCTCTACGCGGCGCAGTCGGTGGACATCACCAAGGCCGTTCTCGATGCCTACAACACCAAGTCCGGTGTTCCGGCTCCTCCGACCCCGGCTCCTTCGGCTCCCGCGCCGACCGCCCACCCGGCGGCCAAGCCGTCCGGCAAGTAACAAGGACGCGGTCCCAAATCCCAAACCCCGCCCGGCGTAAGCCCGGCGGGGTTTGCTCTTTCCCGCAAAAAGCACGTTCCTATCCAGTCCAGATACATCCAATCCATCAAGTGAGGTGCATGGATGCCACCGGAGAGCCAGGTAAAGATTCTTGCCCAGTCCGCCACGGCAGACGGCTTTGTCTTTCAGCACCGCAAGGACTCCGAAGGTGTGCTGGACGTGCCGGGGCTGGACAGGGTTCTTCTCAGCGTGCATCTTGGAGCGCCTGCGCTCATGAGCTGCCGCCGCGATGGCCGCCAGTTTCGCGGAACCGCCGTGCACGGCGATATGGACATCATCCCGGCACAGACGCCTGCCCGCTGGCAGATGCACGATGCCAATGACGCCAGCCTTCTGCTCGTTCTGCCGGAGAGCACTCTGCGAGCCGCAGCCAACGAGCTTGAACTGAATGGCGCGCAACTTGAAATGCGCAACCGCTTCCAGGTGCGTGACCGCGAGTTGGAGTCGCTGAGCTGGGCCATCAAGCGCGAAATGGAGCTGAACTTTCCCTCCGGGCGGCTATATCTGGAAGGGCTGACCGCGGCGCTCGCCTCTCGTCTCGTCACGCAGCACAGCTCGCTGGCAAAAGAGCTTTCCTCTGCGGGCCAGCAACTCGGCGGCCATCGCCTCAAGCGCGTCCTGTCTTTTATTGAAGAAAATCTCGGCGAAGATTTATCTCTCAGCCAGGTTGCTGCCATTGCCGGCGTAGGCGCAACGCACATCAAGGCGACTTTTCGTAAAGCCACTGGTTTGTCTGTCCATCAATATGTAATCCAGCGCCGCGTAGAGCGCGCCAAGGCGCTGCTGATGCACGACCATCTGTCCATGGTTGAGATAGCGCAGCAGGCAGGCTTTGCGCATCAGAGCCACATGGCGCGCCACATGCAGCGCCTCATGGGCGTACCTCCGCGAGTCATGAAGCGTCTGCTTCAGGAAGCCTCATCGGCAACTTAATTTGAGTGTCCGTTTGTGCTCAAATGCGGCGGAAAATGCGCGCATCAAGAATGGTTCCCCCGCCATACTGGCTGCATGAACACTCACCCATCAAGCCCTCTTAGTCTCAATCGCAGACGTTTTCTTGAAGCAGCCTCAGCAACGTTGGCCACTGCTGCGTTGCGCCCGCTGGGATTCGCAAAACAGTCTCATCCCAAAATTGATTCCGCCTGGTACCACGCACATCGCCGCTATGCAAACCTGCCAATGTGCCGCACGGCGTATGTAGAACACGGCCACGGACCCGCCGCCCTCTTCCTCCATGGATACCCGCTGAACAGCTATCAGTGGCGCGGCTCTCTTGAGCGCCTGCATACGCATCGCCGCTGCATCGCGCCAGACGTCATGGGCCTCGGCTACACGCAGGTTCCGCAGCAGCAGGCAATCACGCCGGAAACGCAGGTCGAAATGCTCGCAGCCTTGCTTGACGCTCTCAGAATCGACAGCGTCGATCTCATCGCCAACGATAGTGGCGGACTTGTCTCCCAGTTGTTTGTGGCGCGGCATCCGGAGCGCGTGCGCACACTGCTCCTCACCAACTGTGATGTGGATGAAAACAACCCACCCGCGGGCTTTCTCCTCTTCGCCGAGCTGGCAAAGAAAGGCCTGTTTGTAGAGAAGGTCATCGTTCCCGAAGTCAAAGACAAGAACATTGCGCGCTCTCCCAAGGGCTTGGGGGGATTGACGTATACCTGGCCCGAGCGCTTCTCCGACGAAACAATCGAGACCTATCTGCAGCCTCTCGTGGAAAGCCCGCTCAGAAAAGCGCAGGCAGATGCCTACGCCGCCGCCCTGGCAACCAATGTCCTGGTACCGGTTCGCGAGCAGTTGCGTGCATGGAAAGGCCCGGCCCGCATGGTGTGGGGATTGAAAGACACCCTGTTTCCCGTAAAGTGGGCCGACTGGCTGGATAAGACATTGCCCGGCTCGCGCGGCGTCCGGCGTATTGAGGAAGCGAACCTCTTCTTTCCCGAGGAGATGCCGGATTTGATTGCAGAAGAAGCCTTGCACCTGTGGAGCCCGGCGGTGTAGCCGGGCAGGCTTGCATATATGTAAATCGTGGCGCGTTCGCGTTGACCCTCATTTCCCCGGCTCTCTATAATCCACTTAGCTCGTTTAGGTTCCTGCTGGCGTTTCCGTACGCGTCTTTTCCTGTTTGGTGGCATGCTCAAAAGAGCTGCAGCCCGCTCCAGAAACAGACGAAAGGGGTTCCCGCAATAGGTTCTTGGCGTGCTTACGCACCCACAGATAGGCGCGTCCAAACAGGAGCCCTGTAAGGAGTTTTCGACCGAATGAAGCGTTTTGCCGTTGCCGCCCTGCTCGCCTCGGGCATTATTTCCAGTCAGGCATTTTCCGCCGCAGCACAAACCCCTGCCGCCAGCGCTCCCGCTGTCACTCCCACCGGCTCCAGCAAAATCGCTGTCATTGCCTTCCAGATTGCCGTTGGCCGCACCAATGAGTTCCAGCGCGCCATGATCGACATTCAAAAGAAGTGGGAGCCCAGGCAGGCGCAGCTCAAGACCCAGGGCGACGAAATCGAGAACCAGACCAAGCAGCTTCAGGCGCAGCAGGCCACCCTCAGCGACGCCGAGCGCGAATCCCGTGCCAAGGCTCTCGAAGACAAGCGCAAAACCTTCCAGCGCAGCTTTGAAGACGCCCGCGACGGCTACCAGCAGGAAGTCCAGACCCTCCTCAGCAACACCGCCACCAAGGTCTATGACGTTCTGGCCGACTACGCCCAGAAGAACGGCTACACCCTGGTGCTGGACCAGTCTCCGCAAACCAGCCCCATCCTCTACGCCATCGAGGCGACTGACATCACCAAGGCCGTCACCGATGCCTACAACGTAAAATCAGGCATCTCCGCGCCTCCGCAGACGGTCGAAGCGCCCCTCCCCGGACCGCAGGCCAAACCGGCAGCGCCCAGGCCAGCGGCTCCCAAACACTAGTCCGCCAGCGGCAGTTTTTAAGCAATTTTTCGCAGACTGAAAACACAAGCGGCCAGCCCTCAAAAGCTGGCCGTTTTTCATATCCTCATCTGTGGAAAAAAATGTGCAAAAACTTGTGCGCGCCTTCTGGCTTTTCTATCAATTTGCTCTTGTCAACCCGGAAGGGCTTCTGCTAGAAGCTCTAACTCTTTATTTTTCTATGAATAACACGGCAGTGTACAGAACTTGCACACCGCCGTGGGCAAATCCGCCGCTTCCAGCGCATTTCAGGGCTTTCCACAGACGACCATGAATGCTCTGTGACATCCCAATCTGGAAACATGTCCTGTTTTGGCCTGATTTCGGCTTATTTTTGAGCGTCTTCGCCCACGCGAAGCACTGCCAGAAAGGCCTCCTGCGGAATGTCCACCTTGCCGATACGTTTCATCCGCTTTTTGCCCTCTTTCTGTTTTTCGAGCAGTTTCCGCTTTCTCGATATGTCACCACCGTAACATTTCGCCAAAACATTTTTGCGCAAAGCTGCGACAGTCTCGCGGGCCACAATCTTCGACCCAATCGCCGCCTGGATAGCCACCTCAAACTGCTGCCGTGGAATCAGCTCCCGCATCTTCGCCACCAGCGCCTTGCCACGCTCGTAAGCAAAATCCCGGTGCACGATAATCGACAGCGCATCCACAGGTTCGCCGGAAACGAGAATGTCCATCTTCACCATCGGCGAATCCCACCACCCGGCCAACTGGTAGTCCAGCGAAGCATATCCGCGTGAAACCGACTTCAGCCGGTCATAGAAATCGAGAACAATCTCATTCAGCGGAAGCTCGTACGTCAGCATCACCCGCGTAGGCGTCGCATATTCAAAATTGAGTTGCTTGCCGCGCTTCTCTTCCACCAGCTTCAGAATTCCGCCAACATATTCCTCATTGGTAAGAATCTGCGCCTTGATTACGGGCTCCAGGATCTTCTCAATGCTCGTAGGGTCCGGCCACCGCGAAGGATTATCGACCGCAAGCTCCGAGCCATCCGTCAACGTAATCATGTACTGCACGCCCGGCGCAGTGGTAATCAAGTCCAGCTCATACTCGCGTTCGAGACGTTCCTGAATAATCTCCATGTGCAGCAGCCCAAGAAAGCCGCAGCGAAAGCCAAAGCCCAGCGCTGCAGAACTTTCCGGCTCAAAGAAGAACGAGGAATCATTCAGCCGCAGCTTCTCCAGCGCATCGCGCAACAGCGTGTGCTCATGCGAGTCCACGGTGTACAGCCCCGAGAAGACCATCGGCTTCAGTTCTTCAAAGCCAGCCAACTGCTCAGTAGCCGGAACAGCATCGTCAGTAACCGTATCGCCAATCTTCGTATCGCCCAGGTTCTTAATGGTGGCCACAAAGAAGCCAACTTCGCCGGCGCTGAGCACGCCAATCTCCACCGGCTTCGGTGTCAGCACGCCCATCGATTCCACATCGAAGACCTTCCCATTCGACATGAAGCGAATCCGCTGCCCCTTCTTCATCGTGCCCTGCATCACGCGAACAAGCACAATCACACCGCGATACGCGTCAAACCACGAATCGAAAATCAGCGCCTGCAACGGAGCTTTCGGATCACCCGTCGGCGGAGGCAGCCGCTTCACAATCGCTTCCAGCACATCGTCCACGCCCAGGCCCGTCTTCGCGCTAACGGGAATCGCATCCGTAGCGTCCAACCCCACAGCCTGCTCAATCGCTTCCTGCGTGCGCAGAATATCGGCGGAAGGCAAATCAATCTTGTTGATGACCGGAATAATCTCAAGCCCGTGATTGATGGCGAGATATGCATTCGCCAGCGTCTGCGCTTCCACGCCCTGGCTCGCATCCACAACCAGCAGCGCGCCCTCGCACGAAGCCAGCGACCGCGACACTTCATAACTGAAGTCCACATGCCCCGGAGTATCAATCAAGTTCAACTGATACGTGTTACCGTCCTTGGCCTTGTACATCATGCGCACGGCATGGGCTTTAATCGTGATGCCGCGCTCGCGCTCAAGGTCCATGGCGTCCAGCACCTGGGCCTGCATCTCGCGCTGGCTCAGCGCGCCGGTCATTTCAAGCAGACGGTCGCTGAGCGTCGATTTTCCATGATCGATGTGGGCAATAATTGCGAAGTTGCGTAAAAAGCGTGATTCCATTCGAAGCGTGTGACTCGTATTTTCCCGCAGGTGTATTAAGCGGAGAGGTGATGAAACAATGCGGCATTACCGCATCAGGAAATCTGAGACTCGCAGGGAACGAAAGTGCCGAAATATGCTTTTCCCATGCGTATTTCGTACAAAGAGCCTCATCGCATAGCTTATCATCGGCGTAGGCTCTTGAAGGGTACGGGCTTCAGCCCGTACATCGAAGCAAGTAAGAAATCGCGGGGCTTTAGCCCCTGGGGCATGCGCTTTTCAACAAAAGCACATACCAACGAAATGAATGATATGGATAAGCGGCACAGAAACGCATGAAGGGTATTTTTTCGAGCAGAATTTACTGTGCCGGGCTTGCAGCCGTTCTAGCTGTCTCCGGCTCGTCGCCACTTTCCGCAAATCTCTTCGCGCAGCAGCCGCTTTCCAATCAGGCGCAGCACCAGCAGCGCCTTCAGCAGCTCATCCAGCAGGTCAATGAGGCCTACGCCTCCGGCGACGCCAACTATCGCAAAGGCCGCCTGCCGGAAGCCAAGGCCGACTTCGACCGCGCCGTTGACCTCATGCTCTCCAGCGGCTTCGACCTCAAAAATGAGCCCGCCCTGCAAGCCGTCTTTGACCGCATCGTAGACAACGTCAACTCTCTCGAAATGGAAGCCCTCAAGCAGGGCAACGGCTTCGCGCCTTCCAATGAAGAGACTCCTGCGAATGTTGCTGGCGACGTAACCTTTGGCTCCGTAGACCCCAACCTCGTTGCGAAAGCAAAATCACAGCTCGCCACCACCAAGTCCGATCTTCCGCTCGTCGTTAACGACTACGTGGCAACCTACATCAACTTCTTCGCCAACACGCAAAAAGGCCACAACACGCTGCTGCACGCTTTTCAGCGCGGTGGCCGCTATCGCAACATGATTCAGCGCGTCATGGCAGAAGAAGGCGCTCCGCAGGACCTCATCTATCTCGCCGTTGCCGAGTCAGGCTTCAATCCCAAGGCCATCGGTCCCATGACCAGGTTCGGAACCAGGGCGGGCGGCATGTGGCAGTTCATGCCGTCAGGCGAATACGGCCTCGTCCGCAACAGCTATGTGGACGAGCGCTTCGATCCGGAGAAATCCACGCGTGCCTTTGCGCGCTACATCAAGTTCATCTACGGCGAGCTGGGCGACTGGTATCTTTCCATGGCCGGTTATAACTGGGGCACGGGCAATATTCAGCACGCCGTGCAGAAGACCGGCTATGCCGACTTCTGGGAGCTCTACCGGCGCAACAATCTTCCCGTTGAAACCAAGAACTACGTGCCGGAAATTCTCGCCGCCATCATCATCGCGAATAACCCCCGGCAATACGGCTTCGACGAAATCACTCTCGATCCGCCAATCCTGACCGATACAGTTACGGTGAACTCTTCCATTGACCTGCGTCTCATCTCCGATATCGTCAATGCGCCCATCGATGAGATACAGGCTTTGAACCCGAGCCTTCTGCGCAACGTCACGCCGCCCGACGATTCTTTCGATCTTCACTTGCCCGCAGGCACGGCCACGTTGTTCCAGCAGCGCATCGCCCGCGTGCCCGAGTCCAAGCGCACCTCATGGCGTTATCACCGCGTCGTTGCTGGCGATACGCTGGAGTCCGTCGCGCAGAGCTATCGCGTCAATGCGGATGACCTTGCCGTTGCCAACCAGTTGCAGCCCGGCCAGAACCTTGCAAGTGTGGAAGCACTCGTCGTGCCCACCGAGCCAACCGTAGAACGCTCCTCGCATGAAACGCTCTACACCGCGCGTCGTGGCGACACGCTGGTCTCTATCGCAGACAGGTTCGGCATCTCGCTCGCGCAACTGCGCCGCTGGAACGGCATTCGCTCCGGCACCAGCGTTGCAGCGGGCCGCAAGCTGCATGTAACCGAGCCCGCAGCGCGCGCAACACGCGGAGGCAAGCATCGTCGCAGTGCTGCTGCATCCAGTGAGAGTGATGACGAAAGACCGCGTAAAGGCAGCGCAAAACGCAGCCGCAGCAGCGCGCATACAACCTCGCACACATCCTCTGCTTCGAACCGAAGTGGGAAGGCTCCGAGGAAGAGGCGAAAATAATCGCAAGGTAGCTCACTTCATACTTGTCATTTAGTGGTGTTTGCGTGCAAGCTATTGCATGAATGGCTCACGCATGAGAGATGAGCCAGAGATTCAGGTACAGCGCGGAGCGCTGGAGGCAATGCGATGGATGAAGTGTTGAAGATGTACGCCGCGAGCGACGGCTTCGAAGACTCTGAACCCGCGGAACTCTTTCCTGAGAACGACGAGCCGCTGGAAGAAGACGACGAGGAGGAGATTCTCATCCCCAGTGAATTTACTTCTTCCGATGATGACGATATTTCGGTAGTCGAAGAAATCACCGTAGTGGAAGTTATTCCTTCCATTCCCATACCGCCTCCTGCTCCTGCCAAGGCCGCGCCTGCAAAGAAGGCTGCGAAGAAAGCAGTGAAGAAGGCGATCAAAAAAGCTGCGAAAAAATCCCCCGCGAAGAAGGCTGCAAAGAAGGCTGCAAAGAAGACTGCGGTAAAGAAAGCCGCAAAGAAGGCCCCCGCGAAAAAAGCTGTGGCAAAGAAGGCCGCTTTGAAGAAAGCCGCCAAGGTCGCAAAGAAGGCGATCAAGAAAGCCGCAAAGAAATCCGCCCCGAAGAAAGTCAGCACTGGCGCTAAGGGCGGAACGACCAAGGCCAAAAAGGCCGCGGTCAAAACCCGCGCCAGCAAATCCACCAAACGAGGTAATACCGTGGCAACTAAGAAAGCTGTTAAGAAGGCCGTTAAGAAGGCTGTGAAGAAGGCCCCTGCAAAGAAGGCCGTTAAGAAGGCTGTGAAGAAGGCCGTCAAGAAGGCCCCTGCAAAGAAGGCTGCGAAGAAGAAGTAACTTTCGTAGTTCGGCAACAGTAGTACCAAGGCAAGCAAAAGAGCCCGCCAACCCGGCGGGCTCTTTTGCGTCTGTACTCGCCAAATTTCGTGGAGCTTTAGCCCTTGGGGCATGCTTTCAATCGGAATGCGCCGTATACACGAACCATAATCCCGCACACAAAAAACAGCCTCGATACAATCGAGGCTGTTTTTGTTACTCAACCATCTCAGGCACTCCGCAACAGCAAAAACTGTAACCTGTCACCTGAGACCAGTAATCTGCGTTTCTACTTCTTCAACTCCGCAAGCGCATCCAGAACTTCCTGCGACGACTGCGCCGGGTCAACCTTCGTCCAGACCTTCGCAATCTTGCCCTGCGGATCAATCAGGAAGGTGTTGCGCTGCGCCATCGCCGTGCCGTTCCAACCACCCAGCGAGCCATAGCTCTCCACTACCTTGTGGTCGCTGTCAGACAGCAGGTGGAAGGTCAGCGAATCCTTCGCGCAGAACTGCTTGTGGCTGTCCACGGAGTCCACGCTCACGCCAAGAATCACCGCACCGGCAGCGTTGAACTTCTCCAGGTCGCGCTGAAAGTTGTGCGCCTCAATCGTGCAGCCCTGCGTCATGTCCTTGGGATAGAAGTAGAGCACCACCCACTTGCCCTTCAGGCTGTCGAGCGAGATAGGCGTGCCATCCTGCGAAGGCAGGCTGAACGTCGGAGCCGCGGAACCCACAGCCGGTTGGTCAGCTGCATGCGCAGCCACGGTAGCGCCAGAGAAAACAAGCAGTGCGGCGCAAAGCGAGAGAAGAGACTTTTTCATGAGGAGACCTCCAGCATTACAAATCGATTTTTCAAAGCCAAACGGCAGTATTGTCCGCTGCGTTCTCTAGTATCCTCGCGGAACCGCCACAATTGCAATGCCTGCCCGGTCTGCACTTGTCAAAAGATTGTCACGGTCAAAAAGCAGCGTCCGCTCCGCTTCAATCGAAAGGCACGTAGCCCCCGCGCGAATCATTGTTTCAATGGTATGAATCCCAATCACCGGCACATCAAAACGCATATCCTGCTTCGGCTTAGCCACCTTCACCACGGTAAGCCGGCGCTCAAGCGTGGAAGCAGGCTCACCAGACTCTTCCTCCATCGACCGCATCAGCTCACCCGCACGCACAATCGTAGCGTCCGTTCCTTCCATCGCTTCCACGGCAACGCAAGCCTGCGCAGCCACAACCACGGTCTGCCCAATGTCGAACCCCGCCACACCACGCGCCACGCCAAGGCCATACTCAATGTCCTTGCGCTCATTCTCGTCGGGTCCGCGTGCAGTCAGCACGCCTTCCTGCGCCAGCAGCGGCTCCAGAAACGTAGTGGAGCTAATCAGCTCAATCCCTTCATCGCCCAACACCTTCGCAACCGCACCCAGCAGCATGTCGGTGTTCCGCGTGCGCAGATTCATCAGCAGCTTCGCCAGTCGCCAATCCGGACGAATGCTGGAGAAAATCTGCTTATGCTTCACCTGCCCGGCCATCACAGCCTGTGTGACGTTTTCTTTGTGAAAGGTATCAATGAGCTTTGACAATTCGCCCAGCCCAAGCCAGTGAACCGTAATGCCACTGTCTTTCGCAGCCCGCTCTTCAATCTCCGGCTCAGTCTCCTGCTTAATCGCAGCCACAACCACGGGCTGCCCCGCAGCCCTTGCCGCATCCAGCAACAAAAACGGAAACCGCCCATTGCCGGCAATCAGCCCCAGCTTCATTGTTTACTTGATAACTCCGCGCTGGCTGCGCTCAATAAACTCGGCCAGAACAGCCGCATCCTCACCCTTCAGTTCGCGAATCTTCTCAATCGCCTGTGTTGTATTCAGCTTCGACGCCAGCAGCAGCCGGTAAGCCTTCTGCAGCGTAGCCAGCCGCTCCGCGGAAAACCCGCGCCGCGACAACCCAACCTTGTTAATGCCAAACGCCTTGTTCTCGCGGCGGGAAGAGGTAAGCGAAAACGGCAGCACGTCCTGCGTCACAATCGTTCCGCCGCCGATGAACGCATACTGCCCCACCGTGCAGAACTGGTGCACCGGGCTGAACGCGCCCACGCTCGCATAGTCCTCAATCGTCACATGCCCTGCCAGCGTTGCGGAGTTCGCAAGAATGCAATGGCTGCCCACCTGGCTGTCATGCCCAATGTGCACATACGCCATCAGCAAATTGTGCGAGCCCACCTTCGTCACGCCGCCGCCCTTCGTCGTCCCGCGGCTAATCGTCACGCACTCGCGAATCGTATTGTTGTCGCCAATCACCGTCTCCGTCGGCTCGCCCGCATACTTCAAATCCTGCGGAGAAACGCCAATCGAAGTGAACGGATAAATCGTATTCTTCGCGCCGATATGCGTGCGCCCATCCACCACCACATGCGAAATCAGCGTGCAGCCTTCGCCCAGCACAACCTCAGGCCCAATCGTGCAATACGGCCCCACCACGCACGACTCCGGCACCTCCGCGCCGGGCGCAATCAGCGCACTGGGATGAATATGGCTCATTCGCCTGCCTCGGTACTCGTGTTTTCCGTTGGTCGCGGAACAATCATGCACGTCAGCGTAGCCTCGCAGGCCAGCTTGCCGTCCACATAAGCACGTCCCAGCATGCGCCCAGCCCGCGTGCGAAAGTTCAGCACGTCCACCTCAATGCGCAACTGGTCTCCCGGCACCACCTGCTGCCGAAACTTCGCGCCGTCAATGCCCGTAAACATCGCCAGCTTCTTCTCGCGGTCCGGAATCTCGCTCAGCATCAGCACCGCGCCGGCCTGCGCCATCGCCTCAATCACCAGCACGCCCGGCATCACCGGCGCTCCCGGAAAGTGCCCCGTGAAATGCGGCTCATTGATGGTCACGTTCTTAATCGCCACCACGCGCTTGGCGCGTTCAAACTCCACAATCCGGTCAATCAGCAAAAAAGGGTAGCGATGTGGCAGGAAACCCAGGATCGCCTGGATGTCAAAGGTCATTCTCAAGACTCCGAAAACGCGTGCTAGGAAAGGGAAGCGTCCGAATAAGGATTATAAAGGACTTGGAGTGGCGGCCTCATCAACGCCATTCCCGCAGCGCCCACAGCTACACCAAAGTACCGAGCCAGCACGATAGAAAACAACCGCTGCGGAGAAAGCCGCTGAGAAAACGGGGTGCCCCCGGTCCCTGGCATTTGGGGACCGGGGATACCCATACCGTCCGCTCTCCCACCACCAGGCTAAAAGCTAAGAGCTAGCAGCTAAAAGCTCCTCCCCACCCCACTATTTCGTCCTTTTAATCCTGCCCGCCGCCGCATCCACATTCCAAAAATCCGCATCCAGCGTCTCGTTATATGTCACGCGATCAATAAAAAACTGCCGCACCATCTCATCGTTCTTCCATCGCGTGATCGTATAAGGCGTCGGAAACCCCTGCACCGAATGGTAGTCGTCATACTCTTCAATGTCGGTGTTCTTGTCTTTGTAGACCGGGTCGCGCCACTGAAACGACCGCTTCAGCGGAAGATGTGTCTGCACGTCGGTCAAAATCGTAATCGCCTCATTGTCCGCCGAAATCAACGTCACCTGCTCCGCCAGATGCCGCTCCGCCAGGTGCTGCCCCTCATACACAAGAATCGTCTTCGGGTCATGCAGCCAAACCTTCACCGCTGTCTCAATCGAGTGGTCACGCCGTCGCAAAAACTCATCCACCTGCTCCTGCGGAATCGCCTTCTTGCCGCGATACGTAACCTCCCACCCCTCGCGCCCATTGAAAAACTGCACATAGTCGCGATGCTTCGTCACATCCATGCGGTCATGGTCCGGCCAGCTATGAAACTCAAAAACCTCCGTAGTCCCCGCATCAGGATTCCCATGAAAAAACGCCGCAATATGCCCATGCTGCTCGCGGTTCTGAATATTGAGCCAGGCCTGCCCGCCCAGCGCCGTTACCATCGCATCCAGCACCGCCCGAGCCTGCTTCGCATTCTTCGCAGCCTCGTCATCCTGCGCCCGCAGCCCCGCCGCTGCAAAAACACAAACCAAAGCCAGCAAAACAATCCGGCGCATCAATCGCATCTCCATATCTCTATTAGCCGACTAAAACCGCCCCGCCGTTTACATTCAAAACCTCGCCGCTGATAAATCCCGCATACGGCGTGCAAAGAAACAGCACCGGCCCGGCAATCTCCATCGGAGTCCCCGCGCGTCCCACCGGAATCAGCGCCTTCGCCTTCGGCCCCATCACCGGATCCTCCAGCGTTCCCGCCGACATCTCCGTCAGCACCCATCCCGGAGCCACGCAGTTCACGCGAATCCCCTTCGCCGCAAGCTCGCTCGACAGACTTTTGGTGAGACTAATCAGCGCGCCCTTCGTCACCGCATAGTCCGCATGGTTCGCCTCGCCTCGCTGCCCGGCAGTGGAGCTAATCAGCACAACATGCCCCGCCGCGCCCGCCGCATCCGGCCCCTGCCGCTCCATCTGCGCCACAGCCCCTTGCACCAGCCCAAACACGGAGTCCAGGTTCACATCCATCGTCCGCCGCCACTGCGCCTCATCCATCTGCGCAATCGGCGCATCATGCGGAGGCCACACCCCATGATTGACCACAAGAATATCCAGCCGCCCCAGCGCCGCAACAGTTTTTTCCACCAGCGCACGCCCCTCAGCCGGCGAGCTCAGCTCCTGCTCAATCGCCACACAGGAATCAGCCCCACACTCCGCCACCAGCGCATCGGCCCGGTCTTTAGCCCGCCGATAATTGAACGCAACCCGTGCCCCCGCCTGCGCAAACAACCGCACCGTCTCCGCACCAATCCCACGCGAACCGCCAGTAATCAGCGCCGCCTTACCTTCCAAAATAAGAGGAACAGCCATAGGCCAAAACTAAAGGCTCAAACCGCACAGAGTAAAGCCGCCACAAAACCGGGTGCTCACAGCCTGCTTCCAAAGCGGCATTTTCCAATCCAGAAACGTATCCCGGAATCCCTCCGAAACCCACTCACGGAAGGGAATCTCCGAGTTTCCTTTGTAAAAAAAATCGTTCAGGATAATAATGCTTAAGAGTTCCCCGGCACAGTAATCGCAATCTGTTTACACCATGCGTAGGAAATGAGGAGGGGTGTTGAACGATTCTCCACGATTCCCCGGCAGGCGCGGCGCGGACACCGTGCTCTTCCGTTCGACGACAGTTGCGGGTGCAGAACGCATTGAAGCAAGGCTACCGGGCATGACAACCGCGGCTGGCCACGTGGAGTTGTCCTTTGAAGCAGGTTCCGCCCGTCTGGCTAACCTGCGCGTAGCCGCCGAATATCGTCGGCAGGGTTTGGGTACCAGCCTGGTGCAGCGGGCAGTGCAATCCGCGGGTGCTCGCGGCCTGCCGGTTCACTTGGAGGCGTCTCCAAGCCCGGACGGAGTTCCCACATCCACGTTGCGGCAAATGTATCGCAAGCTTGGTTTTCAGGATGCCGGTTTTTCCGGCGCAGGCATTCTGCAAATGCGCACGCGCCTCGCAATGCGTCAGGCGTCAGGCAGCATCCAGCCAAAGACTGGCCCAGCATTTCAGCCCAAGGGAGCGCCTCCCGCATACCGGCCTTTTGCAACGGTGCAACAAACCCCGCGCACCATGGCAGCTCCGCCGCCAGTCTACCGGCCTGCAGCCTTCTTGCAGCAGCGCCCGCAAGCGGCGGCAAGTGCGCCGCCGGTTTATAGGCCGGCGGCGGGAAAAACACCAGGAAGCCTGCAGCAAGCACCTGCGCCTGCCTTCAGAACCGCGCCGCCGCTTCCAGTCCCGTTTCCCGGCACAATTCAACGAGCAGAAGACCGTTACAACACGATGTATACGCACATGCTGACCAAGCCCTATAACCAGCTAACCGGCACGCCGCAGGGGCCGCACACAGTTTCCCACGTCGTCGTCAGTCATGGAATCCAGCAGGCGGTCTCAGGCAATAGCTGGCAGGAGCTGCAGGATCTTTTCGATCAGCAGGTTCCCTACCCGGAGGATGTGCAGGCCATCCTCATGAGCGAAATCACGGTCAACAACCGGCAGCGCTTTGCGGAACATCTTAGCCGTTACATGCTGGAATACAACGTCCTCTTCGCCGATGTTTTTCAGGGGCTTGACGAGGAGAATGATGCGGACTTCGATTCAATTCTGGCCGCAATTCGAGCACTGATGGAGATGCACCCCTACCAGACCTATGCCTGGAAGACAGGGAAGCCTGCCTCGAAGAAATCGACCAAAGGTAAGTCGGAGGCGCAGCATATCAAAGCGCTTCGCGGGGGCGACAAGCGTTCGCTGAGCGGCTTGATTGATGTCAGCCGTGCAAAGTTTGTCCAGAATAAAGCATTTTTGGATTTTGTCCGAACGCGCCTTCGATTAGTGGCCACGGATGTAGAAATCGATCAGATCATCAACTAGAACCAGTTTCGTCGTCTCACGCAAGCGAAAACATTCGAGGATAGATGCCGGGTGCCCCACCCACGACGCGTCTTTTGCGTCGTGGGTGGGATATCTATAAGTCCTCTATAGCTGTTGTCTCTTACAGCCTTTCCGTTTTTTACAGCCCTTAGCCGTTTATCTATAACCCCTGTTCCCTGCCGCCACCGGCGGCCTCAACAGCCGCGCCGGCAAAAAGATAATCGCAGCCACCAGCTCCAGCACCCCGCCCACGGCAATCCCCACAATCCGAAACGGCAGCAGCACCAGCCAAACCAGCGGATAGAGAACCAACGCCAGCAACGCCAACGGCCAGCAAAACACAAATAGAAGACACCAGAGCAGAAACTTAATCATCGCCTTGCACCTCGTCGCGTAACCAGATATACGCTGCCTTGCCACGCCCGGTTCCATCCCATGCCGCCAGAAAATCGTAATAGCACTCTCCAGTGCCGGACGCAGTTTTTAACTTGTCCGGCAGCCGTTCCTGTGGGACTCTTGGACCGGCCACAAGCAAGCGGCCAAACCCACTCAAACCAAGGAGACGAGATATGCGACCTGTCCTGACGCTCATCGCAGCACTCTTCTGCGGCACATCCATCTGTGCCGCACAAGCGTCCGCACCAACCTCAACTCCGGCCCATGCAACACGTTCCATACCCAGCGGTTTGAACTTCGCATACGATGCCCAGCACGACCAGATAAGCACCTCCGGCCTGGCCATGAAGACGCATTCGCAGGCCAGCCCCACCGTCACCCCCACCACCGGAACCATCACCGTCACCATCAACGTCAAGCTGGTTTCCCGTTTTCCCAGGGGCACACAAATCCACTACTCACTCACGGCCATCGGTGGCCAGATTGACATCGTAACCGGCTCCTTCGATGGCGGAATCGAAACCGCCTACGCCACCTCGCCCTGCGGCTCCAATTCCACCTCCTACACCTTCACCATCCCTTACTCCTGGTCGCTCCCGCAGGACCCGGCCGTAGCCAACGGCGTCATCCTCGCCTTCGGCGCATCCGCAGTCAACCCGCACGACGGCCAAAGCTCGTCCAAAAACGATGTCTACCGCTCCACCCTGCAAGTGGACGGAGTAGAAAGCCTCCCCGCCAGTGGCGGCTCGGCAGCCTACGTCTTCGACGTAACCCTCTAACCAACCTCAAAGGGCCCATTCCAAACACCCATCAACCCACGGGTGCAACCCCGGTCCCTCGCATTCGGGGACCGGGGATACCCACACCGCCAGCCCCCTGTTTTTTGTTCACTCACAAAATGGAGCGTTGTCATCCTGAGCGCAGCGCATTGGGGCCCCACGAAGTGGGGTAGGCGGAGCGAAGGATCAGCCGCCGCGTTTTTCCTTATCCGCATGCAATGCAAAATAAATCCCAAATCTGTGGATAACTCTTGCGCTCAATTAACCCCTTTTGTGCCACACTAACAATCAAGCAGAAAAACGGCCCGATTCCTTTGGAATCGGGCCGTTCGTCATTCCGCCCTAAAAAGTTTTTTTCGGGCTTTTTTCTGAAAAGTAACCACTTTTCACAAACCTGTTAACCAATCAAGAAACACCAAAATCCGCACCTGACATATTGATTTAAGACATATTATCGAGAACCAACTACACCGGACGTATCAGGAACAAAGGTAGGCCGGGGATACATCCCCGGCAATCAAGGCAAGGAAACGCACCGGGGCTTTATCCCTGAGGGATGCTTTGCAATCTCTACGCACCAAGCAGGAGGGGGCACCGCAACCGTGACCCCTCCCCGAACCAGAAAAAAGGAAAGAATTTTTATTTTTTCGAGAAAGTAACCACTTTCCCAAAACCCATTAACTAATCAATAAACACCAAAACCAACACCTTAAGCACTCATTCCAAACGTCTTACATCCAATAACCTCAAAACCTGGCCTCAAACGCCCGAAACCGCCGTTCCTGCTCCCACTGCGCTGCGGCCTTCTGGCTGCCATCCAGAAAAGCCTTGCAGCCCGCCGACGGATTCTCGCCGCCCAGCACCTGCCCCCTGCACGCACTTACCGGCGCGCGGAAGTCATCCGCGGAAGCCCACAAACTCGCCCCCGGCAAAAAGTCATGCTCCATCCCCGTCCGCGCCAACTGCTTCAGGTCCGCATAAGAAAGGTGGTAATCCACTGCCGCCCGCGCATACTCCCCCGTAATATCGATGCGGCTCACACCCTCGTCGTCGGTCGAAAGCGCCACCGGCACATGCGCCGCCCGGTAATAAGGAAACGGATGCATCATGCCCTTAATGCCCAGAATCCCCTCATTCGAGCTGAGGTTAATCTCCACCATCACATGCTTCGCCGCCAGCTCCTTCAGTAACCCTGCGGCATCATCCTCATACATCACATCCACGCCATGCCCAACCCGCTCCGCATGGGCAATCTCGACAGCCTGCCGAATATGAAACCTTAACCCCTCCGGCGGAACCATCCCCGGAGCCAGCTCGCCCGCATGCAGCGAAATATGCACCGTCGGGTAAACCGAGTGCAGATACTCCACCATGTGCATCTGCAGCGTATAGTCCCGCATGGAGATAAACCCATCCTCCGGCATCACAAAATTGATGCCCACAAACCCCTTCTCGCCGTCAGCAATCGACTTCGCAACCGTCTCAAACCCCAGCAGCGTCTGCGCAAACACCTGCTCCGGCGCAAACCCGCGCAGCACCTGGTAAATGTATCGAACCGTAACCTTGCAAGCGTCGGTTGCCTGCGCCGTCCCACAATGCTCCAGCTCGCGCCGCCGAGCCTCATTCGACCGTGCCCGCTCAATATCCACGCTCACTTCGTCACGCAGCCCACGATCCAGCAGCGCCTGTCGCATCTTCGCAAAGTCCACATTGTCCGCGCCCGCCGGCCATCCAATCGCATGCGCAATCGTCGCCGCATGCCCAAACGCAGGCGTATCCATCAATTCCAGATACTGCTGATTCTGCGCCGCCGACCGGCTCGCAATCTCATCCACCCATTCGCCCGCATGCTGCGGATTAATGCTGCCAAACTTCGCAAAGGTAGAAAAGAACTGGTCATGCCCGCTGAACGCAATCACCGGCACATAGCTCCGCATAGAAAGCGAGTCCACCAGCTTGTCATAAAGGTCCTGGTCCGCCGGACTCAGCACCCCATTCAGCCGCGCCGCCGGAACCAGCGTCCCTGCACAAGGCGGCGGAACAAGCTTCAACCCGGCTGGGTCCACGCAAAGCCCATCCTCCGCCGCATCGCGGATAAAGGTCTCCGCATACACCGCCCCGGAGAGATGCACATGTAAATCCGCGCCTTTGGGAAACTGCTGCAAAAACGCCCGCACCGCCAGCGGCCCCTCTTTAACAGCTGCATCATAAGCCCGCACCGCGCGAGCCTCGCCGGCAGCGGCTTTCGGAGCCGTTTGTGCTGCGGCCATCGCCGCGGTAAGAGTCAGAGCCGCAAGGCAAAGGGAAGAGAAGCGCGTGCCAATGTGCATAATGCCTTCAGTTTAGGCGAGCAGGAGCAGCCAGCAGACAAAAAATCGCACCATTCTCCCCAACATAGCCGTCCAGCAGTTTGGCTCCAGCCGCAACCCTTGATATACTTAAAAAGTTGTTGCAGCAAACTGTCCGAGGAACACCCACCCTTGCCGGATTCTCTCCGGCCTCCCGAACAGAAAATTGCAACAAAATTCTCCCTGAGGCCAGATAGCTCAGTGGTAGAGCGCGGCCCTGAAAAGGCCGGCGTCGGCGGTTCAATCCCGTCTCTGGCCACCACCTGCATTACACTCTTCCGATCAGTAGTAATGCTGATTATTTCCAGCCCTGGCCACTACTAAAGTTCTCAATACAATCTCTTATGCCTATACCGCGCTCTGTTTTTCTGAGCGCAACTCAGTGGTTTGTCCTGCAGCCATGAAAGGCCCTTTGCGTCGACGGTTCGATCTCGTCCCTGCCATCAACCACTGATACGCTCCCCCCCCGAAACTCCGGTAAGCACTGGGCGTGACCACCCATTACAGGTACCAATTCAATGCCTTCGTCCTCGTGCAATACAAGAGGATGGCAGGCGAAAGCGGTATTCCAGAATGGACCGCAAGCTTGGGAAGTAACTACTGTTGACGGTGGTGGCGAACTGAAAAACATGGAATTCTGATTGAGGTGCCATTATGCGCACACGGATTGGGGATGCTGCTTCACTCGGGCGGCAACTCCTCTCATTCTGATAGCTAATAGCAGATAAATCACTGAAGTTGCGCTGAGGCAGATGCCGAAGCCAAAGCGATGTGCCGCCAAAGCTACCGCAAATGACGAAAGCGCGCCTCCGATCCAGCCAATGGAGTTCATGGTGCCGGCGGCAATTCCTCTGCATTCCGGCAAGACGACATCATAGAGCGATGCCCACAAGTTGCCATCGTAGACTCCTTTGGCGAAGCCAAAGCCAAGCACTCCCATGACAAAGGCTGGAATGGTTGTTGACTGTCCTATGAGGAGCAGGAAAGGGAAGCCAAGCAATAATCCGATTGTTTGAACCTTCTGGCGATTGCCTGGCTTTGTTGCAGCGCGATCTCCGAGGATGCCGCCAATCAAGACTCCAGCTACCGAGGCAGCCTGTA
Source organism: Occallatibacter sp. FHG110214_02 (assembly GCF_059115385.1). NCBI lineage: Bacteria > Pseudomonadati > Acidobacteriota > Terriglobia > Terriglobales > Acidobacteriaceae > Occallatibacter > Occallatibacter sp. FHG110214_02. The sequence continues at coordinate 402,785 of NZ_JBZYWK010000002.1, read as the reverse complement.
AATAGAGGGTGCTATAGATTCCCGCTTTTCCGATGCTCATGTGGAATCGCTCAACGAGAAAAGAGGGAAGCCATGCCAGAAAGATCATGGCAACAAAATTTGCGCCGAAAAAGATGGCAATCATGGCGCTTGCATTTGGGTTGCGCAGAATATTCTGGATGCCATCGCGAAAGCGTAGCTTCTCCGAATTGAGAATTCCTTGAGACGGACGTGTCGCGCGGATGAAGATTCCTACGAGTGGAACGAGGATCAACCCTGATAGGCCAAAACATTCAAAGCAGTATCGCCAGTCATGATGTTCGGCAAGTATGCCGGCAATAGAGCCACCAGCGATGGTGCCGGCATACACACTGGATTGGTGAATCGCCATTGCGCGCGATCGAGTTTCAGAGCCATGGTATAGCGCGATGAGCGCCATGGCTGCCGGAATATAGAAAGCTTCGCTGAAACCGCCAAGAGCACGAAAGAGCACGAGGCTCGGATAATTGGCAGATAGGCCAGTACCCCATGTAACCAGTGACCAGAATGTAAGCGCCGCCAGAACAACTTTCTTAGGAGAGACGCGGTCAGAAACCCATCCCGCTAACGGGCCTGAAACTGCATACAGCCACATAAACGATGACGCAACGACTCCCATTTGGAGATCGGAGAGATCGAATTCCCGCCGTAGCAACGGGAAGACAGAGAAGATCGCTTGGCGGTCAGCATAATTCGAGAAGCATATCAGCCACAGAATTGCTACAAGCCACCATTTGTATGTAACCCGCATGCAATTCTCGTGAGATTCGATGTTGAGTGTGCCTGAGAGGAAGATTAAGCCATAGGCTATTCTTTCGCATAGGTATTTCAAAAAATAAATAAATATTTCAATATTATTGAAGTAGTCAGTTTTATGGTCCAAAATATGAATAATTGGAAATTTCTAGGAGCTTGAATGCAACTCGCCCGTCCTCTACGCGGTATTGTTCCTCCCTTGGTTACTCCGTTAAATGCTCCGGACCTTTTGGATATCGAGGGATTAACCCGGTTAGTTGAATATCAGCTTGACGGAGGCGTGCATGGCCTGTTCGTTCTAGGAACAACCGGGGAAGGGCCTTCTCTGGCTTATAAAACACGTCGTGAACTTGTTCGGAGAGTTGTGGAGCAAGTCGCGGGACGGGTTCCGGTCCTGGTGGGAGTATCAGATACGGTGTATTCCGAGACGCGAAAGATGGCGGCTTTTGCGGCTGAGATTGGCGCCAGTGCAATCGTGATTGCGCCTCCTTATTACTTCTATTCCACGCAAGCTGATCTTCTTCGCCTGGTCGAGCAGTTAACAAGGGATTGCGAACTTCCAATCTTTCTCTACAACATGCCCAACATGACCAAGATGGTCTTTGAACCGGAAACCGTGGCGGAAGCTGCAAAACTGGACAACGTGTGGGGACTCAAGGACAGTTCCGGAGATCTCAACTATCTCGCGCGTGTTGTTGAAATCATGCGTGACAGGCCTGATTTCAGTATCCTTCTCGGCCCTGAGCATCTTCTTCGCGATGGGATGCGCATGGGAGCGCATGGTGGCGTGCATGGTGGAGCCAATCTTGTCCCAAGATTATTTGTGGACCTTTACAACGCATGCCTTGAGCAAGAGGAGAAGCGCATAGAAGAACTTCACAGTCAGGTAATTGCGTTGGGAGAGGTCATCTATCATCCCGAAGAAGATGAATACCGTTTTATCCGAGGGTTGAAGTGCGGGCTTTCCGTGCTGGGAATCTGCAATGATTTGCCAGCGTGGCCTTATCAACCAGCGGGAGCGGATTTAAGGCACTCGATCGAAGAACATCTGTACCAGCGTATGTCTGTTCGGGTATAAAGGGAACGTATGGCACTGCGGCCTATCTCAATGGAAACAAAGAAAAAAACAAAACGAGCCATTGGCAAAGCTGCCAACACCCCTGCCACCGAGGATAGCCAGTACGCATCGCGTGCCGTTGCCAAGGCGTTTGCTCTTCTGCGTATTCTCAGCCGATCCGGGGAACATCATACCCTCAGCTATCTTTCTTTGGAAGTTGGTTTGACGAAGAGTTCGACCTTTCGTCTCTTGCAGACCTTGCAGGCTCTGGGACAGATCAAGCAGGACGAAGAGGGGCGCTACGTCGCAGCGAAAGAAGAGCGTTCCAGCCGATTTGGTCAAATTGCGTCAATGCTGATTCCCATTGCTCGAGAACCAATGCAGCAACTTCAGATGCGCTTCAAGGAAACGGTGAGCCTGGCTGTCTTGTTTCCCAACCATATTGAAGTGGTGAGCGTGATCGAAAGTCCGCACATGGTCCGGATGGCGAATACCGTTGGCCGCATCCTTCCTCCTCATGCAAGTTCTCTCGGAAAGGCAGTTGCTGCGCACCAGCCTGAGCTTACGCTTGAACATCTGTTGAAGAGCTACGGTCTTCCCCGCTTCACGCAAAGCACGATTGTGGACGAGATGCAGGTTGCGCGTGAGATGCAAATGATACGGGAGCGCGGATACGCCACTGAAATGGAAGAGTCCGTGATGGATGGATATTGCTACGGCGTTCCTATTTTTCTGGATACCAACGCCGCAGTGGCCGCCATGAGTGTTTCTATGCCGAAATCGCGAGCTTTGTCAGAGGAGCAAAGCAAGTACCTGATTGCGGCGATGCGTGATGCCTCTGTCAATATTTCGAAAAGGCTGAAACAGGCAATGAAGGCAGTACAGTAAGGCTATTTCTGTACCGGAAATAGCCAAACCTCCGCTACCTGCAGTCCTCGCCCTCCCCCTCCTACTCCAACAGGCCTTGTCCATTGCAGATCTAACCGGCCAGTGGCTGTAGCTTCTCGCGGGATATCGAACTCAAGTGTTTCAGGGTTTCCTTCGCGATGCAGGGGCGCATGAATCTCAATGGAGTTATTTGCGGTCAAGTGAATAGGCAGCGTGTAATCTTCTCCCCCATAAGTAACGCGAAGACGATAATGTTGATTCGGATCAATCCGGGGATAAACAAGCTCGATGGGCGTGTCATACAGGGTTTCCGCATAGGTAATGGTAGAAATGCGCAGGCCGCTATCGGGGATTTTGTCTGCAATGCCATTGACACTTGTTGCGTAAAGCTGAGGATCAGTATGAGCCCCTTTTCCGGGCACAAGATGAGGTTCATTGTTCGGGTCACCGAGATCGTCATAGTAGCCTCCGGGACCTGGATCGGCGTAATGCAGAATATGGGCAAGAGCGGACTGTTTCTCTTCCTCGCTGGGCAATCCCGCAGCTTGGTCAAGCTCTTTATTAAGCCAGGCACGGTTATTTAGATTCACATCCACGCGATCCAGATTGGCTCCGCGTTCTATGCCCGATGCACCATATTTCTCAACACTGAGTTGCAGGCCAACAGAATGGAAAAGCGTATCGGCAAGTGCAACGATGTGATTCCGTAAATCCTTGCCAACCGCTGGTACAGGCTGCAAATCGGAATGTGCGGCGCGGATGGCAGCATCTGCTCCTGTCTTCGGAGCTGCCATAAGGTCTTCGAGAGCTATTTGTTCTTGATGTGTCTCGGCAATGAGCCGTTCTCGTATATAGGCATCGTAGTAGGCGCGATAAAGAGCCGACTGAAAGCGCCAGTTTGCCTTTTGATCCGGAGTAGCAGCTTCTTCCAGGCTGCGGAATTGCAGCAGGGTCGTGTCGATGCTTGCATTCGTCATGGCAGGTCCCTGCCAATTGCGTTCCAATGCCAGAATCCCTGCAGCGAAGTCATTGCTGGACCACCGGCCGATACGCGGCCCAATAAAATAACGGCCGTAATCACGCAGTGTCTCTACCGGATCTGACTTGGCAGACCAACCAAGCTGGTCCCAAATGAATTTATTGACATCATCATTTACGCCTTCGCTGTAGGTAACAAAGCCGGAATGATATTGCATGAAGGTTCGATAGATTTCCATCTCCGCGAATGGTCGCGGATCAATTGGTTCCCGTCCTTCAGAAAAGGCAAAGGCAGGGTCCCATTCCGGCATTGCAAATTGGGCGTGCATTACATGTCCAATGTCCGGATATGCCTGCAGAGCGTATTGCGTCGGAATTTTTGCGCGCTGTAGCGGAAAACTGTCGCGTGACTGGGGACCAACAAAAATGCCAGTGAGGAACGAAGGGTGGCTAGTCTGCAGGATTGAATAAAACTCCGTATACCACGCGCTGTTGAAACCTTGTGCCGAAATCCAGACAGTGGCATGTGGGTGGTATTTGTGAAGAGCTTCTGCTTCTTTTTCAACGAGCGGAATAAGATACTTCGGCTCAGTGTGGCCGGGATCACCACCGGGAACATAAAGCGCGTCGATATGGGGCAATGCGCGGAACAGCGCATCGCTCTTGCGAACCTCTGCTTCTACAGTCGCCGGGTTCGAGTAATCTTTGGCCATCTCGGGATAATAAAGATCAAAATCCAATCCATAGGAAACAGCGGAATTGCAAATCCCAATTAAAGTTTGCAGAGTAGGGGCGGGGAAGAGCGGGCTGGTCGCATTGTCATCAGAATTAGGAGCAATTACCTGGATCGTATTGTTTCCAAAAATAGCCAGGTCACGTGTCTGCTGATCGAACTGAGCTACCGTCCACGCATCGTAGGTATTATTTTTAAACCGATATCCGATTTGATGCCCGCGCACGGGGTATTCAGGCGCTGAGCTGAGATTAATTTCCTGTGGCAGGATAGCGTGCTCAGGCTCCATCTCTAATTTACGCAGTACATATCCTATTCCAAAAAGCAATCCGCGGTGATCGTTCCCGGCAATCACCACTACAATCCCATGTTCCGTATGCAAGGTCGATATAGAAAAACCTTCCGGCTTGTTCTTATCATTTTGCGGTTGCTGCTCCAATAAATGAAGTGTCTGCGGAGAAAGCAGCCTGGGAAGCTGGTCTCTGGTGCCGGTGACAAAGGATACAGGTGTGTCAGCCTCATGAGGCATCTGCTTCCAGGCGATATGAATGCGTTTTTCCGCTTCCTCCTGGAGCACAGCGATCGCCTTTTTCTCTACGGGATCTGCGAAGGCAGGAGAAACCAGTGCAGCATGCGTGCAATCGATAGGAGTGCAGGCAGCGTGGGTAGTGGAAAGGAGAGGGATTGCGAAAAGGCCTTGGCAGAGCCTAAGAGCTAAGCGTCCGACACGGGAAGTCATGGATAGCAGCATAGCTTAAGCAGAAGTATTTTCAAAAAACTTATTTAAGTGTCAATTTTTTATTGACAGTTTCAGATTATGTAAATTAGCGTCTTTTTACTGGCCGTTAAAAGTTTTCTGTACTGGCGCCTGCCTCCATGCAGGAAATGCCGAAGAAATGAGGATTCATGAAACGTTCTGCCCTGCGTCTTTGTGCTTGTCCCCGAATCTGTGCATTGCTTGCATTCTCTATTTTGGTTCTCTTTTGCTCATGGACGGCTTCTGGTCAGGGAATAACGGGCGATATCTCCGGCACCGTGACCGATACGACTGGGGCTGTGGTTGCCGGAGCAAAGGTGACGGCAAAGAACACCGCCACGAATGTTGTTACGACTGCAACTAGCAATAGCGATGGCGTATACAACATGAAGTTCCTGCAGGTCGGCAACTATACGCTGACCTTCTTTGCTCCTGGGTTTACCACGCAAACCACGCCGCCATTCGCGTTGGAGGTGGGGCAAGTAGCCAAAGTGGACGCAACGCTGCACATAGGCTCTGAGCAAACGGTAACGGTCAGCGCAGAAATGGCCCCTATTCTGAACTCCGATAATGCGACTCTTAGCACAACTATCTCGGAGACACTGATTAATGACTTGCCGATCAACGGCCACAATTTTGCAACGCTGGCCCAGTATGCTCCGGGTGTAAACGTTGCGGATGGAAATCAGTGGAATGGCGCATCGGGTTCTCCAAATAACTCTGGAGAGCGTACGCAGAGCTTTGCCACATTGCCAAACGTAAACGGCAACCGCACCTACGCAAATAACTATTTGTTGGACGGTATCAGCATTATCGACACGGGCGCTAATATATCGAACGGCTTTGGCGTTCCTGCCTATGCGCCTGCTGCCGCAGCCGTGAAGGAAGTAAACATTATTACTGCCGTTCCGCAGGCCGAATATGGGGATGCGACCGGAGCCCAGTTGATTCAGGTGATGAAGAGTGGCACGAATAGTTATCACGGCCAGGCGTACTACTATTTACAGAACTACTTGATGGATGCCAATACCTTTGGCAACAAGCGCTCGACGCCTTTTACTCCCCGGTCACCGTACACGCAGCAAATCTTTGGTGCGACATTTGGCGGCCCGGTTCGCATTCCCAGGATTTTCAATGGAAAGGACCGGCTGTTCTTTTTCGTTGACTACATGGGGTATCGAAAGCCAACTGCCGGAGCCGGACAGGCCAGCGTGCCATTGAATGCATGGCGCGGTAATACAGATGGCGCAACAGGTGTAGATTCTTCGGTGTCACCGCTGGCAGGATATGCGTACTTCGGCGATGCTTTACCTCAGCTCTACGATTCTCAGAATGGTTATGCGCCATTCAATCAGACGATCAATGGGAACACTTATCAGAACCTGGTGCCCATACGCAATCCGGTTGCAGTCTTTCTCTTTAAGCATCCCGAGCTATGGCCATTGCCGAATCATGCAGCCTCTACCTCACCGATTCAGTACAACTACCAGGCTCCGGTAAAGTCGTTGCAGCGCAATGACCAGGCAGATATCAAGGTAGATTGGAAAATCAGCGATCATGATTCTGTGTTCGCGCGTGTTTCAGGCGGCGAGGCATGGGATTCGCAAACAAGGCCGATAATGGCGATCTCGTTTCCAACGGTGAATGACTTTCCTTTCAAGCAGTATGTAGGGAACTATGTTCGTATCTTTACTCCCAACATCGTGAATGAATTCCGGGCTGGCTTTACCCGCATTGGATATGAATCTTTCAATGAAGATGCATCTGGTCAGTTTGCGCAGGGAAATAGTCTGGTAGGAATCCCCTATCCCCAAAGCATTCCTGGTTTTTCGCAGCAGTCCTACTCGCAGAGCACCAACAGCACAGGCGTTACGACGATTGGAACAACTGCAAGCGGCAACATCGCCATCGATAACCATTTCAGCTATGCGGATACGCTTACCTGGAGCCGGGGTGTTCACACGCTTAAATTTGGCGGCCAGATTTTCCGTGTGCAGAATAATTTTTATCTGAATGCGACTGGCGGGCTTCTGGGAGGATTTACCTACTCTGGCTCCTTTACAGGCAATCCGAATACAGGGCAATCTCTTGGATATGATTTTGCCGACTTTCTGCTGGACTATGCCTCCACAAGAAGCGTTGCAACACAGTCTGGGGATGTAGGGCAGCGGCAATATCGCTCCGCAGTCTTTGCGCAGGACGATTGGAAGCTGACTCCAACTCTTACCATCAATTATGGCCTGCGTTGGCAGTACGATCAGCCCGTCTACGAAGTGAACAATAAGATTTCCAATGTGAGCCCGACGACTGCAGACATCATCCTGGCCGGAGTGGAAGGGAACAGCCGCTCTCTTTACAAGCCTACCTATAGCCAGTTCAATCCGCGCCTGGGCTTTGCGTTACAACTGAGCCCGCGCATGGTTGTGCGAGGCGGGTTCGCTATTACGACATTCACTGACTACAACGTGCTGAGTCATACCGGAAATGCACCTTTCCATCTAACGGTTTCGCAGACTGCAGTGACACCTACGACAGCATCTGCGGGTTCGCCTTATGCGGTCACGGAAGGTTTTCCAAGTGCCACGGGCGCCACTTCGTCCTACACGGCGTGGGGCAGTCTGCGTCCGCAGTGGGTTCCGCAGTTTGATTTGATAACGGAATATCAGTTGAGCAATACCGCGTCATTCACTCTTGGCTATGTGGGAGAAATTGGCCAGCATCTGTCTGATATTCGCAACATCAACCAGTACAAGCTCGCAGGTGATCCGACGAGCGCGCCGTTCTACGCTGCCGTGGGAGCCAGTACCATCAAGCTCCTTGAGACCGAAGCATATATGAACTACAACGGCCTGCAGGCACAGTTCCGCGAACGCTCTCACAATGGTCTGGAGTTTACGGTGAATTACACCTATTCCAAGAACTTGTCTGATTCCGGCGGCCCAATCGGTGTGAATGATACGAACTCCAGTTCAGGCTATCCGCAGAATAGTTACTGTCTCAGTTGCGAGTATGGTCCGACAGGCAACGACACGCGTCATGTGTTCAACTGGACTGCGCGGTACGAGCTTCCTTTTGGTCGGGGACGTCGCTTCCTCGGTAAGTCGAACGCTGTTGTCGATGAGCTTCTGGGTGGCTGGGTTCTTTCGGCGAACTCGGTTCTGCTTAGCGGATTTGCCAATACTATTACGGCATCTGGAAGTGCGAATGTTGGTGTTGCGGGTACGTTGCATGCAAATCACTATCGCCACATGACAGTTAAAAACCGTAAATGGGGATATGTGACATCTGCGGTTGCTGGAGGATGGGGAGACGATCCGAGCGCGGTGGATTCAGGTGGCGCTTCGAGCCCGTGCGCGGTTGCAGGGCATGACGATGGCGTCTGTGCTTATGGGCAGCCGGCTCTGGCATCTACTGGAGCTACACCTATCTTCGGAAATGCAGGTGTAGGTACCGAACGTGCCCCTGGCTATCAGAACTATGATGCCGCTTTGGAGAAGGCGTTTCACGTGTGGCACGAGCATTCAATTGAATTCAAGTGTTCTGCATACAACGTGGGCAACATCACCAGCTATAACAACCCTGGACGCGGCGTAGCAGGAAGCAGCACTTGGGGACTTGTGCAAAGCACACGCTCGCAGCAGCGCCAGCTTGAACTTCAGTTGGAATACAAATTCTAAATAACTAAGCCTTGGATATTTCAACCATGCGGGAAGCTGTGTCATGGCGGCTTCCCGCTTTTTTATGGTGCTTTGCGGGGGATTATTTCGCGCTGCTCTTTCAATCGAATAGTGTCAGATTAAAAACTCATTGCTTGCAATCCTATAGATGTATCCATAGCAGCTCATCTGCGTAACTGCAGGCATCGCAACTGATCGCCTCTCCAAAACGTGTATTTGAGAGCACCTTATGATGTCGTTTGTGTAATTTCACATTACGGACAGTGATATCCATGTGCTAAGACGCGGAATGCCCCGTGGGCTCTGTAACAGAGGATGACGTAAGAGGGTAGTAGGTAGAGGGCCCGGTAAAGCAGCGTTATTTAGATGATTAGCCTCTGGCTTGTTTTTGTTTCAGTCAGGCCACGATTGACCGCAACCTGACTGAAACGCCTGGCAGGCTTGTGCAATATATCTAGTTTGATGACACCCACTCTAGAGTTTTACCTCCAGAATGTAATGCTAGGGATAACCCAATGAACCTCAAGTTCAGTGCGATTTATTGGATGGTGGGGAAAAAGCCTTCTTTCTCCCACCAGCGGAGTGGCTGTTTGTGAGTTGCGGGCCATACCTCATCCAGAGTGTCGCCAGAGTAGAGGAAACCTCCGCGCATTACCCAATGGACGTTGTTTGAATTGTGAATGTTAATAAGGGGGTCTCGGTCAAGGACAACAAGGTCCGCAAGTTTGCCGGGTTCGATGGAGCCGAGGTCCTTTTCATAGCCGATAGCTTTGGCACTTTGAATGGTGCCAACGCTGAGAGCCTCAAGCGGTGTCATGCCGCCCATAACCATCGACCAAAGTTCCCAGTGGCACTGCAGACCCTGCATCATACCGTGTCCGCCGAGACCAATAATTCCTCCTGCACGCAGAATTTTGGCAGCATCGCCTGCCTGCTGCGGGAAGATATATTCTTTATCCCGCGTCCAGGGCATGCGCTCGCTGTCGCGCGCTAGTACATAAGGATCAATGAAGCGTTTCACCTTAGGGTCGTCATGTACTTCTGTGTGTTCCAGAAAGTATTGCGTAGCTGTGGGACCGCCATAGGCAACAACTAACGTGGGATCATAGGCGGTACCGGACTGTGCAACGAGCTGCACGACATCCTTATAGATGGGGGTTTGCGGAAAGTTGTGCTCATTGCCGCTGTAGCCGTCAATGATGTGCGTAAGGTCAAGCCGGAGATCAATGCCGCCTTCGGTAGTAGGCATGGCCTTAAGTTCCTGCGAAGCCTGAACCATCCACTGGCGTTGAGCACGATTGCCGACCATGTAGCTTTTGAGTGTGGTTGTGCGGTAGTAGTCGGTATAGCGGCGGACAACATCCTCCGCGTCCTTGAGTGACTGGAAGTTATTTTCGAGAAAGATGCCAGGCCCGGTGGAGAAGGCACGCGGACCGACGATGCGGCCAGTGTCAACGAGGTCCTGGTAGGCAAAAATGTCAACGGTGAAAGTCTGTGGATCGCGGCCCGAGGTGACGCCGTAAGCCAGATTTGCTTCGAAAGGCCACGCTTCGAGCTCAAGAACATTGCGGCGCATCTGTGTCCAGTGCGCATGAACATCAATAAGGCCGGGGATAATGGTCTTGCCGGAAACATCCATTACCTTGGCTCCGCTGGGAACTGGGAAAGAACCTTGTGGCCCGACAGAGACAATACGGTCGTGAGTGATAAGAACATCAGCCTTCGGCAGCACCTTGTCGCCATTCATTGTTATAACTTTGGCACCGCGAAGCAGGATGCTGCCGTCAGGAACGGCACGCGGCTCTTCAACTTGTAGTGCTACGTGTTCCGGCTGGAGCTTCGTAGTCTTGTCCTTGTCTTCCGAGGATGGTTTGCTGTCCTTTACCTCGGCAGCTTTTTCGGCAGCCGCCTGGGCATCGGCCAGTTCAGCATTCAGAACGGAAGTGAGTGGCAAGTGAAAGAAGGTGGCGCCGGTAGTCCAAATAATCTCGGAGCCGTCGGGAGACCAGTCGAGATCGTCAATCCCTTCGATGTTGAGTCGCCTGGCGGCAAGGTTGGGTTTGGATGGATCAAGCTCAATGGCAGCCCCACCCACACGCGGCAGATCAAGCAGCCATGCGTTGTGATTCACCAGGGCGATGGCACGTGTACCGTCCGGGCTGATTACGGCAACATGAGCGGTGCCCGGCGTTTTCTGACCCTGGATATCTCTGGTCTTAACCGCGATAATCTCCTGCAGATCAGTGCCGTCAGTGCGCATGGAGACGAGACCTTTGGCATTGCTGAAGAAAACACGATCAGAACCATGCACAAATTGCGGGCGCGACATGTCGCGGGCAGGAACAAGCATTTGATATCGACTGCCATCGGCTGGAATACGAACAAACTCAGCTCCGGGAACAGGTGCGGCGGCGGCAAACTGATATTCGACGCGGCGTTTTTCGCGGTCTTCAATGGAGGAGCGAATCGCAAAGATGGCAGCGCCATCGTTCGACCACACAGGCTGCTCGAAAAAACCGGGAATGCTAGTCAGCTTCTGCGGGGAACCGCTGCCGTCGGCTGCTGTCTTCCAGAGAGCGCCTCCCTGTTCGGCATCCCAGGTTACAAAGGCTATCGTCTTGCCGTCGGGCGACCATACGGGCTGGAACTCGCCTTCCGTGGATTGAGTCAGGCGATGAGTCCTGCCGGTAGCCGCATCTGCAATATAAATATGCGCCAGCGCGGAGAAGGCTACTTGATGGTTGTCCGGAGAGAGACGCGCGTCTGAAGTAATGCGCGCAATCACTGGACCGGTCTCTACACGATGATCGGAATGCACCAAGGGGCCGAGTTGCTGATTCACTTCAGCCTGGAAAGGGATGAGGGATTCTTTGCCTGTAGCTACATCAACATGGTGAATATGGCCGCCGTAAGAGACAAGGATGGCCTTGCTATCGGGCGTGAAGGCATAACCGGGGAGCACATCGCGGCTTCCAATGCCCTCCTGTTCATCGCGGTCGATTGGGTAACATACCCAGTGTTCGGCGCCGGTGCTGAGGTCACGCGCCCTGAGGCCGGATTTAGCATCGAGGCGTGTGCCGTAGACAAGCCAGCGGCCGTCAGGCGAGATACGCGGGCGGATGGCGCTGCCCTGTTCATTGGTGATGGCGTCTTCCATGCCATTTGTCGTATCGCGACGGACAATCTGCCAGAGTGGAAAGACGATGTTGTAGCCGAGCAGGCCCTTGCGGCGGCTGTAATAAATATAGCGGCCATCGGGCGAAGTAACGGCGCCAGAAATGTTGATCTGCTCTCCAGAAGGTGTCTTAGGCGCGGTGCTGGCTTTGGTTATCTGCACGCCGCTGCCACCTAGAACATCCAAAAGCCAGAGCTCACGACCGCCGAAAACGTCAGAGGATTTTTCCACAAGGATGTAGCGGCCATCAGGTGTCCACTCCGGCGAAACCCATTCGATGTGGCGTTCCCGTGTCAGCACGCGAGGATGAGAACCATCGGCGTCGGAAATCCAGACATTTTCCGCACCATCACGGTCGCTGATGAAGACGAGATGCTTGCCATCGGGCGAGAATCGGGGCTGCGCGTCAAACGCCATGCCGGTGGAGAGCGGCTTTGCTTCTCCTCCGGAAACAGGCAGTGTGTAGAGGTCTCCCAGCAGGTCAAAGACAATCGTCTTGCCGTCGGGCGAAAGATCAAGAGATATCCATGTGCCTTCGTCCGTGGTGAAGTGGATGCTGCGGGCAGCTTTTAAGGAAAGTGGCCTGGCAACGTCGCCCTTTTCCTGTGCGCTAGCAAATGGAAGAGCAAAGCCTGTGGCTAACGCAGCAGCTGCGAGACCACGGCCGAGGAGGCAAGCAACATGTCGATTATTCATAGGTGATGTGATATTCCGCTGATTGGATTGCAGCGATTTCGTTCCGCTTGTACCAGCGCGCGGAAAAAATGTCTTAAATCTGCTCATTAAACCAGCGGTAGCCGTGCATCTGCTCATGCTTAGCCTTGCTGAGCAGGACAAGAACCCTCTTGCGATCAACATTCGCAAGGCAGGCCACCAGCGCATCCGCAAAGGCCATCGGAGCAACGAAAGAACTGCGCAGGGAGGTGCCTTCGATACCCACGACATACACATCATGCGCGAAGCGGGCTACCATCGCACTGGCGATATTTGTCACGGCAATGCAATGTGCGCCACGTTTGTGGGCATCGCGCAGGCTTTCCACGGTTGAGCGCAGGCCGCGGCGAAAAGTCATTGCAAGAACAACGTCATCTTGGGTTACGGACCCGACCGCATGGGTCATTTCGCCGGCGCCATGCAGAATCAGGGGCGCGAGCCCCAGCATCACCATCTGATAGCCAAGGTAGTCGCCAACCGTTGCAGTGAGATCGCCGGTTAGCAGTAATATGCGCCGGGCTTTATGAATGCGCCGCGCCAGTTCGACCATGCTCTCCACATCCAGAGAAGCAGAGAGTGCATTCACATTTTCTATGCTGCGTTCGAATGTAGCACGGACAAGGCCCTGCAAGGACGTCTCTTGCGTGGCGCTATCGCGCAGCCGGTCAAAAGAAGTCACATTCGATAGAGATAGGTCGTGAAGATATTTTTTGAAATCTGAATAGCTTTTAAAGCCGAGTTGCTGAACAACGCGCAGTAGAAACGAAGAGTCCGTGCCGAGTTGTTCGGCGCTCGAACGTATGGATAGCAGTACGAAGTCCTGTGGCCGCTCAAAGATGGGCCGAAGAATTTCCTGCCTTCGAGGCGTTAGCGACGCACGCCGCGATTCAAGGGAGTCAGCGAGACCACTGTTGTGATGGATGCGCGATTTATTCACAGAGAATTGGCCTTATTGAGAGTCTGTAATCCCCGACGGCATGATAGTACATATTGTGCATCACAGAATAACTTACGCCACAGTAAACCGCACGATAGTGCTGCTGGAACAATGACGGGATACAATGCACCTCAGCTCTGTATCCGTATAGGCTGTTTTGCGGGCATGCCACTGAGCCGTTGCCTCCGAGATAGAACTTGGTGCCTGCTCTTAGTTGAGAGCGATGCAGGAAAAGATAGCTGCCAGCTTTGAGGCGGGAGTATATATTCTCGCAAACTTGAAAAATCAACATTTGTTGTCAAATCTATTACGATTGACATCATTAGTGGTATTATTTACCTGTTCTTCATGAAATAAGGCGGAAGACCACAGGCGCTGCCGGTTATTGCAACCTTAGGATGAGACGGTTGCAGGGAATGGTGATTGTTCCGCTGTTTTCTCAGGAGAGTCTGCTTTCGCTTCCGTTAATTACGAATTCTGCTGCGCAAGTCAGACTACGTGTATCTTCGGTGCGGAAACCTGGATGCGCAGCTTTGATGCAAGTTCTGTAAATCCGGATTTCGACAAAGAATTTGCCAGGCAGCTGATTAAGGCGCTTGAGCAAAAAACTCAAAGACCTTCAGGGATTTTTCTGATATAAGGCTCATCGGCTTTTCCCTTGTTTTCAAGGGGCGGGAATTGTGCATCCTTGGCGGATACTTTTTACCATGATTATCCATCATCGATTCCGTTCGCATAGCACGATGATCCGAGTCATCAGATCGTCCAAATGCTTACCAGCAATCGGGTTACCGATAGCAACAGCCGATCTTCGATCGTCCCCCGCTCCGCAGGCATCGATGCTGTATTCGATGTAGCACAATGGGCCGGATGGAATTTCCGCGAGGCCACTTCACTCTGGACAACTGCCAGAAGGACTGGAGTCAGGATGCACGCTGAAGCAACCGGAAATCTGGACGACCATGGGCAAAGTCCGCACCTTCTGCCGGACAGTGATCTTGTGCTTCTCTTGAAGCAGCGCGACCAAAAGGCATTCAGTATATTTTTCGAGCGTTATGTAAGGCTTGTTCGTGGAATTGCATTGGGAGTCCTGCGAGATGCCGCAGAAGCGGAAGATATAACACAAACTGTCTTCTGGGATGTCTATAGGGCAATCGATCAGTATGACGCGGCCAAGGGGACACTACGAACCTGGTTGCTCCAATACGCTTACCACCGCACATTCAATCACAAGAAAGCTCTCCAGCAGCGTGGTATTGGTCAGATGGGGCGTGAGGAAGAGATCGATACATTTCACAATAGGCGCTCCGGCCTACATACGATTGAGACTGCGCAGGCCATGCGGCAGGCGCTCAACCTTCTTACCTCCGACCAGCAGACCACCCTTCGAATGTTGTTTTTTGAAGGCATGGAAATGGAGGATGTCGCGCAGAAGCTAGGCCAGAGAGTGTCAAACGTCCGTCATCACTATTACCGGGGCCTGCGCAAGTTACGTGATGTGATGAATGGAGACACGGCACGAAAGGGAGAAGCTAACAGCCTTTCTTCCCCCTTCCGCAAACGCCGCGCTTCTACTTCTCATGCTCCTCAAACCAATTAAGAACATGCCCGAGCAGCGCCTCCTGGTGATCCCGTTCTGCAAAGACATGCGGTTCACGCGGAAAGCGTATCATCCTCGTCTCACGTCCCATAAAGCGAAGGCCGTAGTAGAATTCCTGTCCCTGAGAGATCGGAACACGTTCATCGGCCTCGCCATGCACAACTAAAACTGGCGTTGTGCACTGGTTCAGAAAGGTCACAGGGGAATGTTCCCTATACAGGTCCTTATGGGAAGCAAATTCGCCGAAATAGCCATCCAGAAAACTAGGAGCGATGTCTGTAATTGTGGCCATCGATACCAGGTCCGTAACGCCGGCGCCGACAACAGCAGCTTTGAACCGGCTGGTATGAGTCACCGTCCACGAGGTCATAAAGCCGCCGTAACTCCAACCTCCGGCGACCATCTTGTTTTTATCAGCTATGCCTTGCGCGACAACGAAATCGGCCCCGTCCATCTCATCCTGAAAATCGGCGCCGCCCCAATCTTGAAAGTTCGCTTCAGTAAAGTCAGGTCCTTGGCCGTCTGAGCCGCGTGGATTAGGCAGCAGAACGGCATATCCGTGCGAGGCCATCATCTGTGCCCAGTCGTGCCACGAGCCCAGCCAGCCACTTTCCCAGATGCCCTCCGGCCCGCCGTGGAACTGTACTAATGTCTTGTACTGTTTGCCGGGAACATAACCCGCTGGAAGCACCAGTACGCCATAGATCGTACGTCTGTCGCGCGTACTGTTCCACTGTACTTCTTTGACTGTGCCCAGAGCCCAGTCGTGAACTTGAGGATTGGTTTCGGTGAGTGTCTTCCATATATGGTTACTGAGCGTCGTAACTTCGGCTGGGTGAGACGTGGTTCCAGTAGCAAAGACAACAAAGCTTCCATCACGCGAGACGGAGAAATCACGCAGGGATGAAGCATGCTCATCACGAATCGTTGCCTTCCCGCTCTGGACATCTACATCTGCCAGCACAGCAGTCGTACGCTCCACACCGGAAACCAGCAAGTGGTGTCCGTCCTTGCTCCATGCGGCATCTTGCCAGGTGACAGGCAGATTGGAGCCAAGAAGCGTCTCCTTTCCTGTGTTTCGGTCATAGAGGACTGGAACACCCGTTATCCCCTTTTCCGTCATTCTGCTATAGACCAGATGCGCTCCATCCGGTGACCACACGACAGGCATCGATAGCGCATGCTCGGCCAGCGTCTGTTCCACTTCGCCCGTCTGTGCGCTGAGTATCTGAACCTTGGAAACCCGCCAGTAATCATCCAGGCGCGGAGTAGGAGAAATGCGTGCAACGATATGCTTGCCATCCGGCGACCAGTCAAAGTCGCAG
This sequence comes from Occallatibacter sp. FHG110214_02, assembly GCF_059115385.1. Taxonomy (NCBI): domain Bacteria; kingdom Pseudomonadati; phylum Acidobacteriota; class Terriglobia; order Terriglobales; family Acidobacteriaceae; genus Occallatibacter; species Occallatibacter sp. FHG110214_02. The sequence goes on along the minus strand of NZ_JBZYWK010000002.1, from coordinate 386,170 downwards.
ACGTTGCGGTCTCCCACGGTCACCAAGGTCGCGGTATGCGCCGCGAGGTCATAGGTATACAGGCGGTCGAAACGATAATCGGAATCTACTATGCGGTCATCGATCTTTTTTTCTTTGCGTTCGGTTTGTGTCTTCGTGTCTGTATCCGCACGTACAAAAGCAATCTGGCGCCCATCCGGTGACCACTTGAAAGCCTTGATATCGCCAGGCAGGTTGGTCAAGGGAATTGCTTCTCCACCCGCTGGGGACAGTATCCAGAGCTGGTTTCCCTGCGTTACACCGGGTTTGGCATCTTCTTTTTGCGCCTCAACTAGCTCAGGCCTGCTCTCCACGCGCGAGAGGCTGAAAGTAAATGGAGAATCACCGTGCAGACGGATCGGGTTCTTGCGTGTTGAAAGAAAGGCCAATTGCTTTCCATCTGGAGACCAGCGAGGAGAGGAGTCAGCTCCGTCCCCTGATGTCCACTGGCGGGCCCGACTGGGCTCCGTGGTGCTCGTAATCCAGATGCTTTCTACTTTCGGAGCGGTAGCTGGCTGTGGTGTCTGTATCGAATAGGCAACCTGCGAGCCGTCAGGGGACAGCTGTACTTCGGCCACCTTGCGGATGGTGACAATATCATACGGCGTGATGACATGCTGTTGCGCGGCCAGGCTCCATGGAGTCCAGGCCAAAAGAGCTGCAAGAACATAGCGGGATCGAGATGACATAGAGAGTCCTCACAAAATTGAGCTAAAAAATGGCGACGCCCCATTACTGGAAACGTCGCCGGAGGGATGACCCTGTTGCGGTAGAAACCAGAAGGTTAGCTCAGAACATGTATTTGAGCGCGAACTGGATTTGGCGTGCGGTTCCAAAGCCCATCGTGTTACCGAAGGTGCTTGATATGGTGCCGAAGGTGGTTGAGGTTGGCGTCCACGAAACATTGGGGAAGCCAAAGTTGGCATGGTTAAAGATGTCGAAGAATTCCGCGCGGAACTGCACATGCTGCCGATCGGTAATATTCGTTTCCTTAACTAGGGAGAAGTCCAGCTGATTAAACTTCGGTCCGTAGACGGTGTTACGCGACGAGTTGCCGAAGGTGCCGGCAGCCGGTTTCTTCCATGCGTTGCGATTGAGATACGTGATGTAACCGTTCGCGTCGAGCGTGCGTTCAACATAGTCCGACACGCCCGGAACTACGTCAGGTCTCTGGGCCGTGTAGTTGTAGTTGCCGTAGGTGTTAATGCCAGACATCGCTACGCTGGAGGTAACGCCGCTGCGGAAGATGCCCAGGCTGTTGATGCTCCATCCTGAGACTGCAGTGCGGATCACCCGTGGAGAATTTCCCAGGAATCCATATCCCGACCCCATTGGAAGTTCATAAACAAGGTTGAAGCTGAGGTTGTGGCGGATATCTCCCGAACCATTGCCGCGTTCGGCCTTCAGATTGTTTACATCCTGTGGATCGCTTCCATATAGTCCCTGGTCCTGCACGTCGTCAATCACATGCCCAAGCGTGTAGTTAACGCTGCCATTCATTTTCTTCCCAATGCGCTGCTTGAACTGCGCCTGGAATCCGTTGTAGCTGCTGAAGCCGTTGTTGTTTTGCAGATAAATGCTACCGAACGCCGTGTTCGGGCGCGTAGCCGGCGACGAGTTTTGGATGTACAAGTTAGCGTTGGTTTGCCGCCAGATGTTCAGGCCATGGTTTCCTACATAAGACAATTGGAAAGCACTGCCATGTCCCAGGTCCTGGGCAATATTCAGGTTCCACTGCACGCTGTAAATGTCAGGCTTGTGCGTGGGGAATCCATACACGGTTGGCGCGGGCACAGTACCTGAAGACAGGTAATCGGTATAGGGGTAGGAGAGGCCTGGATTGGCAGCCTGCGTCAGAGTCAGGTTGCCGCTGACGTTGTTCAACGGAACGTTGTACGAACCAAAACCTACAGGGTAGGCCTGGAAGAAGAAACCAGAGCTGGCACGTACGACGAGGCGCGGTGTAGGAGACCAGGCAAGACCCAAGCGGGGGCCGAAGTCCTTGAAGTTGGTATCAAAGTAATCCTGCCCAGCACGCATCAACTCGCCTGTACGCGGATCATAGGACTGCGTAGCGTGGTTCTTATCATACGGCGGAGTAGCCCAATCCCAGCGGATGCCGTAATTAGCCAGCAGTGTGGGAGTAATCTGCCAGCTGTCCTGAACATAGGCGCCGAGTTGCGTTGCTCGAGTGCCGTGGCCGGGGTCGCCCGCTGTCTGGGTAACTTGCTGAACGGTATTCGCCTCAAATGCCGCGACGCTCGCGTACGACACCGCAGCAGTTGTAATGCTGTTGCGGTTAAGTTGGATGCGATAGGCAGTTGCGCCCCATTTGAGGGTGTGGCGTCCACGCACAAACGTCATCTGGTCACCCCACTGGAAGCTGTTGTTGTTCGACAAGCTGTTGCCGCGTGAGCCTACTACTGCATCAACGCCAGCAATGGAAATCTGCGGGATGTCTTCTGCCGAGTCCAACCGGCTGGCCCAGCGCTGGAAGCCGATTAAGGCGTCATTGATAAAGTGTGGGTTGAAAATATGCTGCTCATGCAGTGCAATATTCGTGGTCGTCAGCGGAACATTCTGGTGGTCATTCAACCCTAGGGCCGTCGTTGTTACGCCAAAGAGAGGTCCGGTCGTCAGAGAATTATTGATGTTTAAGCGGGCAAACATCGAATCATTCTGAGAAAACTGATGATCGACACGAATGCTTCCCGTGTTTTCCTGCACGCTTGTATTGGAAACGGTGTTGTAGACCACGGTGTCGTCCGTCGTGCTGCTGTTCACCGTAGGCATGTCATCCAGAAGAGGCTCAAGCTCAGGATGAGCGGTCAGCGCAATCGCACGAGCCGAGTTGCTGAGTACGCTGCCCGATCCGATAATACCGATGGTTTGGCGAGAGCCCTCGTAATTGGCAAAAAAGAAGGTGCGGTCATGATAGATAGGGCCGGCCAGGTTGCCTCCGAAATCATTGAAGCGGAAACGCGGCTTGATATCGCGGGCAAAATAATTGCGCGCATCAAGTGCTTCATTTCGAAAGAAGTCATAGCCTTCGCCGTGGAATTTACTGGTACCCGACTTGGTGACGATATTAACGAGCGAACCTGCTGCGCGGCCGTATTCGGCAGGATATCCACTGGTCTGCGCACGGAACTCCTGGATCGTTTCCAGCGAGCCGGTAAGCAGACGTGCGCCGCGCTCGAAACCATTTGCCATGTATGGTTGATCGACGCGCGACGCATCGACGCCGTCAATCGAGTACTGGTTGTGAACCGTGTGCAGGCCATCAAAGCTGATGTCCGCAATATAGCGGCTGCGAGCGACTGCGCCTGGAGTAAGCAGGCTCAAACGTGCATAATCGCGTCCATTCACGGGCAATTCTTCAATCTGCTTCTCGCTGATCGTGTCGCCAATCGAAGAAGAAGTCTTGTCGAGCTCCGGCGCCTCTGCTTCCACTGTTACCGTCTCTGTTGTGTTGCCAGGCTTGAGAGCAAAGTCGAGACCTGTTGAACTGGCGGCTTTCAGGGTTACCGTGTTGAGAATATCGGACTGAAAACCAGTAGCCTCGACGCGAAGGCTATACTCGCCGGCTTCGAGACTCGGGAAGGTATAAAAACCTGTAGCATCTGTTGTTGTGGACCGCTCAACGCCAGTAGCGTTGTTGTGCACCGTAACTTTGGCGGCCTTGATGACGCTCTTTGAAGTGTCTGTTACGGTGCCCGACAAACCGCTGAAGGTTTGAGCAGAGGCAGACAGAACAGACAGTACAAAGAGGAGTGTAATGCTGAAAAATCTTAAGCGATTCGTTTGCAACACAGTTCTCCTAAAACGGGTGGTATGTAGCGGCGATTACCATGCGGGGGAAATTTCATGGTTCGCGCGCTCTCCTGGTGTATGCAAATGCCGCAACAAAGCCTGATTTGTACCAGCTATGTGATTTTTTTGTGACAGGATGGTACAACTCGCGTAAAAATCCGGCACTTGCTGATGTTGGGCGCACATAGGCAGCATGCCCAAACCTATTTACCTGTCAGGAGTTCCATTGGCGACGCGACGTTCGGTTGTAGCTCTCAGCGCTTTGCTGGCGTGTTCTTTTTCCCTTGTATCCGCCCAGACTTCCTCTGGCCCCGTATTCAGTCCGGCATCCAGCCTGATTCCAGTTGGCACACCCGCCATTCCGCTTGCCCTGGTGCAGAAGGCCGCTTCATACACGGAAGCGCGGGAGGCGCACTTTCAGTCCTGGAATCCAGTCAAGCGATCCATGTTGGTGCGCACGCGCTTTGGAGAGGTGCCGGGAATCCATGAAGTCGAGATGCCTATGGGAGCGCGTCATCAGATAACCTTTTTGCACGAACCGGCACGTGAAGCCAAATGGCAGCCGAAGTTCGGGCGTTACTTTGTATTCATGAGTGACACGGGCGGGGCGGAACAATTCCAGCTCTACCGGCGTGATGTTGGCACTGGCCTGGTCACACTGCTTACGGATGGAACCTCGCGTAATATGTACGCGGCCCTTGCTCATGATGGAAGCAGGATGGCCTGGGCCTCCACGCATCGGAATGGTGCTGACCTAGATCTCTGGGTGGAAGATCCGGAGAATCCAAGGAGCGCGCGCCTGTTGTCGCAGTGGCAGGGGGGCGGGTTGCAGGTGCAGGACTGGTCTCCGGATGGACGGAAGATTGCCGTGCTGAATTATGTCTCTGTCAATTCCGCGTCTTTATCGCTGGTTGACACGGCAAGTGGTGCGGTAAAGACCCTGACAGACTCCCTCGATCAGGGAAAACTGGTTTCCTGGGCGCAGGCGCACTTCACACCGGATGGAAGCGCCATCCTCGCGCTTTCGGATCGCGACTCAGAGTTTCATCGAATCTGGCGTATCCCACTCAACGGAGGATCTCCTGTTTGTCTGACTCCCGGCGTGCAGCACGACGTGGATGTATATGCCATTTCAGAGGATGGGCACACGCTGGCTTATTCGCTCAATGAAGAAGGCATTAGCCGGCTCCATCTGGTATCCCTGCCTGCAGGCAAGGAATTGCCCGCGCCGTCTCTGCCGACAGGCGTAATTGCTGACCTGGCTTTCCATCCTGTAACGGGAGAGCTGGCCCTCTCGTTTTCAACTCCCACGCAGCCCTATGACGCCTACACGCTCAAAGCAGGCACGACAAAACTGACTCGCTGGACTGAAAGCGAAACCGGCGGCTTGAAAATGGACGACGAGCAGCCTGCCAAGTTGATTCACTGGACTGCGCAGGACTCCGTGCGCCTCTCAGGCTTTCTCTTCCGCCCTCCCGCGCACTTTACAGGAAAACGGCCCGTCATCATCGACATTCACGGCGGCCCGGAAGGGCAGGCGCGCCCGGAATACCTCGACGATTACCACGAGTATCATTACTTCCTGCGCGAAATGGGTATTGCACTTATCTATCCCAATGTCCGCGGTTCTATAGGCTATGGAAAGAGCTTCTCAATGCTGGACAATGGCGTAAAGCGAGAGGACTCCGTTACGGATATCGGGGCGTTGCTGGATTGGATTAAGACCCAGCCGGATTTGGATGCTTCCCGCATTCTTATCGCCGGAATGAGTTACGGCGGATACATGACGCTTTCCGTGGCGACTCAATACAACAACCGCATTGCGGCTTCAATTGATACGGTGGGTCTGTCGAATATTGTGACGTTCCTGGAAAGAACAGCCGAATACCGGCGGCAGCTTCGCCGTGTTGAATATGGCGATGAGCGCGATCCAGCTACACGCGCCGCTTTGGAAAAGATCGCGCCTGCCAACCTGGCAAGCAATCTGACAAAGCCCATGTTTATCCTGGCCGGCAAGATGGACCCGCGAGTACCGTATGCGGAATCAGAGCAGATGGCCGAAGCAGCACGCAAGAATCACGCACCTGTCTGGTTTCTGGGCATGAAGGATGAGGGACATGTGTTCCAAAAGAAGACAAATATCGATTACGGCTTTTACTTGAAAATCCTCTTCGTTAATCGATATTTGCTCTCCCAGCAATAAGGAGTCGCCGAAGCAGCGCCGAATTGCTTGCCGAGGTTCGGCGTTTCCAATTAAGCTGTTTCACGTTCGGAAATAACAGGTATCAGGCCAATCTTGATAAATGCTCATTCTCATCGACGATTTGAACAGCTATGCAGTTTGGCTGCCCGCGGAGCACTGTCGGACAAAGAGGTGGAAGAGTTGAACAACCACCTCGCCGATTGCCCTGCATGCTGTGATTTCTTGGAACAGATGCTGGCTCTGACGGATGTTCTTCAGGAGTATTCAACAGATATTTTCAAAGATTGAACAGGTTCAGCTTCTGGCTTTCACCACAGATGAAACGCATGCCGCGTTCGGGCTTTCGGGCGCAGTTCATTACCTCGTCTCAATCAGCACTCGGCAAGAGCTCAGCTTAAGCAAGCGCCTTTTTATAAAGGCGTCCTTCCTTCATGATGAGGTGGAAGTTCTTTTCCGGATTGGTGACGAGCTTGATGTCCGCAAGCGGATTGCCTTCGATGAGCAACAGATCGGCATGTGCGTCAGGCTCGATCCCCCCGATGCGGCTTGGGTAAGGATTGCGGGCCGGAGAGCGCAAGCAGTTCACCATTAATAGATGTGGCCGTGAGCAGCACCCGCTCCGGCGGTAAACGCGCTGAAGTCGCGTGGTGATCCGTCATCGAACAGCTGCGCACTTGGCTCAAAGAGTTCTCTCCAGGCTTTCTTCTCGCCAGTATGAAGCGCGTCCAACGCCGCTTGTACTACCGGATGCAATTCAGACTGAGCGTTCATGAGAAGCCCTTTCAGTTGCTGCTGGTTTCGGCGAACGCGGAGTACATTGTCCCTCCGAAGCGTGATCTTCTGGTGTCGAGCTGCTGCACCGCGTCCACCCCTGCCTTACGAAAGAGTGAACGCAGCTTCTCAAAGGTCACAGGATACGGTCCCCAGATGTTGGGGATGGAGCGTTCGTACTCCACAACGAGGAAGCGTCGGCTTACAGCCGCTAGTCTCGAAAGCAGCTGTTCTTGTTCAGGGATGAAATGAAGCGTGTTTGCCATAAGGAACCCATCGCAACTCGGCAGTCTTAAGCTGAGGCTATTGAGATCGGCAAGAAGCGTACGAATCTCGACACCATTATGTCTTTCCGGAATCTTCCGTATTGCCCGCGCGTCTACGTCAATGGCATGAATAGTGCTTCCGGGGGCTAATAACGAAGCGAGGGCTAACGTAAAAACGCCCCCGCCACACCCAAGGTCACACCAGATCTGCGGCTGCGCCCATTCGAGGTGCTGTGTTCGAATGAGTGCGGCTGCCTGCTCAGTCGTCATGCTTTGATGTTAGCGGGTCGTGTATCCGCCGTTGACAAAGATCGTTTGTCCTGTGATCCACCAACCATCGGTAACCAGGAACTCGATGATGGGAGCAATATCCTTGATATCCGTCAGCTTTCCATTCATCGCCGCAGACTTGTGATACGCAATGGAGTCAGTCGTCTCTGCTGGATAGAAGAATGGGGTATCCATTGGCCCTGGTCCGACGCTATTGACCGAAATGCCGCGCGCTCCAAATTCCTTGGCGGCTGCGCGAGTGAAGTGTTCGACAGGAGCCTTGCCGCCGGCATAGGTTGAGTACAGGTCGGTGAATGCCGCCAGAAGTGACGTCACGATGGTCACAACCTTGCCGTTGTCGTTTAACTGCCGTCCCGCTTCCCGCAAAAAGAAGTATGCCGTCTTGGCGTTGATTGCCATCATGCTGTCGTACTCAGCCTCGGTCGTCTCAATGATTGGCTTCTTCAGCACCTTTCCGATAGTGTTAACTGCAATATCGATACCGCCGAATTGCTTCTTTCCCTCTGCGAAGACTTTCTCTACATCGGCCACCCAGGTTCTTCGCACCTCCTGCCACGAGTGCAACCTTTCCAGCCAATTTCTGTCCGGATATGTGCCGTTGCTGACGCTCAACAAGCTGCGCATCTCGTCGAAGGACAGCTTCCTCTTTCGCCCCGAAGTTCGCCTGACGAAGGAGGGCGCGGACGCGCCCTATCTCGAACTGGACATCTGCTGTGTCGTGGATGGCGGGCTCTGTATCGGCGAGGCGAAAAGTAACGACAGCCTCAAGGGCGACAAACTTACGCCAGCCGAGACAGCCGAACGCTACCGGGATCTCGCCATCGCGATGGGAGAGTCCATGGTCGTATTCAGCACCAGCGCTCCTAGGTGGAACCAAGCAAGCCTCGATGCAATCCGTACTGCCTTTGAAAAGCACCCGCACGTTGTCATAAAGCAGTGGACAGCAAGCACTCTCTACAACTGAGGTCCAGTAGCGTGGAGCAGTGTTGGAGAGGGCACCGCGCGGGCTTGATCTGCGCCACGGTGCCAGAGACAGCGGACAGAAGGGCATCTGATCTACTTTTCAGATGTATCGCCCATCTCAAAAAACATTACGGTATACTCCCTATAAAGGGCGTTTCGGCATACATTACAACGCGAAAAATGATCCGAACCGACGCCCCCTGCCATCCACAAGATCCGATGTCGCAGCATCATTTTCGAAGAAAATAAAAGACTTAGCGCATCGGAGCAATAAGCGGATCTTAGGGAGTGAGAGGGCCTTCTAGGGCGACGAAAACCTTCAGAATCAATCAGTTACAAGTTCGCGGGAAGATGGCGTAAAAGCGGTCATCGGTTCGATGACCGGGAAGCCAATTTCAAGCCGCGGTATTCAGGCGGGGATTCAAAACGATTCCCGCGGCCGGTATCCGGAAAAGGGTGTGTAGCACTGACCAAAGCCGCCTCTGGCCACCACTTCCGTTCCACATACAAACCACATACACCGTGCCTTGGCTTCCCGAGCGCAGCTCAGTGGTCTTGTCCGCAGCCCTGAAAAAGCCCTCAACGTGGCGGCCACTCGTCATTTTTGGTGGGAGGCTCCTTGCCGTTCGGAGCAAGTGCGGATGCAGCGGCATATCACTAAGGAACAGTATTTGCCAGGTGCGGCGACGGCTCACGGACCATCGCCAGCTTCCAGGCAGGCATTCAGGCTACGATCAAGCCCCGAGTCTTCAAGACGATGGTCATCCAGCACTACTGAACAAATGCCGGATCGATCACCGTCTTGAGCGTCTTCTCGAACGCGGCCCACTCGCACGAGCCATCTGCCCGGCTACAGCTAGGTACAAACACCGGCACGCGCTCGGGAGGAACAGCAAGGCTGAGCGGAACCGAGTTGCGCATCTGGTCCAGTGTTTGAGCGGTGTACCAGGTGCGTACGGAGAGTGCGCCGGTTTTGTTGTTCTGCCACAACTCAAAAACCAGCGCAGCACCGGGAGGCGTGTCGTCGCGACGGCCATCTTCCAGCCAGTTGATATTAAGATTGCCGGCAATGTTGGCAAGGTTGTTGTCATGGCCAACCAGAATCAGCAAGCGGTCCTCTGGCTTGCTCAGCGCACCAGCCTCTGGCTTGCCGGTTACAGCTTGCCGCATGGAGTGGAGCATGTGGTCAAGCGCATTGGAAGACTGCGAGCGGGCAATGTAAGTGGTGCGCTGTGCAATGTCTTCGCTGGCAACGTGTAGTTGAAGCAGTTCCCGCAGCTTGGCGAGATCAACATGACCCCAGCCTACGTTCTGCTTGTCCATACCCTCGGTGTATTCAAGCAGAAAATCTTCCGTCATGGTGGAGGCAAGCGAGAGCGGAGAACTGAAGTCTGCTATGTGATCGCCTTTGCCAGAAGAAAAGGACGCAGGAACATCGAAGAGAGACTGCCGTGTGGAGCCGTCTTTGTTTTCGCCGCTGAGCAGCACTTCTTCCAGCGCGTTGAGTTGTGCGCGATATGAGTCCGCAACGCCTTGCGCGTTGCCGCCAATACGTCCGGCAAGCGCAGCAGTGGCGAGTGCCTTGTCCGGCTCACCTACTCCCGCGGAGAGCGGATGAAAGAGTGGATTTGGTGTGCCTTCAGGCAATGCGGTTACGGCAACGCCGCATCGGGGAGCGAGCCCTTCGGCAAGTGCCTTGCCTGTTTCGCGCGTGCGCTGGTCAGAGTCGGAAACGATGCGAATGTGCGCCGCATCCTCGCAGCCTGTCGCGGCAAGTAATCCTTGCGAGGCAAATAGCTCGCGGTCATATTTGCCAAAGATGGTCATCAACTGCGCGCCATGTGCTGTCAGGTATCCGGGAGCAACGTTCCACTGCGGCCACGGCTGCCGCGAGTATTTGTTCAGTGTGTCGAGCTTGCCGGTGGGTGAGCGGACACCGTGGCGGGTGTACACGATCACGAACTTCAGAGATGTATTTTCATCCACGGTGCTTTTAGCTGGAATCGCATTTTGCGCCTGCGCTGTAGCGATCCCCACGGCGGCCAAAAGAAGAGCCGCAATTGTCTTCCTCATCAGAGTTTGTCTCCGCATACGGTTTTTATGGGAATAGAGATTGGAAATCAACTTGTTTTCAACTTCAGAAAATGAGAGTGGTGGCGGAAGGTGGATCAATACAAGTCCACCCTCCGCCACTGCGCTATTTGTTGCGGCCTGAATCCCAGCGCAGGCTAAAGCTGTATGTCGGCTTGTAGTATTCGCGCTGAGTCAGATATTGCGGTTGCCCGTTGTAGTAGCCAAAGACCTCGTTGTTGAGGTTCAGTCCATTGACGATTACGTGCAATCCGCGCCACACACGTGCTCCCACCTGGGCGTCCACCTGCAGGTGCGCATAGGAGAAGTTGTCGCCCGTTGGGCCATTTGCCGGACCGGCGGTATTGCCGGAAGGGTCGGGCTGGTTGTTGAACCACTGGTAGGCATAGTTGTAAGCGCCGTTGTAACTGATGCCCATGTGCACATCGGCGCGTCCCAGCGTGTAGCCGGGCTCAATGTTGAAGGAGTGGTGCGCGGTGCCAATCAGCGACGGCGAATCCGTACGCCCCGGAATGCCGTTGGTGTGCGAATTGGCATACGTATAGTTGGCCATCATGACAAGGCCGCGCAGTGCGCCGGGCAGTGTGCTCAACCGCTGCTTCCATGAAAACTCAAGCCCTGAGACGCTGGCGTCGCCGGCGTTAACATTCTGCTGCGCCTCGTCCCCAGGATTGCTCGCCGGGATGTTGCAGAGAGAGCCTGTAATCGAGCAGAGGGTGTAAGTCGAGGCGATGGGGTTGTAGAGCTGCTTATAGAAGAACCCGGCCTGGATCAAGCCGAAGGGGCGAAGCTCCTGCTCCAACAGCAAATCATAGTTGTTGGCGTGGGTAGGCTTTTCTTTGGGGTTGCCAATGCTATAGCGGGGATTGCCGCCGTCCGCTCCATTGTCCAGAACATACGGCGCCAGGTCATAAGGATTCGGTCGCGAGATTCCGCGCGAGTAAACGGCGCGAATGGCGGTCATCGGGGTCACCATCCAACGCGCCTGCACGCTGGGCAAAGGAACGATGTAAGACTGGGTAGTGGTCTCCGGAGTGGTTCCAATCCAGTTGCCATTGTTGTCCAGACCGTTGCCGTTCGGACCAGCTGCGGGGTTCACGTAATAGCCGAGTACATGCACCTGTGTGGCTTCAAAGCGCAGGCCCGTTTGCAGGCTGAACTTGGACCAGTTAATGGTGTTCATCACGTAGCCCGCGGTGGTGCGGTTAATCAGGTCAAAGTTGGCGGAATCCGAGCCTTCCCGCGTGGTTGGCAAATCCAGTTGGAAGTATGTCGGGTTTGCCTGCCAGTAAGAGGTCAGCCTTTTCCAGTCGGTGATAGGCCCCATGTAATAGGTGCCGCCATAGTAGTGGTTGTTGGTGAATCCGGTCTGAAACGGGACAAGGCTCGCGGCGCTGTCGCCCTTGGTCGGTCCAACGTAGTTGTACTGCGGGGTCGATGCGTACTCGAAGGAGTGGTTGTTGCGGAATTGGCCGCCGAATTCAAAGGTTGCCGAGTGCGAACCGAGGTGGTAGTTCAGACCCATTCCAGCCCACTCCTGCAGGTTTAGTGAGACTGCCTGTCCGCTGGTGGTGCGGTAGGTAGCCAGGATGTAGTTCGTCGGGCTGAAATTATCATTCGCGGGGTCCGCATTGGGGAACTCGCATCCCGCTGACCACATGGGGCGGTAGATGCTGGTGGGCGTCCCGGCATAAACGCAGTTGCTCTTGACGTAGTTTTTCAGAGAAGATACCGGGTTCCACTCAGCCCTCGGGTCGCCGCCGGCGTTCTCGAAGCGAGAGCGGGAGACGGCAGAGCCCCAGTGAATCCATGAATTCTTCAGAATGTGGCTGCCATCGAGAATCAGGGTACCGATTTCCGGGTTTCTCGTTTGATTCGACTGGTAGTACTGCGACTTGGAACCGACCTCGTAGTAATACTTGTCGAGAAAGTCCTTGAAATCAGAAAGCAGGAAGTGCACAGCAAGGGTGGTTTTGGGGCTCACCTTGTAATCCACGGTGCTTGTGAGGCCCCAGCGAGTCTCATCCATGCGATACATGCGCTGCGTGTCCTTGGTGTAATAAGGAGTCGTCGAGCCATCAGGGTTGATATCCGGGCTGGGCTGGATGTTGTCAATGCCGCCGCCGTTGTAGTCGGCTACAAAGCCGCCAATCACGCCCCAGCGCTTATCCGCGCCAAAGCGCATTCCTGCGGTTGCGTTCAGCTTGCCGATGTAGCGGGTGTTCTGGATCGGCGTAAAGCCCAGCGTGGTCTCGCCGCTGAGGTAGGGCCGGTTACCCGCCGTTTTGGTCACCAGGTCCACGGAGCCGCCGATGCCATCGGCATCCTGGTTAGCGGAGAGGGTCTTGTTGATAACGATAGACTCTACCATGTTGCTGGGAATCGTCGTCAGGTCGATTTGGTTGATGGTGACCTCAGGCGAAGCCAGGGTCACTCCATCGACTGTGACATTGGTAAGCCGCGGCTCCAGCCCGCGCACCTGGATGTACTCGCCCTGGCCTTCGTTGCGTTGCAGAGTCACGCCGGGCAACCGCCCGGTTGCGTCTGCAATGTTGGAATTTGGCAGCGCAACAATTTCCGTGGAAGGCATAACGTTCACGATATTCTGCGACGAGATTTCCTCGACAGCCGCCTGCGTAAGGTCCTGCGCGCCGCCGGCGACAACTTCTACCTGCTCGCTGCTTGGGTTCACGCTCAGCGTCGCATCGAGCGTCGCAGTCTGTCCTGCGGCCACATCCATTTCCTTGCGGAATGGCTGAAAGCCGGTAAATTCAACAGTGAGCGCATAATGACCGGGTGCCACGCCAGTCAGCGAATACTCGCCCCGCTCGTTGGTAATGGTTGTCTTGCCCAGGGGCTCAAGGTTGATGTGCGCGCTTTGCAGCGCCGCGCCCGAGCTGTCGGTAACTGTGCCTGAAATCAGGCCTTTACCGGTCTGCGCAACGGCGATGGATGCAAGTAAGATGAGGCAAAATAGCAGGCCCGCAGTACGGGCGAGCAGGGTTTTTCGGATGGTAGTCATCCTGTTTTCTCCTGTGTTATTCCTGCGTTCGCGGTGGCAGGGGATATGCGAGGAGTATCTGGGGCCTACCTAATCTGAATCTGAGGATGAGGCCGGAAATGGGCGTTTTTATGGACAATTCATAATCGGCGGATAGCATCGGCTTCAGGATTCATTCATGCAGGTTTTGATTGTGGAAGACAAGCGCAGCCTCGCAGGCCATCTTGGCCGCGCGCTTGAGAGTGAAGGTTATTCCGTAACGCTGGCGTATGACGGAGAAGAGGCGTTGCGTCTGGGGCGCACAAACGACTTTGACGTAATGCTGCTGGACGTGATGCTACCGCGCATGGATGGCGTTACGGTTATCCGCAAATTGCGCGAGGCGCGGATGCGGACGCAGGCGATCATGGTTTCCGCGCGCGATTCGATGGGCGATATTGTGCAAGGGCTGGATGCGGGCGCTGACGATTACCTGACGAAGCCCTTTGCGCTGGATGTTTTGCTGGCGCGAGTGCGGGCGGCTGCGCGCCGTGTTCCTGCGCCGGAGCCTAAGTTGCTTCAATTTGAAGATTTGCTTTTACGCCCGCTGGAATATGAGCTGCAGCGTGGGGAACGCGTGGCTCCCCTTACCAAGACGGAATGCGCGCTACTGGCCGTGTTGATACGGCGCGCAAACTCGATTGTTCCGCATGGCGTGCTGATTGAAGAGGGGTGGAGCAGCGATGCGGATGTGAGTTTTGATTCCCTGTATGTGTTTATTCGCGCACTGCGGTCGAAGATTACCCAGTCCGGCGAACCGGAGATGCTGCATACAGTGCGCGGCGTGGGCTACTCGCTGAGGAGCACCGCATGTTCCTGAATCGCACGTCCATATCGCTGCGGCTGACGTTCTGGTTTGGCTGCATCTTTTTTGCTGGATGGGTGATGTTTGGCGCGGCGATGTGGCTCAACCTGAAACATACGCTGACGAAAGAGCGCTACACCACGCTGAGCCGGCGTATTGACCGGCTGCAGGCGCTGCTTGAGTCTGGCCAGAATGAGCCTGCAGCGGACCGGGCGCAGGACTTTCATGATTTTGCACATGCGACAGGCAACGGGCTTGCAGAAATTTATCGCGCCGATGGTTCCCATGCTTATCCTTCGCCGTCGTTTGCGGCGAAGTCGTTTCCCTGGCCGGCGGTGCCGGATAAGCCGGGCGAGCAGTTTGTTCATGTGTGGTCGTATGGTGCGCCCTACTGGGTAGTGGTTCGCTCGTTTTCGCTTGGCTCGGAGCAGCTATATCTTTACGCTGCTGCACCAGAGGCGGGGAATCTGGTCGTGCTGGAGCAGTTCTGGAAAGGACTGCTGGCGTCAGTTCCGCTTCTACTGCTTATCTCTTCGGTAGGCGGTTATTGGCTGAGCCGGAGAGCGTTGAAGCCGGTGGACCGCATTACAGCTACGGCGCGGGCTATCAGTATTCGCAATTTGTCAGAGCGTGTACCGGAGACGCAGACGGGGGATGAGTTGCAGAGGCTTGTAGAGACGTGCAATGCGATGCTGGCGCGGCTTGAGTCTGCTGTGAATCAGATTAAGCAGTTCACGGCAGACGCCTCTCATGAGTTGCGTGGGCCGCTTTCATTCATGCGCACAGTGGCGGAAGTGGCACTGCGCAATCCCCAGGCCGACAGCGAAAGCCGTGCCGCGCTTGAAGAGATTGTGGACGAATCCGCAAAAGCCGCGAAGCTGCTTGAAGACATGCTCACACTGGCCCGCGCCGATGCCGCCGGCACCGATGCCGTGCTCGCTCCGCAAGACCTCGCCGCCGCGCTCAATGAGGCTTGCGAGATTGCCCGTCCCATCGCTGCTGAGCGTAACCTCTCGTTTTCCGTCTCGCTTCCGCAGGCACAGCCGCTCTTCGTTCTCGGCGAGTTCTCGGCGCTTCGCCGGTTGTTCTGGATTCTGCTCGATAATGCGCTCAAGTTCACTGAGCCGCACGGCGAAATCAAGGTCGCGCTGGAAGCAACAGCGGAGCAGGCCACGGTTCTCATCCACGATAGCGGCGTGGGCATCCCTGCTGAGGCGCTGCCGCACATCTTCGACCGCTTCTATCGCGCCGATCCCTCGCGCAGCCACGTGGAGGGCTCGGGTCTCGGCCTCGCCATAGCTCAGTGGATCGCAGAGATTCACCACGCCAAACTTTCCGTAGTCAGCCAGTTGCACCAGGGAACCGTGGTATGTCTCGCGCTGCCTCTTTCTCCAGACCGTTCCCCCGCTGCCTGAGCAGGCTCCTGTGAAATTACCGGCGCGCCATGTGCCGCTAAGTGAGGCACATGGTCGCACCGGATTAGTATTGTTAGCGATTCATGTGGTAAACAAGCAGGCCGGCGTCATCGATGGGGGTCTTGGGATGGACGACGAAAAGCTGCTTGCTCTTGGAAAGTAGCAGGCCGGTTTTTCCGCCATTGGTGGGAATGTTCGTGAGCAACGTGTAGTGATCGGCGGAGTCTTGGTGGAAGATGCTCATGCCTTGTGAGGCAAAGATATAAATCAGCTTGGACGCAGGATCCCAGGCCATGCCATCGGCGATATTCATGCAGGGCTGTTGCGTGACAACCTTTCCCGTGTTGGCATCGAAGACATAAAAGATACCCGGCTTGCGGCCCACAACGAAGAGGCGATGGGTTGCCGCGTCCAGCGCCATGGAAGTATTCAGATTCAGGTCGGGAGTTGTCCATGTATCAACGAGCTTCATCTCTTTGAGATCAACAACGCCGATCTTCTTCTGGTCACGAATGTTGACGTAAAGCTTGTCTGCCTTGTCATCAATTGCAATTGCTTCCAGGTTTACGCCTTCCACACGAATGTGCCCAGTTACTTTATGGGAATCGACATTAATCGCGGTGATTTCCGAATAAGGAAGATTTGCGGATTTTCCGCCGTTGCCAATATAGAATGTACGTCGTGGCGCATCGTAATAGCCCACATCCGGCGAATCAGTCTTGCCGGTCACAGAGCCGTCAAGCATTTGTATGCGGTCAACTTGATGAAAGTCTTCGGCGGAGAGAAGCAGCGTTGAAGAATAGCCGCCATCGGCAACAAGTAATTCATCTTTCTCTGCGACATAAGCCAAGGTGTGCGGCGTTTTCACGCCTGGGACGCTCTTCAAATGTGCACCAGTGGCTGCGTCAAACACTTCGAGCGTGTGATGTTCTTCAGCAGCAATGATGATGTGATTGCGCCGGGTATCCAGAGCAAGAAAATCGAAATCTCCTTCGATACCTGGCAGCGGAGTCCATGCAGTTAACGTAACCGGAGATGCGTTGTAGCTGCTCTGAGCTACGGATGAAACGGATAAGCCAAGAGATGCAAAGAGAGCAATAGCTACTGCAGCTTTCACAGGGTTCCTTTCGGGTTTGCGGAAGATTTGTGGAGGTAATGCGCGCTTGCCATCTTCGGTTTATAGCAGCGGACTCTAAAAGCAACCTTAGAAATACCCATGTCACGATAAATTCAACGTTCACTGAGCTAGCAACTCTTCCATACGCAGCGCATGCGGCGCTAATCATGAAGCGCTTCTGAACGCAAAAGCGTTGTTTTTTGCGCAAATCAGCAAGAGGCAATTGTGAAAAATTGACAAACAATTGCAGAAGCCAGGAAATACGAGGCCTTTCTAAGGCGGACCTAAGATTCATTCGGTTGAATAGGTCTATCGCTGCTTTCCGGATCGCTTATCCATCCATGGCTCTTATTCCGGGAGCGCGAAGGTGCTTTGAATCGAGATATTCCCAAAGGTATTGAAAAGGAGTGCATCATGCTAAGACTGTCCGCCAGACCTATTCTCCTCGGAGCTTTATTGCTGGGCCTTACCTCTGTGACCATGCAGTCACAGGAAGCGTCGGCCAAGAAGCCTTCCAACATTGTGCAAGTCAATGCACCACTGGCGCAGTCGCTTGTCGATAAGACATTCGCGCGCCATACCGGCGAGATTGGTAAGCTCGGCCTTCATGCGGTTCCGCCGGGATCGACGGATAACGTCATCATTGCTTCCAACATCCGCTCAAAGAATGGGAAAAAATCTTCGCCTGCAGATCTAGAAAAACTGGCAGCGGCCAAGCCTCAGGCTGCCCGCATTGACAAAGAACAAATCTTTGACTTGCTGATTCCTATTACGGATACGCATGGCGGTGACCTAAGTGGCGGATTCGTTGTCATGGAAGTGCCGTTCACAAAAGCCAGCAGCGAAGACGAAGCTCTCAAGATTGGCGTGGCCATTCGCGACGAAATTCAGAAGCAGATTCCCAGCAAAGATGCCTTGTACCGCTAACCAACGTTTGGAGTGAGGGTCATGTGCGCTCGCTCCAGGATTGTTTCATTTCAACCTGCGTATCGAAACGCAATTACATACAGAGGAGAAGAAGTACATGAAGCGGATCGCGTCATTTTCAATCGCAATGGTGTTGTTATGCGGCGGCGTCTCCGCATCAGCAACAGACTACAAGGTGCAGACACGTTACTCCATTGCAGGACACGACGGCTGGGACTACATCAGCGTGGACAGTGCAGCACGCAGAATCTACGTCTCGCACGGCGTGCGGGTAAACGTTCTGGACGCCGATACCGGGACGCAGGTGGGAACCATTGAGGACACGCCCGGTGTGCACGGCATTGCCATTGCCGCCAAGTTGAAGCACGGCTTTACCAGCAATGGGAAGGAAGACAAGGTGACGATCTTCGATACAGAGAAGTTGACCGTCATCAAAAAGATTGATGTAGGTAAGGGGCCGGACGGCATTTACTTTAACGGCGCCACGCAGCGGGTGTTTACGAATAATCACAAATCGCATGACATTACTGCGATTGACGCGACCAGCGGCGACGTTGTGGGTACGGTAAATGTGGGTGGCGACGGCGAAGGCGCAGCCAGCAAGGAAGGCTTGGTCTATGTTGCTCTCGAAGACAAGAACGAAATTGCAGTGTTTGATGCGAAGACATTGGAAGTGAAACAGCACTTCCCACTCACAAGCGTGAAGGCTCCGACGGGCCTTGCTCTTGATGGCAAGAACAACCGCATCTTTGTCGGCGGTCACAACAAGACCATGGAAGTGCTGGACGCTACGACTGGCAAAGAGATTACGACGTTGCCCACTGGAGGCGGCACCGATGCCGCGGGCTTTGATGCAAAGGATGGCCTGATCTTCTTCTCGAACGGCGAAGGCAACTTGACGGTGATTCAGCAGAAGGGGCCGGATGAGTACGCCGCGCTAGATTCTGTGGCGACGCAGTCTGGCGCAAAGACTATGGCCTTCGACAAGAAGACTGGAAAGATTTTCCTTCCCACTGCAACCGTTAACGTAACGCCTGCTATTGATCCTACAAAGAAGCCGACGAAGACAGTTGTCGATGGCACCTTCTGCGTGCTGGTTGTCGGCAAATAACTCATGGGGTCAAGTTCATTCCGCTGAGATGAAAGGCAAAGAGAGCACAGGAGAAAACACATATGATGTGGCGCAAGAAAATTACGCCAGGAAAAGCTGTACTTGCACTTGTTGTTATTTTCAGCGGAATGCCTCACGGGATAGTTGCACAGGATTCCTCGTCGCAAGGAGCGCAAAAGATGGGGCCGGTTGGCGAGCAGGAAGCGAAGCCTTCCAAAGCCGTTCGGCCCGTCAACACCGTCGTTGATCCGGGAATTATCCCCAGCCGTCAGGGAATTACGCCAGCCGGATTGCAGAGTGTTTTTGAAAGCCGCGTCAATGGAGTTGCTTTCAGCGAAGATGGCAGTTCTATCTATGCGGTAACGCTGGGGCAGAGTGGCTCGCATGTCTTTCAGATTGATTTGAAGAGTAACCGCATGATGGGCGTGGTGGATTCTCCGCTCAGTACAGGAATGCAAGGGCTGGCTTATGATCCAGTGGCGCGTGTTGCGCTGATGAGTGGTACGCCGGGCGGAGCGAAATCGAAGGGTGCAGATGTGCAGCTTGCCACTCTCGACAGCCCACATAACACGATTATTGCGAATCATCTCGGGGAACAGCAGGCAGGCAGCGTTGCGCTGGGGTTGAAAAAGAATGCGCATGGGCAACGTGTTGCGGTCGTTGCTCTTACGTTTAATGATGCTGCTGCGGTTATCGACCTTGACACAAAACAGGTTATCGCGAAAGTTAAGACAGGTATCGCTCCGTTTGGCGTTGTGGTCAGCCACGATAGTTCGATCGCGTACGTTAGCAACTGGGGCGGACGTTTTTCAAAGCCGGGAGAGAGAACGGCTACCACAGGGACAAATGAAGGTGCAGACCAGATACTTGTGGATGAGAATGGAATTCCAGCCAGTGGTACGGTCACTCGCATTGATCTTGTGACCGGACAGGCGACTGCGAATATCGCCGTCGGCCTGCATCCGTCCGGCATGGCTTGGGATGAAGACCGCAAGCGGCTTTATGTTGCGAACAGCAACTCGGATACGGTTTCTGTTGTGGATACGGCAACCAATCGTGTGTTGGAGACCATTGCACTTCAGCCATTTGATAAAAAGGTTGCGGGTGTTGCGCCAGAGTCTGCCGCTCTCTCTCCAGACCATTCTTTGCTATACATTGCCTGCGCCGGGATTAACGCTGTTGGCATGCTGAATGTGAAAGGTGCGCATCCTCGCACCATGGGCTATATCCCGACGGGATGGTATCCCGATGATGTTGTTGCGAGCCCCGATGGCAAGTACATCGCGGTTTCCACCATGCTGGGCGTGGGAACGGGCTGGAACAGCCCCAATCTGTTGAATCGTGAAAAACGTGATGGAATGAAGCCGGAGCTGAATGACCATCGCCGCTACGTTCATGCGGATCGTGGAACAGTTCACATTATTCCTGTGCCGGATGAGGACGAGCTTGCTCGCTACAGTATTGCGGTTGCGGAGGACAATCACCTTGGAATTCCCGGTCAGTTGATGCCGGCTGCTCCCGCACGTGCCAATGTGGCTCCAAAGCCGGTTCCTGCGCGCCTCGGCGAGCCTTCCACAATCGAACATGTCGTCTACATCATCAAGGAGAACCGCAGCTACGACCAGTACTTCGGCTCACTGGGCAAGGGGAATGGAGACCCCAGTCTGAATCAGTATGACGGTGATGTAATTCCGAATCACCGCAAGCTGGCGCAGGAGTTCGTACTGCTGGACAATTTCTTTGCGAACGGCGGCAACAGCGCGGACGGGCACCAATGGCTTACGCAAGCCGCAGAGACAGACTACCCTTACTGGCCTGGCTACAACGGCCGCAGCTATCCGAAAAACGGCGATGATCCGCTGGCATTTGCGGGCTCGGGCTTTCTCTGGGACCACCTGATTGCCAACCATAAGACGTTTGCTGATTTTGGGGAATACGCGGGCCAACTGGGCGGGAAAGACAACGGGGATTTTCGCGCGAAGCTTCTGGAGCAGTACAAGCAAGGGAGCGATTTTGCTAGCACATTTCGCACCAAGGCTCCCATTGCGCGGTTAAATCAGTTTCTAATCCCGGACTACCCAAACTACGGCTTGAAGGTGCCAGATGTTGTTCGTGCACGCATCTTTCTTCGGCACTTGAAGGATTGGGAAAAAGACGGCAAGATGCCGAATCTCGTCATGCTGCAGGTTCCGTCGGATCATACGCAGGGCACGACTCCAGGTTTTACCACGCCAAAGGCATGCCTTGCTGATAACGATTTTGCCATTGGGCAGATCGTGGAAGGAATCTCGCACTCACGATTCTGGAAGTCATCGCTCATTTTGATCGTCGAAGATGATGCGCAGGATGGTCTGGATCATGTGGATGGGCATCGCACGGTTGCTTTGGCTGTCAGCCCTTACACAAAGCGCGGCATGGTCGATTCCACGTTTTACTCGCAGGTCAGCATGGTGAAAACCATTGAAATGATCTTCGGCGTGAAGCCTATGTCGGTCTTTGATCTAATTGCCAACGATATGCGGGCCAGCTTTCAGAGCCAACCGGACCTCACTCCGTATCAGGCAATTGAGCCCAGGCAGTCCATCTATGAGATGAACCCGCCGCGGAATTCCTTGACTGGCCAGCAGAAGCTGGATGCCATTGCTTCCAGCAAGATGGATTGGAAGGAACCGGATGATGTTCCGACCGAGCAACTTAATGCAATCCTGTGGCGAAACAGCATGGGCACGGAGTATCCAGAATGGAAGAGACATTCTGCCGCCTTTCAGCCAGTAACAGGCAAGGAATGAACGATTAGATTCGGACGTATATTACTACCACAACATAAGATAAGTCGCGGCTGCCTCTGCATTGGTGCATTGGCAGCTGCACTTGTCTTAAGGCTTCCTTAACAATGCGAGCAAATAATATCCATAGTCACACTGCTGAAGCATATTTTTGAGAGTGCGTGTTTTCGAGCAGAGCATATGAACATCATCATTGTTGAGGACAACAAGAGAATTGGAAACATCCTTCGCCAGGGACTTATGGAAGAGGGGCATCAGGTTGTTCTCTCTGAGCGCGGCGACCATGGGCGCGACCTTCTTCTGAGTGCGCCTTTTGATCTTGCTGTGCTAGATGTTATGTTGCCCGGTCTGGATGGCTTCGCTGTTCTGCAGCAGGTACGCGCACAAAAATGCGATCTTCCGGTTCTTATGCTGACGGCGCGCGACACGATGCCGGACATCGTCCGCGGCCTCAATCTTGGAGCGGACGACTACCTGACAAAACCATTTCAGATTCAGGTGTTCATGGCGCGCGTGCGAGCCATCAGCAGGCGCGGGCCGGTTCTGGCTCCTGTGCGCTTGACTGCAGGCGAATTGGTGCTGGATACGACGAACAGAAAGGTGACACGGGGGAGTCAGCCGATTAGTCTGACCAGAAAAGAGTATGTGCTGCTAGAGCTGTTGATGCGGTGCAAGAAGCAGTTGGTAACGCGCAACCACGTACGCGAAGTTGGGTGGTCTTATGACGCAGATGTGAGCGACAGCAGTATCGATTTTTATATTCATAGTCTGCGTTCAAAAATCGATATTAAGGGCGAAGAAAGTCTCATCAAGACAGTGCGTTCCCTTGGTTACACTCTGGTAGCGGACAAATGAAGATGAATCACCGATCGCTGCGCATACGCCTTTGTATCCTGTACATCGTATTTTCGTCAGCCACAATGGTATTGCTCGCATCGTTCTCGTATTGGACGCTCAACTATGCGTTGGAAAGCTCACGCCAGCATACGATGGAAGGGCGCGAAGAACGTCTCATCCGCTTTGTCAATGAGTGGCCGCAGACCACGCCAGAGACACCTTTGGCGGATATATTGCGCCAGCTCAGCTTGGTATACGCTTCAACCGATACGATCCAGGTTTATGAGGCAGACGGCAAGACGGTATATGCCTCGTCCAATATAGGTGACTTCAAGGATCCGTGGTTGAATCAAAACTGTTCGCGAAGGTGCTATGGGCTTATCTCAAATGACGCTCATCTTGTCCGCGTTCTGGACCATGTGGCCATGCTGCGAGGTCACGCCTATCGAATTTCCTTATCTGGAAAGATAGATGAGCATTATGATCTGCTGGCGACAGTGCGCAATTTATATCTTCTCTTGTGCCCCATCATGCTGCTGATTTCCGTCGGCGGTGGATTTGTTTTGAGTGGGCGAGCCCTGGAACCGATTAACCGTATTACAGCGGAAGCAAGAGGCATTGGAATTCAGGATCTGAAACGGAGAATTCCTGTTCCAGAGACCGGAGACGAGCTGCAGGTACTTGCAGAAACATGGAATCAGCTGCTTGCCCGGCTTGAAATTGCAGTGGAGCGACTGACGCAATTTACGAGTGACATCTCGCATGACCTGAACACAACAATCACAATCATGATGACGACAGCGGGCCTTGCGCTCAGTCGCGACAGATCGCCAGCGGAATACCGTTCCGCATTGCGTTCCATCAATGTGGAGTGCGAAGCAACAGCGCAGATGCTCGACACCCTTCTCGCAATCGCGAGGGCAGATATGGTTGACCAGAAGATTGAGCGCAAGACCATCAATCTGACAGAGATGATGGAGGAGATATCCCATCAGTTCCAGCCCCGCGCCGTAGTCAAAGGGCAATCCATTCGCCTGTTTGTCGAAAGGGGCATATCGATAGACGGAGATTTATCTTTGCTGCGGCGGATGCTGGCCATTCTTCTGGATAACGCAATTAAATACACGCCGGAGAAAGGCTCTATTACCCTGTCGCTCACAAAGGAAGCTGGAAAGGCAAGGATTCAGGTGAGTGATACGGGCATTGGAATTCCCGCACATGTGCTGCCCAGGATATTCGACAGGTTCTACCGTGTAGATGAGTCCCGGGCGGGCGGCGGAGAAAGCAGTGGGCTTGGGCTTGCGATTGCCAAATGGGTTGTGGAAGCGCACCACGCAACGATTGATGTAGCCTCCATCCCCGGACAGGGAAGCACCTTCACCGTATGGATTCCTAGAATGACCTATCGCTGCGAACTCCCTGAAGCAGTCTATGCACCGGTTGCCTGAGCCGCCTCAGATGCCTCTTAGATTGCAGAATCGATGACCTTCATTGTGGCTTAAGGTTATCCACCTATAGTCAGAAAACTGCAAGTAATACGCTGCGGCTTTCCGTGGCTTCATGCTGCAAAAGGAGCGATTCAAAGATGCGTTTCGTACGTTCTATCTGGCTGGCTGCTGCGCTGGCATTGGTTGCAGGCGGTCTGTCCCTTCATGCACAGTACGCATGGTCCGTCTCCAAAACACTTCCCATTGGCGGAGAAGGTGCATGGGACTATGTCACCGTGGATTCTCCAGGCCATCGCCTGTTTGTAACCCGAACCACTCATACCATGGTCATTGATGCGGATTCTGGAAAGACGCTTGGCGATATTCTAGGCCAGAAGAGGGCGCATGGAGTCGCTATTGTGCCGGCGTTGAACCGCGGATTTATCTCGGATGGCGCGGGCAACGGAGCAATCACCATCTTTGATCTCAAAACGTATTCTGTGTTGGGAACGCTGGCCTCAGTGGCGGACGCAGACGGAATCATTTATGACCCGGGCACAAATCTTGTTCTTGTTTCCGCCGGTGACAGCAGTGCCCTTCTTGCCTTCAAGCCGGATATCGATCCGGTGAACGGTAAGGTCGGCGCGCCTATTGAACTGGGTGGAAAACCCGAGTTCCTTGCCGTGGATGGACATGGCAAGGCATTCGTTAACCTTGAGGACAAGGGGCTTGTTGCCGTTGTTGATTTGAAAGCGCGCAAGACCGTACAGAAGTGGCCCGTTGCTCCGGGCGGTCATCCGGTTGGGTTGTCGATTGACGCCAAGGCGCATCGTCTTTTCATCGGGTGCCGTGATCCGCAGAAGCTTATCGTGATGAACTCCGATACCGGCAAGGTGGAGGCCTCTCTACCGATTGGCGCGGGTGTGGATGCTACGGCATTTTCAGAAGGCCAGGCATTTGCAAGCTGCGGTGACAGCACGTTCTTCGTAGCGGAAGAAAAGGGTAGCAAGTTCGAGATAACCCAGGCGGTCAAGACTCCTGCCGGCGCACGCACGTTGGGCGTGGACGCGAAGAGCCACCGCATCTACCTGCCGACAGCAGAGCTTGAGCCTGTTACCGCCGGACGCCCCAAGCCCAAGCCGGGTACGTTCAAAATCGTTGTCATAGAACGTCACTAGGCGGCAGATACAAACTGGGATGTGACAAAAACCACATCCCAGTCCCTTGTAACAGGGCTGTTGTGTTGAATGGCGCCCCTATTCTCAAACAAGCGTCCGCTTGCTAGCCTAAGAACGAGGCTCAGTACGTGCGCATACTGATAGTGGAAGACGAGTTGCGCCTGGCGCAAAACATTGCAACGGCGTTGCGTGAGGGCCCTGGCTACGCCGTGGACATTTGCCATGACGGTGAGGAGGCGCTGCTTCTTTGCCAAACGGCGGATTACGACCTTATCGTCCTCGACCTGATGCTCCCCAAATTACGCGGAGATGAAGTGCTGCGCCGACTCCGCCGCCGGGATGGCGATACGCCGGTGCTGGTTCTTACCGCCATCGCGGAAAAACAGAGCACAGTTCAACTGTTGAATCTGGGCGCAGATGATTATCTGACGAAGCCCTTTGACCTTGGCGAATTGATTGCCAGGGCGCAGGCGCTCATTCGCCGCGGAAAGGGAGTGAAGCAGACGCTGCTGCGAATGGGTAATATTGAGCTGAACCCAACCCAGCAGACGGTGCGTGTGCGTGAGCAGCTTCTCGATCTCTCGCCTATGGAGTATCGCATCCTCGAATATCTCATGCATCATCCATTCGCCATTGTTTCCAAGCGCGAAATACTGGAGCACTTGTACGACTTCACGTGGGAGCACCACTCCAATGTGATTGAGGCACATATCTCCAATCTCCGCCGCAAGCTGCGTAATGTAACGGAGGAGATTGTTCTTGAGAACAGACGAGGCCGTGGCTACCGGCTTGTCACGGAAGACAGGGAGAGCGCATGAAAGATGCTTCTCTTGTTCGCCGCGCCATTGCCGCGGTATTACTGATTGAGTTTGTTTGCGCACTGGCTTTTGCGGGGACATCCATCTGGCATGAATGGCGGGCACGTCTGCGTGCCGTGGATGTTGCAATACAGGGCCGTGCTGATTCGCTGATAGGCGCTGTGCAAGATGCGGAAGACCCCGGCGCGCATGTAATGGTGGACCCGCAGGAATTCAAGCCACCGTCCAGCGATGTCTACGCCGTGTATACGCTGGATGGGAAGTTGGTGGGCACATCCCAGCATGCGCCTGCGGCGCTGGTGTCGCTGACTCAAAACGGCGTGCGCAGCGTGGATGTGGATCATCACCAATATCGCGTGTTGCAGAAAAATGCCATGCGAATTATCGACCGCGAAGAAACAGCCGGAGTCGGCCTGCACCGACCCGTTTTTGTTGTCTACGCCGTTCGCATCGATAACTTGTGGCACGAGGTACGGGAGGCTGTTAGCTTTTATGTGCTAATGGGCGTAGTTCTTCTATGTGTCACCGCCGCTATTCTCGTCTATCTTCTGCGCCGCCTTCTTACTCCACTCAGAGAGCTTGCTGAAGAGGCGTCGGCTATTCGCGTCGATTCGCTTGCCTTCGAGCCTCCGCCTTCGGTACTACGCGTACGCGAGCTTGCTCCGCTTGCGCATGCGCTTTCAAGCACAATTTCCCGCCTGCGGCTTGCTTTTGAAAAAGAGCAGCGATTCATCAGCGATGCAGCGCATGAGTTGAAGACGGCCGTGGCGGTGGTCCGCTCCACCATTCAATTGCTGGGGATGCGCAGCCGTTCTCCAGAGGAGTATCAGCGTGGCCTTGAGCAGGTGCTTGACGATAACCAGCGCGTGGAAGAGCTTGTTTCCCAGATGCTTACGTTGGCCAAGGCCAGCGAGCGTCCAGAAGATCGGTTGATGAATATCGATATAGGAGAAGAAGTGGCTTCCGTGCTGAAATCCATTGCAAGCATTGCGGAGCACAAAGACGTTCATATTGTTCCATCGCTTGCGCGCAATGTGAAAGCGCATTTGCCGCAAAACGCTGTGCATATACTAGTCTCAAATCTGGTGATGAACGCCGTGCAGCACAGTCCGCGTGGCTCCGAGGTTTGCGTGACCGTTCGACCAGCGCAAAACGGTCACCTTGGCACGATGCTTGAGGTGCGAGATTTCGGCTCCGGAATCGCTTCGGAGAACCTGCCCCATGTCTTTGAGCGATTTTTCCGTGAAGATCCATCCCGCTCGCGAGATACAGGCGGCGCCGGCCTTGGACTCGCAATCTGTAAAGGCATTGTGGAATCTGTCGGCGGCACGATTGAGCTGCAGAGCACGCAGGGCAAAGGAACCACCGTCAAAGTCTCGTTCCGTTAGTTATAAGCGGCAGGCCAGCGCAAGTATCTTTATCGGCCTGCTGCATTACACAGCTTCGCTTTTTGCATCGCGACGGCGAGTGAGCAGGAAGTAGACAACCGGCGTTACTACCAGGCTAAGCGCCATAGAGATGACGAGGCCGCCGATTACGGCAATCGCGAGCGGTTGCAGCATCTGCGAGCCGGCGCCGAGTGCGAAAGCCAGCGGCAGCATTCCGCATACAGCGGCAATCGCGGTCATCATGATTGGCCGCAGGCGGCGCTGTGCCGCATGCATCATAGCGTCGCTTGCCGATGAGCCTTCCGCACGAAAACGTTCATCTGCGTCGAGTAGCAGGATGCCGTTTTTCGCCACGATGCCTATCACCATAATGAGCCCCATGAACGACGCCACGTTGAAGGTCGTTCCGGTAGCGAGCAGAGCCAGAATCACGCCAGAGATCGACAGCACAGATGAGGTGAGAATCGCAATCGGAGCGGGGAAATTGCGGAACTCTGTAAGCAGCACACCAAAGACCAAAGCCAGAGCTATTAGCAGTACGCGCAGCAGGTCGTGGAATGACTTTTGCTGTTCCTCATAGGTGCCGCCATAGGTTACGCGCACAGACGGAGGAAGATGGAGACCTTCCACCGTGCGCCGTACGCGCGCTATTCCGGTTCCCATGTCTGTGCCTTCCAGCCGTCCCGTAACAACAACTAGTCGCTGCAGGTTCTCACGGCGAATCTCGTTTTGAGGCGGAAGCTGTTCAATGTTTGCAAGCGATCCAAGCGTAGCTGTATGACCGGAGGCGCTATTGAACACCGTGTTCTGAATGGCATCGAGCGAGGAACGGTGGTCTTCTCCGAGGCGTATGCGAATCGTATAGGGCCGTCCATTGGTAATTAGCGGATTAGTGGCAGGAAGGCCATCAAGAATCGCGGTAGCATCCTGTGAGATTTCTTCCGGGGTAAAGCCAAATCTCGCGGCTATTGTGGGATTCACCTGGAAGTTTGTAGCAGGTCCGCTGATGGTGTTATCGATGCCGTTCTCGACATCCACCACGCCGGGTATTTTGCTGATGGCGTCACCTACACGAGGCCCGAGCTGAGAAAGAAGCTCCGCATCGGGCGAATATATCTTGATCTGGATTGGCTCGGGCGCATTGGATAGATCGCCGATCATGTCTTGCAATACTTGCGTGAACTCCACATCAAGCTCGGGCTCTGTAGCTCGAACTTGTGCGCGCACGTCGGTAATCACGTCATCAATTGCGCGGCTACGTTTTGCCTTCAGTTTGACTGTGAAGTCACCGTAGTTAGCTTCGGTTACGGCGGCAAGCCCCATCTGCAAGCCTGTGCGGCGCGAGGTGCTTTCTACTTCCGGCGTGGATTGCAGAATCTGCTCTATATGCCCCAGCACGCGGTTGGTCTCCGTCAGCGAGCTTCCGGCGGGCATAATGTAGTCCAGAATAAAGCCACCCTCATCCATCTCAGGAAGTAAGTCACTGCCGAGCGCCTGATAGGCCGCCCATGTTCCAACAACGAGCACCAGGCAAGCCGCGCCCAGCCATATCGGTCGCTTCAGGGACCACTCCAACACACGGTGATGCACGTGCAGAACGCGCTGCATGAACCGTCCGGCGTTGTGTGTCTGTGTAGCACCGTTTTTGCCCCGCTCGCGCAACAGAACAAAGCTGAGGCCGGGCGTCCATGTGAGCGCGAGCACCAGCGAGGTTAGTAGTGCGGCGGTCATGGTAACGGCAAGCGCGCGAAAGAAGCTGCCAATGACGCCGCTGGTCGATACAAGTGGCAGAAAGACAACAACAGGAGTGATGGTGGAGCCAACAAGCGGTATCGTGATTTCCCGCAGCGCCTTACGTACAGCATCGATGCGCCCCTCACTGTTGTCGCGGTGCATTACGATGTTCTCGACGACCACGATGGCGTCGTCGATGACGAGACCGATTGCCGCGGCCAGTCCCCCCAGCGTCATCAGATTGAAGCTCTGCCCAAGCAACCACAACGTAACAACTGTTCCTGCAATGGTCACAGGAATTACCAGACCGGCAATCAGGGAGGAGGTCCAGTCGCGCAGGAAAAGAAACAGAATGACGCACGCAAGCAGCAGACCGATGACAATTGCATCGCGCACGCTGGAGATACTGTCACGCACCAACTGGGACTGGTCATAAAAAGGCTCAAGCTTGACTCCCGCAGGCAGAGCGCGGCGCAGTTCCGTTACTTGCGCTGCAACGCTGTCGGCCACGGTCACCGTGTTGCTGGAGGGCTGTCGCGCAATGTTGATAAGCACCGCGGGCTTGCCGTTGGCTGTTACAGACGTATAGATCGGCATGGTTGCCTGCTCAACAATCGCCACGTCGGCAACACGCACCGGAGCTCCCGCAGGTGTCGTCTTCACCACAAGCTGCCGAAGCTGATCGGCGTCATGCACCTGCGCGCCGACGAGGCCGAGAATCAACTGGTGGTTCGTCTCGTAGAGCCCGGGTGAGTCAATAATGTTCGATGCCTGAATGGCATTTAGAAGATCGGAGACGGTGACGCCTGAAGATGCAAGCAGCGCCATGTTGGGCACAACATGAAACTCGGGTACTTTGCCACCCTGCACCAGCACCGTGCTCACGCCGGGTACGCGATTCAACGATGGCTTGAGCTGGTATGTCGCGATCTCCCATAGCTGCGTCTGCTGCACCGTGTCGGAGGTTAGGCTGTAGCCAAGAATCGGAAAGGTGGCGAACGTCAGGCGGTTCGTGGTGATGCGCGCAGTAGGGGGAAGCGTCTGCTCCACCTTGCTCAGCGCAGCATCCACCAGTTGCAACTGCCGCACCATATCTACGTTCCAGTCGAAGAACAGACTGACTTCCGCCGAGCCGCGGCTGGTGATCGAGCGTACCGTCTGCAATCCTGGCACTGAATTCACGGCATTTTCAATCGGTCGCGTGATGGTGACCTCCATCTGCTCGACCGGCATCACGCCGTTGTCTACGCCAATTACCACGCGTGGAAAGTTCGTATCCGGAAAGACCGAGAGGGGCACTTGAAAGGCCAGATACGCGCCTGCCAGCGTCAGAATCGCAGCAAAGAAAAAGATTGTTCGTGTTGAGCTAGCCAGCCAGAAGGGAGAAGCCTCTTTTGTCGCGGAAGAAGTGGTGCCCATCAGTTATCGCCTCCGCCGCTTCCCGCTTTCGGCTTGTCATCATCATCTGCAGCGCCGACCTTTACTTTTGTGCCGTCTTCAAGCCCATAAGCGCCGCCAGTAATCACCTGGTCTGACGCGGAAAGACCGCTCAGCACCTGCACATCCTTGCCATCAGTGATGCCTAAAGTCACTGCTTTCTTGTGCGCCGCGCCATCTTTGCCCACCAGCATTACAGACTTACTTCCATCCTGCGCTGTCAGCACGGCAGCGTTGGGAATTTTCCATGCCTGCGCGACGACTTTACCTGTAATCACAACCCTGACCGGCGTGCCGACCTTTAATTTGTCAGCTTTGTTGTCAATCTTCAGCCACACTTCAACCGTGGTGCTTCCCGGATCAAGTGCGGGACTGATGAGCGACACATTCGCCGTCACGGGATTATCCATGCCGGGCACGCGCACCTCTGCTTCATCGCCAATCTTCATGCGCTGTGCAAGGTTCTGTGCCAGATGTGTCTTAGCCAGCAGAGCGGATGTGTCCATCACCGTCAGCAAGGGAGTTCCAGCCGCAGCAGTCTCGCCTGCAAACAAAGAACGGTCCGTTACTACACCGTTGATAGGGCTGTGAATCTCCGAATAACCAACCTGTGCATCCGCCCCCTTCATCTTGCCTTCCGCGGATGTCAATTGCCCTTGCGCAGCTCGCAGGGCCGCTTCATGGCTCACCTTCTGGACAGACTGCAAGTGTGTCGCAGCCGCATCATACGCGGCCTGCGCCTGCACCAGGGCTGCTTGCGCCGTGTCCAGATCGCGGCCTGGAATTGCACCCTCCGCGAATAACTCCTTGCGGCTTTTTACAATGCTCTGGTTCAGTTCCAGATTCGCTTTTGCCTGGGCGAAATCAAGCTCTGCCTTCTGTGCATCTTCAGGAACCTGTGCTTTCGTCGCAGTCGTATAAGCGGCCTGCGCAGCAAGATAGGAGCCTTTGTTATCGAGCGCCGCCGCTGCCAGGTCCGCATTTTCGAGCGTGGCCAGCAGTTGTCCTTCTTTTACTTTGGCTCCGCGCTGCACGTAGAACTTGCGTACAGGCGCGCTGATCTTCGGTGCAATGGCTGCCTGCGCCAGCGGAGCTAGAATCGCATCTGCCGTGATGTACTCCGCAATCGGGCCCTGCTCAGGCTTCTCCGCTTGCACGGTCACTTCCACTTCCGGCTCCGCGTCCTTCTTGCATCCGGCTATAAACAGCAAAGGCAGAGCGGAAGCAGCAACAGCGGAAGCCGCGAGCCATCCGGTCACTCGCATCGGTTTTCGAGCAGTCAATCTCTTCCTCGTTTCCAGGGAGTTCATTAATTCACATTGTTCCCGTAAGGATTTGCAGATTTGCGAGAGCCGTTTGATATCGCACTCGTCCATCCTCGCGCGCATTCTCCGCGCCCACATAAGCTGTTTGTGCATCTACCACTTCCAGCACGGTGGCCTCGCCGCCTGTATAGCGCATCTTGGTCAGGCGAAGGCTTTCCGCCGCGGTCTGCACGCTTGTGTCTAGAGAAGCAAGCTGATCGTGCGCTGCCATCGCTTCTGCATAGGCTTCATCCGATTGCGCAATCAAACGCCGCTGCGTTGCAGTCAGCGCGGTCTTGGCCACATCTCGCCGAATCTCGCTCTGCTTCACCTTGTTATGCGTCGTCAGCCAATCCCACACGGGAATGTCAAGAGTGATGCTCGCGGAGTAGCCAAGATTACGCACATGGTCCGGCCCCGTGGAATCGAACTGCGGCGCGTCGATGCCGTAGGTGTAATTCAATCCAAGCGCAGGCAGATAAGCGGCACGCGCGCTCAACACATCTGCGTCGCCAACTTTTACCGCAGCCAGCGCGCTTTTCATCTCCGGATTATTCTTCGCCGCAGCCTCTTCTATGTCGGCACGCGGAGCCAGTGGACCCGGAATTTGCTGCGTAGACAAGGTGTAAGCTGTGCGCGGATCGGGAAACAACAGCACCCCCAACTCCAGCCGTGCCTTCTCTGCTTCCAGTTTTGCATCTGCTAGTTCGCGTTCGCGCTGCTGCTCTTCCAACTGTGCTTTCACCACATCGGCATGCGCTGCCTCGCGTTGTTGCTCGCGTTGTTCCGTCAAGCGAATGAAATCTTCTGCTTCGTCATGTGCACGCGTGGCAATCGTAACGCGATGTTCCGCCGCGCCCACTCCGTAGTAGAGCTCTGTCACAGCGGCAACAAGACCGCGGCGCGCAACTTCCAGCTCCGCCGCAGCCTGCGCAGCAGCGGCATCGGCGCGATGTACATCGGCCACCTGCGCCAGGCCGAGCGTCTCATTCACCACTCCTTGGCTGGCATACTCCCGCACAGCATTGTTCGCAATAAATCGCGGCGAAGGCTGTGCTCCAGCGCCCTGTCCCGCCTGATTTACCGAGCCATTTGGCTGCGTATAAAACCCCTGATTGTGAAATGTAACATTGGGCAGCAAACTCGCTCTGGCAATCGAGCGGTCCAGATTGGCAGTACGGCTTCCAGACACAGCCGCAACATACGAAGGTTCATTGGCCTGCGCACACCGGATCGCCTCATCCAGCGTCAGCGCAGACGCCGGTTGAGCTACGAGAGATTGCGCCATCATGCCTGGGCAGGTGCAAAGCAGAAGAAGCGGTGCTGCCCACATTCGCTTGTGAGACCACATGGACATTAAAATTAGCAGCCAACCCTTAAGGAAAAGTGAAGATTGGCGGCAGGTAAACCATTTCGCGCCAATTCCGGTTGCTCTCTTGTGGCACTGCTTAACCGCAGCGCAAAGCCACACTTGCATCACACCATTACAGACGCAAAGCGCCGAGCCACATACCAGCGGCCCAGCGTTTTGAGCATTGGTTTACTTCTTGAGAGAGGTCAGCACGTCAGCCAACTGCTCATAGTGGTCCGTGGATATAAAGTCCGCTTTCGCGTGTGCAGCGGCCTTCCAGCGCGTCACCGCAGCCTCGCGGGAACCGAAGTTGTATTCCTTATCCCAGCCCTGATTGTCCGCATCCGTAAAGCCGTCGAGGCAGTACACGCCAACAAGGTAGCCAAGCTTGTGGCCGTAAGTAATAAACTCCTTCAGTCGCGCGTCATCCTCCGCCGTCCAGTCGCCAGCATTTGCCTCGCCGCCCTTTTCAATAAAGGCCCAGTCAAGACCTATCCAGCGATGGAAATTGTCCGCGCGGCCTTGGATCAGATCGTGCGGCGCGGCATTAAACTGCAGATCGACTGCTTCTGCGGGAGGCAGTTTGCGGCCTGGGTTCGGATCAAGCTTGGGAACGCTGCCGAAAGCAATAAGCTTTCCGCCCACCGGAACCTGATCATAAAAGGCTTGAATCTTGTTGAGGT
Organism: Occallatibacter sp. FHG110214_02; assembly: GCF_059115385.1. Lineage (NCBI taxonomy): Bacteria > Pseudomonadati > Acidobacteriota > Terriglobia > Terriglobales > Acidobacteriaceae > Occallatibacter > Occallatibacter sp. FHG110214_02. The sequence continues at coordinate 352,396 of NZ_JBZYWK010000002.1, read as the reverse complement.
CATTCTGCTTGTCCTCAAGAAGCACCATCATGGGCTTGATATCGAGCGGAGAAACCTTGAGGATGTCATCCGTCTTTACCGCAGTTGTAAGCCAGTCTTGATGCTTTTCGAGCAGTTCCCTGATGGCGGCCATGTGCTCCGGTGGATCATTCTTGATGTCGAGGTACAGCGTGATCACAGGCCAATTGCCCTTATTGCCTTCCCTCAGCGCTTTCTCAATCACCGGGCGAACCTTCGGAAAGAAGTAGCTCTCAAGCGTCGGATCGTCGCCACTGGCATTCTTTGCGCCATGGATCATCATGGATTTGCCGTCGGTCCAGGACAGGTCTTCCTCCACGGCAAACGGTTGGCCGGAGGAAATGGCGCGGTCAAGGCGGTCGGCGTACTTGCCGTGGTCAGGATACGCATTATGCGCAAATACAATCGTGCGTGCGCCGGGAGCCACTGTTCCATGCTGCGCATAGGCAACGGCTGCCAGAGCAAGGCTTGCCACGAACATCAACTTCTTCATTCCAAATCTCCTAACGGATTGATCGAGTTTCACCAGGCGGAAAGCAGACTTTGTCCCACCCCAGGCGTGCGGCCCGTGCCGACACGACTTATCGACAGCCTGGCTATTGCCCTGCGGTAATCTGCAAGCGGAGTTTCTATGCTGGGGCTTCCAGGTTGGATTGGACCATTCCGCTCTTAAGAAAACCTTAGAGACGGAATGCTGTTACATAATTTTCATGTGAAGCGGCTATTATCGGCGTAAATACAGAAGCGGAACGTACCTATATGAGAGTCCTGGTAGCTGAGGACAAACCTGCAATGGCCGATTTGCTGACGCGTGCGCTGCGCCGCGATGGGCATTCGGTTGTCGTCGCGCATGACGGGCAGGAAGCGTTGGAGCTGGGGCGCTTTGGCGACTGCGACATTATTCTGCTGGACCTTATGCTGCCCCGCATGGACGGATTCACCATCATACGGACGTTACGCGCAGAGCGGCGCTCCATACCTACTCTGATTGTCAGCGCACGCGATGATATGAACGATATTGTGCGGGGCCTCGATCTTGGCGCGGATGATTATCTGACCAAGCCCTTTGCGCTCGACGTCTTGCTTGCCCGTGTACGTGCTCTTTGCCGGCGTCTCCCACAGAGCACCAAGGCCAATCTTGTTTATGAAGACGTGGAACTTGATGTAAGCACACATGTACTGCGCCGCAAAGAGAGCATCAACCCACTCACCCGCACGGAGTTTGCCTTGATGGAGCTCTTGATGAGGAGAGCGGGCTCAATTGTCTCTCGCGACACCTTGATTGAAGCAGGTTGGGGAAGCGGCGCGGAGGTAAGCGAAAGCACGCTCTATGTCTTTATCAGCATGCTCCGTACAAAAATCGGCGACCCGCAGTATCTGCACACGGTTCGCAGCATAGGTTATTCGCTTCGCAAGTGAGATTAGGTCTTTCCATCTCGCTAAGGTTGACCCTCTGGTTTTCCGCAATCTTTCTGTGCGGATTGCTCCTCTTTGGCGTGCTGCTGTTGTATTCCATGACTTCGTCCGTGAATCACGCAAGAGACCAGAAACTCAAGCAGCGCGCGGAGCACATGGTGAGCGCCATTCAAAGCGCGCGCACATATCCCGCCGATTCCCCGTGGAAGGAGGAGGATGTTATCGTGCCATCCACGGATGGCCGCATGCTTCAGGCGTATTCGCTCGATAGCAAAATCCTTACACGGCAGAAGCTTGCGGAGGCGCAGTTTCCATGGCCCGATGTTCCCACCGGGCGAAATGAGCAGCGCAAAAGCACAACATATAACGGACAGACATACCGCATTTATGTTCTTACCACCTCGCTGAATGGGACTCTGCTCCGTGTTTTTGTCGCACGAGTTCTCATGGACAATCCAAGCCTCCTGGATCAGCCGGCAGCGCTTCTGATTCGTTTCATCCCCGGCATGCTGCTTGTCTCGGCGCTGGCAGGCTATTTCATCAGCCGCCGCGCTCTTATGCCGGTCGTGCGGCTCACAGAATCCGCACGCTCCATCGCGATAGGCAATCTCGCTTCCAGGTTGCCAGTTTCACCTGTCGGTGATGAGCTCGCGCGCCTTGCGGAAACATGCAATGAGATGCTGAGCCGTCTGGAAGAAGCCGTAAAGTGCATTACGCAATTTACCGCGGACGCATCGCATGAGCTACGCAGTCCCATTGCATTTATTCGTGTCGCCAGTGAGGACACACTTCGTATTCCAGGCCTGCCCGCAGAGGCAGCTCAAACACTTGAAAGCATTGTCGGCGAGACCAAGCATTCTCAACAGTTGCTTGAGGACATGCTTCTGCTTGCCCGTTTTGATTCTGGCAGTGCGCCGTTGGAATTCGAGCAGATTTTCCTTGTCGAGACTGTTGAGTCAGTTCTCTCGCGAATGGAAGTGTTTGCCGTGCAGAAACACCAGATGCTTGTTACACGGCTCTCGGACGAAGACCCAGTGTCCATGGGCAATGCGCAGATGTTCGGTTGCCTTGTCAGAATTCTTGTGGACAACGCGATTAAGTATACGCAGCGGGAAGGCGCAATTGAGGTCACGCTTACCCGTGAAGGGCAACAGGCGCGACTTACAGTGTCTGACAACGGGCCCGGCATCCCCGAATCTCATCTTCCTTATATATTTGACCGTTTCTATCGCGTCGATCCATCACGCGGCGAGCAGACAGGGACGGGACTCGGGTTGGCAATCGCGAGCCAGATTGCAGTTGCACACCATGCGCAAATTGCTGCGCGAAGCAAGGAAGGAACAGGAACGACCTTTGAAGTAATATTTCCACTCATCGATTCCTACACGCCCCGCGCAAATTGATTCTCAATCCAACTTACAAGCGAGAAGGAGCTTAAACACAGCGTCTTTGCATGTATTTCCATGCCTTTGTGAAAACCAGTTGAATCTCAATTCTCTCTAAGGATTCCTTTAGAGTGGTTTGCTCTACTGAGGCTGTTCCGTTCACATGTCTTGATTAACACAAGCTTTCGCAACATTTGGCGAGCATGTGCAGCGGAATCGAGATACTTTGCGCCGCAAACAATACGCCTTTGCTTCGTTAGGTTGCAAGGCTATGAATAGCGGTGGTCCAGAGCCAGCGATGCGCGCTACAGCATTGCGCGCGTGGAATCACTCTGCAAGAAAGGAAGCCGGGAACCATCGTGTTAAAAATCATCTCCTCGGAAAAACTGGTTTTAGGAACATTGTTCGCATTATCGGCAGCATCCGTTGTAATGGCGCAGTCGCAATCATGGAAGTTTGGCGTCATGGCCGATACGCAGTGGAGCAAGGACGACGGTAGAAACCCCGGCGCTTGCGCAGTAGATATGGTGAAGGCTGTCAACAAGGAGTTCATCAAGCACAAGGTCGATTTTGTAATTGAAGTAGGAGATCTTGTGGATAAGACGGGCAATACCGCCGAGGCCGTTGCTGCTTCTGAAGGCGTTCGCGCTGCGTTTGCGCAAGAGCTTTATAACGCGGGAATCGGGTTCTTTCCTGTGCGTGGCAATCACGACTCGCATCCTCTGGCAGCGACGGAGTTCAAGCGCATTTATCCGCAGTCGCAGAACGGCAAGATGAATGCGACACCAGCGAATGTCTTTACCATCCCCAATCCCGATGCGGCTGTGCAGCCCTTCCCCTCGCCCTCTGGCACGCCCTTTACTCTGGGCACAAATTTTAGTTCTCCTGATCCCGGCACAACTGGCGGTCTCGATTGGCGCGGTCTAAGCTACTCCTTTGATTACAAGGGCTCGAAATTTGTTCTGGTAGACCAGTTTGCCCCGGCTGACCGTGACCCCTCTCAGAATCAGCAGTTGACCATCGCTTCGCAGGTGCCGTGGATTACATCCACACTTGCTACAAAGCCAGCTGGCGGTCACGCATTTGTCTTTGCGCATAAGGGCTTGATTAGCGAGCAGCATGTCGATACGCTCTTCGGCAAAGACCCATCATCGGACGCCGCCGCGCAGGACGCCTTTATCAACGCGATGTATAAGAACGGCGTTCGATATTACATCCAGGGACATGATCACCTGCATAATCGCGCGTTTGTCTCGGTTACCAGTGGCTCGCCTCTGGATGGTGTTTCACCCAAGGTCGAAAACATCGTTAGCCAGTCAGTCAGCCACAAGTTCTACACGCCCAATACTCCTGCAAATGATGACAAGTACGACGTTCCTGCATTCGGTCACAAGCGCGAAGCGGAGCTATCACAGGACCTGCACCAGGTCGGCTTCTACATCTACACGGTAGAGGGACCGAAGGTGACGGTGAAGTACTATGCCGCGCCGGTATCGAATGCCGCGCCGACTCCCAACTGCAAGCTGGCATCGCCGGAGATGTGCGAATATACAGCGCCCACAACACCGAAACTCACATTCAAGAAACTTGAAACTTTTGGCTACAGCCTCAATGGAAAAGAGTTCCTGATCTGCCAGGACGGGCAGGAAAAATGCAACAGCTCCTACACCAAAGTTGCGGATAGTTATAAAGGAACTTCCATGAAGATTTTGAGCGGCAGCAATGGCAGTGCGGCTCAGGACTTCCAGAAGCGCCCCTTCCTCAAAGCTGTGGATACAGGTTGGACCGATCAGCCTGCCAACACGGCAAGCCACATTCTCACACTCTGGGGAATGGAGGACTTCAACAAAAAGACCACGGACACTTACACGCTTTCCATGACGTATTCCGGCACGGCTGATGCCTCGTTTGTTCTGGCTACCAAAGGCAAGCAAGGCAAGTGGATCAACGCTGTGGATAAGAACGAAGGCGGCAACAAGAAGTTCATCAATGGGCCGTGGAAAGCCGGATACGAACTCGGCACATACGGCTTCGACAAAAAGGCGAAATCGGTGTGGGCCGTGATTGATTATGCCGGAGATTTCGCTGTGGCAAATCCGAATAAATAACCGACTTTCAGTGCAACGCAGCGCGAATTTGTGCCGCGCAAAAAAGAGACTTCAGAGTGGATGAGGAAATAGGTTGCGGCAACATCCAGGTCTGACGAGAAACAGGAACTAGTACATTCAACTGCTTACGGATTCATTTAGGAGGCACACATGCGCCGTCTAATCATTGTTCTTTCTGTCTTTATACTGTCCGTGCTTCATATGGGAGCGCAAGCAGACAGGTCATCCCTGACTGGCATTGTTCTGGACCCCGCACAGAGAGCGATTGCTGGGGCCAAAGTTAAACTCAAGTCCATCGCCACCGGAATCGAGCGTTCCCAAGGGACGAATGCTAGTGGTGTTTACACCTTCAGCTCGCTTCCCTTGGGGCAATACGCTCTCACCGTCGAAGCAAATGGCTTTGAGAAAACCAAGGTCGATACCTTCACTCTCGAAGTGGGTGAAACCCGTACGTTGAACCTTACCATGCAGATCGGTGGCGCGCATGAAGAGGTGACTGTCATCTCCGCCGCACCAGACCTCGATATCAACTCCGCAGTCGTCGGTGGAACCATTACCAACGATCAGATGCAGGCATTGCCAGTGAATGGCCGGTACTTCGCGAACCTGGAAACGTTACTTCCCGGTGCTATTGCTTCGGGTAACGGCGACCAGTCCAGCGTGCGCTTTAGCGGCAATTCGCAGGAAGACAACAACTTCCGTCTTGACGGTGTGGACGCCACCGGCTTGAATCATGCGTATGAGAAGGCTCCTCTTGTTGTGCAGTTTCCAATGGAGTCTATCGCCGAGTTGAAAGGCAGCAGCGCCCTTTATAGCGCAGACATTGGTGGCATGTCCGGAGGGCAAATCAATATGTCCTCCAAAAGCGGTACAAACCAATTTCACGGTTCGCTCTACGAGTACCTTCGCAATAGCTACTTTGACGCACTGCCGTTCAACAGCGGTGGTCAGGCGGCCCCATTCAAGATGAACAACTTCGGCGCCAGCTTCGGTGGCCCCATTCTTCGCAACCGGTTCTTCTTCTTCATTAACTATGAAGGCGTGCGCCAGTCGTACGTTCAACCATTCAATGCTAACGTGCCGAGCGACGCTTTCCGTCAACAGGTACTGCAGGCCCAGCCGTCGCTGGCAACTTTCCTCAATGCGTTTCCCAAGGGAATGCAGTCCACAAATAACCCGGACATCGATCTGTGGTTCTCAGGCGGCCTGAATCCGACAAGTGAAGATGGCGGCCTGCTACGTCTCGATTACGCACTCTCGCAGAAGACAGACCTTTCTTTCCGTTTCAACACGGACTGGTACACAACAACCCAGCCCGCGCTGGAGCAAAATGTAGCCACGATGTACTCCACTCCAAACGTTGTAGTGGATGTAGTGCACCGTTTCTCGCCGTCCATCCTGAACGATGCAAAAGTCGGTTACAACCGCCAGGCTTTCTGGAATCCGAGCACCGGTAATACAAGCCCGTATTCTTTTTCAGTTGGCGACATCAGCCTTAGCTACTCACTCAATGATGACTCCTGGCGTATCGATAACTCCTACAGCTTCCTCGATGACATCAGCTTCTATCACGGGCGCCACACCATCAAGGCAGGTGTGGAAATTCGCGGTATGCAGGAAAACAAGCTGCATCCACTGCTGGAGCAGACCGTGGACTACAACACGGCAGACGATTTACTCAACAACAGGCTGCAGGAATATGACTACACACCCATTGGTGTAGAAACAGCCGCCCGCAAGAAGAACTACTACGGCTACATCCTGGATGAGTTCAAGCTGCGGCCAAACCTAACGATGAATCTCGGACTCCGCTATGAGTATTACGGCGTAGACCGCGAAGAGAATCCGTCCATCGGCCAGGGCTTCGATCCCTTTACCTGCGGCCTGCAGTTCTGCCCCGTTGGAGCCGCGTTCTATATGCCGAATGTGCTGGGCTTTGAGCCGCGCATCAGCATTGGCTACACGCCGGAGTTTCTGCATGGCAAGACCGCAATCCGTGCTGGCTTCAGCAGCAATGAGAGCGACGGCCAGTTTGGCGGCCTGTACGCTTTGCAGACGCAGATTGGCCAAGCCTTCAAGCTGCAGTCTTCCAGCATTCCCGACTTGAGTTGGCCTATTACCCCGTTCCTTTCGGACGCAAAGGGCAGCATCTCGTACTCTGCCAGCGACCGGAGACGCAAAAACCTTCAGGTCAACCAGTGGACGCTTTCTGTGCAGCATGAGTTGTTCAAGAACACAATTCTCTCGGCCGCTTATGTGGGCAGTAAGAGCACGCACTTGTTCAATAAAAACCTCTTGCTGAACGTCATTGATCCCGCAACCGGCAAGCGTCCCTACGCCAGCCTCACCAACTCCACAATTGGCTGGACCACCTGGAACAACATCAGCAACTACAACGCCCTGCAGATTGGCCTGAAGCGAAACTTGTACAACGGCCTGTTGGTCTCTGCAAATTACCAGTACGCGCATATCCTCGGCGACGGTTCAAATGGTGGCGGCGAATCAGATAGCCCGGAAAATGTGAACTGCCGCCCCTGTGAGTACGGCAACACAGATTTCGATGTCCGTCACAACTTCACCGCTAGCGCTATCTGGCAAGTGCCGATTGGCAGAGGCAAGCTTCTGCTGAGCAATGCCAACCCGGTTGTCGATGCTGTCATTGGCGGATGGGAATTCAGTGGCACAGGCGTTACGCGCGCCGGCTTCCCTCTCAACGTAACAATGAGCCGCAAAACGGGTGATCTTCCCGACGGCAACAACAAGAGCCAGCGCCCCGACCGCGTTCCCGGTGTGTCGCTGTACGCAGGGGGAAGCAACAGAGTCAACGGGTGGTTCAATCCAGACGCATTCGCCACACCCGTCAAGGGCCAGTGGGGCAACCTCGGTCACAATTCACTCTACGGGCCCGGATTTGCACAGGCCGACATGGGGATGCAAAAACAGTTCCACATTCGCGAAGAGATGGCGCTCCAGTTCCGCGCTGACTTATTCAATATCTTCAATTACGACCAGATTGGAAGTCCCAACGTCACGTTCTCAGGTGACGCGTCTAACCCGGGCAACTTTGGCACCATCACTAAGGCCTATAACTCAAACCCAACAGGTACCGGAACGCCGCGCCAGATGCAGTTCTCGCTGCGCTTCTCCTACTAATGGAACCCTGTATGAACCTGCGCCCGGCGCTCCGGAGTTTATCCGGCTCGCCGTGCGTAGAGCGAACGGTCAGTCTTCGCGGCAAACGGATTCGCATAGAAGGAAACAAATATGAAACTCGCCACCGCCGTTCTGCTCCTCGCCGTTGCCGGTAGCTACAGGCTTCCCGTGATTAGCCAGGAAGCAGCCCCAACGGAAACGCTGCGCAAAATACAGCCTATCCAGCTATCCAACAAGATAAGCGGTCCTTTCGATCATCTTGCCGTGGACCTAAAAAACAATCGTCTCTTCGCCACGCCGGAAAGCTACCACGCCGTTCTCGTAATGGATTTGGGCACAGGCAAAGTGATTCATGAACTCAGCGTAGTCAAGCCGCATGCAGTGCTCTACCGCGATGACCTGGACCGCATTTATATAACCGATGGCGAAGACGGCTCACTCAAAATATTCGATGGCAAAACCTATGCACTGCGTCAGCGTATTCCGCTGAAGACAGACGCGGATTCCATTGGCTACGACTCCATCTACGGCTTGCTTTATGTCGTGAGCGGTGGAAAGGATGCCGGTCAGAAGTTCTCCACACTCAGCGTCATTGACGTTGTCGCAGAAAAGAAACTCGCGGATATTGAAATCGAAGGCGATATCCTGGAAGCGATGGCGCTCGATACCTACCGGCCACGGCTCTATATAAATAATGCAGACAAAAATGAGATTGACGTAGTCGATCGCTGGACCAGAAAAGTGATTGCCAAATGGCCGGTCACAATGGGCAAGCGCAATGTGGCAATGGCTCTCGATGAAGTTCACCAGCGTCTCTTTGCCGCCTGCCGCAGTGGGCAGATCGCGGTCTTCGACACGAACACCGGCAAGGAATTGCAATCAATCCCGATTACCACTGGCGTAGACGATCTGGTCTACAACGCAGCAAGCAGTCGGCTTTATGCCATTGGAAACGGCGCCGTCGATGTTATCGGTCAGGTGGATGCCGATCACTATAAGGCGCTCGGCAGAAGTGACGTTGGCCCACTCGCTCGGAATGCTCTTCTGGTCCCAGATCTGAACCGCTATTTCGCAGCCGTCCCCCAAAATGGAGCGGATGCTGCATCCATAGTGGTGTTTGAAGTGATCAACACCCCCACACCGAAGCCGGCCCAGCTTTCCAATGCCGAGCCGCTTAGCGCGCCGTTCGCGGGCCGCTTGGTATTGTCCATGCTTTCAAGCCATCCGGACCTGCGCAAGATGGGCCTGCACGCAGTTCCTCCCGGTCGCGCCACCAGCGTCATTATTGCCAACGGAAACAGGAGCCGTGTAGGTGTTCCCACAACACAGGGCGACTTCGATGCGGTTAAGGATGGCAATACCTATTGCGCCAGCAAACAGAACGGAGCCTTTTATAACCTTAAAATGCCAATGTTTGACGCAGCAGGCCGGCGCATTGGAATTCTGGTGATGGAGATGCCGTTTACTTCAGCAGCAGACGAGGCAGATGCAATTCGCAAGGCAGAAGTGATTCGTAGCGAAGTAGCGCAAAAGATTCCGGACCTCAAGAGCCTCTTCGGAGAATGAATGCAGTGCTGTATTTTGTTTTTGCAATGGAAGAGTTTATCTAACTTCAATGGTCTCCACTAGTTCAGAATGGCCGATTGGCTCACAATCTTCTCGTAAGCCTGCCGCTTCGTCTTGGTGGCTGCCTTCGCACACAGGAAGGGGGATGGGGTAGCTATGCTAGCGCTCTCATAGCACATCAGTAGAACGTCGTTCGCTGATCTCGGGTGCCATCCCTCCATTCGTGTCTCATCCGATCTTGATAGAGGCTACATAGCGCGGATGAAAGGTCAGAGAGATTAGTGCGCTGCTCCCTCCTTGAATCTCTGTTCCAGCTTGAGAGTCATCTACCACATGGTCGAGCCTTCTAGCGCGAACGCGCGTCGTAGCACCAGCAGCCTGGGGCATATTCACCCTCGCTCATCCGTATTGTTCAACGGGAAGGTGAAAAAGGAGATTCCAGCCCCCTGTCAGGTCTTTCACCGCTTTGGACGACATGATCTGCGTGTAGTGCGCCATGGGCACGATTGTTTTGGCGTAGCGATAAATCGTCGGAAGGCCATTTAGGTTCTGAACGCTGAAACGGCAGGGGCTTTTTCCGCTGGAAGCTGGCAATGTCTGCTATTCATACTCACTCTCCGAGGCAAGTGCATGAGGGCCAAAAAGCATTGCTACTCCGAATGTAGAGGCAATCGTTCACAGCAGATCGCGGCGTAAGATGGATCATTAGATCCCGTTCTTGAAAGGCTTCAATGGTTATGGAACGGGCTGAATATAGAAGGAAAATTATCCCAGGTTGTGGTGCCAATAGAGGTGGCCGCACCTTCGTGAACTATCATTCTCGCACTACTCACACCTAAACCCAATATTGGGTAAACGACTTCGGTCCGATGGTAAGCGTTTCAATGAGTGCATAGCAGCCCATGTGCTCACGAGGCATTTGAATGCTTGTTAACCGAAGGTTTGGAACTTATAGTTTCCATCTGTTTTGAGTTAAGGAAGAATGTGACATGCCGCGACATCTGTTTCCCTGGAAACTCCTGCCATAGTTTGTGTTCGTAGCAATATTTCAAAATGCTGGGTGGGACTTGGGGATGTGATCCCGCAGGTCCGCAATGCGCTCGAAAGCCTCGGTAGATCTGTTACAAAATCTCCCGCAGCTGTTGTTCCTTCACCGTTGGTACCAGCAAGAAGAAGAATCTGGCCATTCTGATCAGGGTTTTGAATAAAAGCGATGACTGCGAAAGAGTAGCCAGTGCCGCCTCCGTTCGCGCTCGGAACATAAGTTTCCTGCTCTGGGGGGCGGGAATGAAAGTTGCGAATGAATTCGGAACCTAGCTGGTGATCGTAGACAAATCGAAAATCCAACTTATCTGCAAAAAGGGAAAACCATGGGTTGGACCGCGGGCTGCCTAAAAAAATAAAGTTATCGTTGCTCTTCAAAAAAGATAGCTGGAAGTTGCGGGCCGCCTGCACCTCCAGTTTTTTAGAAAAGGTTTGAGCAATTTGAGCAATCTTTGCGGTTGTTGGAGGATCCGGGGCTGCTGCGGAGCTTTCTTCTGTCAGGAGAATTTTGGTGATATCAACCTGTTCCGGTGTGAGCTTACCGGGATCTGCGATATATCGACGATTCGCGTAGTCAGAGAGAGACATATCTGTACGGGTAATTCCCTGGACTGCGTCGATGATGGGATCGCTTGTGACCACGTGTGTCACGGCAGAAGATTGGAACAGGGCGGGCCACGGAAGCGCCGAAAATGCCGACGAAGATACAGTATGGCTCAGCGAATGGATCCACCACCCCAATATGGTTGCCGCGATTAGAATTCCTGCCTTCTGCCAGAGAGGCCAGCTTTTCCTTGGAGCAGTAATTGCAGATGTAGGTTCAGGAGCAATGACCACTGACGGAAGCTCCACAGGCTGTAAGAGGATGGCTTCAGGCTCTGATTTTGGGGTAGCAGCATCGGCAATATCTGCCATCACAATGGCTGGCGTTGGATGAGGATCGGATGAGTGTTCTGTTATTGCCTCGGTATGAGATTTTCTGCCTATTCGGGGAACGTAGGAACCCGAAGGTAAATCAATGCGAAACTCTGAATCCGTTCCGAACCAGCCATAGTGCTGAAGGAGGCGCCTGCGCACATCCGAGGCGGTTACTCGTACAATTGCGTCTTCCCCTGTATCGTAAGAAGGCTGCCGATTGAAGAGTTGAACACCGATCAACCGCTCTTTCAGCTGGTCGAAGTTGCCGGCAATCCACGCTTCTACAACAAATTCGAGAAACTGCCCGCTACGGTGGCTTCCTCGAAAGGCCGGTCCCTGGATAATCTCCTTCAGGATCCTTCGTAATGTCGCAATATCCTGTTCCGATATATCCGATTGATGGGTTGTGGTAGTCTCCGTTTCCCTCTCGACCGTCTGATCGCTGGATTGTGCCCGCATCAACTATGGACCGCCTTCCGTTGCGCAACGGGTCCTACCCACCAAATGGGCTGACGAAGCCAGCTTATCGGCGGCCCATTTGCGCTTCCCATAAAGCCCCGGTTACCCATTTAACAACCCCCATAAAATGAATGTCAAGGCACCCTACCGAAGAACCTTGCTTGTCTTTGACTCAAGATATCTCAGGACTAATCCTGAAGATCGATAACGTTTTGCATCGAAAGCACTTTCTTCTATAGGGAGGTTTATTCCGGTTCTAGGCAAATTCCCTTGTAAAGTCAGATGCCTATACATCTGTCCGTATCTACCGTTAGGTCTCTGACTATCATTACAACTTGCTTATTATGAACAAGATATGCGAGCGTTAGAAAATTACGTAACCTTGAATTCACTAGCCGCTGAGGAGCAATGATTAAGTGTGCCTGAGGAGTTGCCTTCATGCAGAGCTTTTACATAAAGACCAGAAGCCTGCTGGAGTAGACACGGGTATCTGTCGGAAGCACAAAAGATAGCCTTAACCGCCGAACAGATACATAACTGCTAACCACTTTTCGGAGGAGCTTCAGTGAGCATCGCATCATTCCACCAACGATTAAGTCAGCCCCCATACAAATGGGAACAATCGCTTCCTGATGACTGGAAGCCCATGCTGCGGCTTTTCATTTTGCTGGCCGCTGTGGCCTGTATGGCTTCCCTGCCGGTCTTCGCCCAGGGAGCAAGCGCGAGTATTAGCGGCATCATTTCCGACTCTACGGGTGCGATCGTACCGGGAGCCACAGTGACGGCCACGAACACCGACACTATGCTGAAGCAAACTGCCATCAGCACGTCTTCCGGCGTATACTCGCTCGCACCGCTGCCGCCGGGAAATTACAGCATTACGACGGCTTTGCAGGGATTTGCACCCTATACGGTACTGCGGACGTTAAACGTCGGCGAAGCAGCCTCCTTGAACATTACGTTAAAAGTGGGAGCGGCTGAGCAGAGTGTGACGGTGAATGAGGGGCAGATTCTGATCAACACCACCAACTCGGAGATCAGTAACGTGATCGGCCAAAAGGAGATCACGCAACTGCCGTTGAACGGACGCGATCCGGCAAGCCTGATCTTTCTGTCCCCCGGCGTGCAGAATGTGCTGAACCAGAGCGGCGTGGGCACACTGCCGACCAGTAACACCTTCCTGACTGAAGTAGGCGGCTCGGGTAATGGCCTGCAGCAGGGAAGTACATTTGCCATGCTCGATGGCATACCGAACATGGATACCTACGATGGGCTGATGCAGCCGTTTCCGAACCCGGATGCGACGCATGCCTTTCAGGCGGTGACCGACAATTACAGCGCGCAATTCGGGTATTCTCCGGCGGCTGTCATTAATATTCAAACCAACAGCGGCACTAACGAGATTCACGGCAACGTATTTGAGTTTCTCCGCAATAACGATCTGAACGCCTCGAACTGGTTCAGCGGCGCGGTGGACCAACTCAAGCAGAACCAATTCGGCGGGTCCATTGGCGCTCCGATTATCAAAGATAAGCTTTTTGTCTTCGCCAACTATCAGGGAACGAGAGCTAGCGAGTCGTCGGCAACCCAGACTTCTTACACCCCTACGGCTGCCATGTTGCAGGGAGACTTCAGCGCCTTGCCGATAACGCTCAATGCCCCCTTCACCACCATCAATGGCAAAAAGAATCAGATTGATCCGGCCTTGTTCAGTCCCGCAGCAGTGAAGATGGCTCAGGAAACTCTGCCTCTCGGGCAGGTTGCCTCGAGCGGTCTCGTAACTTTTGCAGGGCCGGAAGTGGAAGAGTCGCAGAACGAAGGCTTGCTGCGTCTGGACTACACCATGTCCGACAAAATGCGCTTTTTCCTCCGCAGCTTCATCGCTGAATACGACTATCCGGGAGGACAGGTACCGGGGAACATTCTGGCGGGCGTGACCGGCCAAAGAGGCATGTTCTTTAACGAAGAGGTCAGCAACACATGGCTGCCGACACCGAGCATGGTCAATACGGTGAATGCCGCGTGGACCTATCTGAATGTGTGGGATGGAAGCCAGGTTCTGACTAAATCGGGTACGCCGTTTTGCCTTTCACAGATCATCAATGTTAGTGATCCGCAGGGATGCTATCTGCAAGCGGCCAATGCGGGTTTCAGTGTTCATGGTGGAACGCCGAACGAAAACCCCAGAACTACATGGTGGATCTCCGATGATGCCATCAAGACCTTCGGAGCCCACACTCTCAAGTTTGGCGGCAACTTTGCGCACCAGTATTCGAACAACCTGACCACCTGGCCGGCTCCGCCGACCGTCGGATTCAGTGGCCAGTTCACGGGCTATGCGAACGCCGACTTCCTGCTGGGCTACGCGAATAGTTTTTCTCAGGGCGCTGCTCAGTACACACAGATGGTTGGCGTTCAGTTTGCACTTTATGCCGAGGACCAATTTCGCGCGACCAGCAAGTTGACCCTGACCGCGGGCCTGCGTTGGGACCCTGATTGGGCGCCAACTGCGGTTAACGGAGGAGTGGGATTTGTGCCCGGACAGCAGAGCCTGCGATACCCCACGGCGCCAACGGGGGTGATCTATCCCGGAGACAAGGGATTGAACTCCACGTTGCGCGAATCAAGCAATAAATATTTTGAGCCGCGCTTCTCGGCGGCATACGCAGCTACGCCGAAACTGGTGCTTCGCGCAGGATTTGGCCTGTTCAATGCGCCCATGTTCTGGGCCTTTTACAACCACACGACAGGCATAGCTCCGACCGACCCTTCGTACAACTTATCGGCTACGGCGGACAGTTCTATTTCCTTTGAAAATCCGTGGGCCTCATTTTCGGCTACGGGTGGCAAGAACCCCTTCACGCCGGCTACACTCCTGCCGCAACCGAACCTGCCTCCGAGTCAGGCGATTTTCCTGTTGCCTATGTCCATCGGTGCAGTCTTCTCGCCTCACTTCAGGTTGCCCGTAACGCAGACGTGGAATGCCTCGATTGAAGATCAACTCACGAAATCCCTGGCGCTGCACGTGGCGTATGTCGGCAACCAGACGTATCACCAGTCCACAATTGTAGATCTCAACCCCGGCATCTTCCCATACGGCGCCCCATGTACTTTACTCGACCCCCGCCAATGTAACAGTCCGCGGACCACGTATCCGAACTTCTCGAACATTACAGAAACAAACAATGAGGGAACAGCTTCCTACCACGCGTTACAGTTAGGTGCGACCCTGCGTGACTACCGCGGTTTCGTAGTGGATTCTCACTTCACTTGGTCCAAGGCCTTGTCCTTGAGCGATTCCGGCAACACGGCCTGGCACGGTGGACTCGGTGATCCGTTCCCCGGCCAGAAAGACAAGGACTGGAACTACGGCGTGTCGGGAACCAACATTCCGTTGGCCTGGGTCTCGTCCATCGTATACACGACTCCGAAGCTGAGCACACAAAACGCCCTGCTGCGGACCATCGGCGGTTCTTGGGAAGTCAGTGGAATCGGGACACTGCAATCTGGCTACCCATTTTCGATTTGGGGCGGTAACGGAGGCGACAGCTCGGGGTCTTTGCAGTATGGTGACCGCGCCGACAGCGTATCCGGACAGCCGTTTGGCGTACGCCAGGGTTCAAAATCGCAGTGGCTTACGCACTACTTCAACACCGCCGCTTTTACTCCCAATCAGCCTGGCACCTTCGGCAATACAGGCAAAAACATACTCAAAGGGCCCGGCATGGACACGTGGGACATCAGCCTGATGAAGAACTTTTCCTATCGTGAAAGGTATAATCTGCAGTTCCGCTGGGAAATGTACAACGCGTTCAACCATCCCAACTTCGGCCTGCCTGACAACACGGTGACCGATCCAAACTTCGGGCAGATCACTTCTATAGGCGCGGTTGCCCCTCGTGTGATGCAGGGAGCATTGAAGCTGTCGTTTTAACATGTGGCTGAGTTTATCGGCCTTGGCATGGAGACATCCGTTTGCTGTCGATGAATGGCAAACGGATGTTTTCTATAGGGGAGAAAGAATTTGCAGTCGAGAAGAGCATTCCTTGGTCAACTGGTATCTGTTCCATTGGTTTCCTGCTGTACCAGCCCGATGCGGTTATTCGCGCTTCCGGGAATGGATGGGCGAACCGCACTGCTTGAGGAAACCGGGCCGCAGTTCAAGTATCCTCACGTAATCCGCTATGACGCTGACTGTTTCACGATTCACGATCGGGATGTTTTTATCTACAGCGCCGCATTCCATTATTGCCGGACGCCTAAGGAGCTTTGGCGCGACCGGATGCAGAAACTAAAACTGGCGGGCTTCAATACGATCGAGACTTATGTGTTCTGGAATTACCACGAGCCTGTCGAAGGCCAGGTGGACATGACGGAACTCGAAGAATTCATTCGTCTCGTCAAGGAACTGGATTTATGGCTGATTCTTCGCATCGGCCCCTATGTCTGTGCTGAGTGGGATGCGGGAGGTTTTCCGCACTGGCTTATTGCCAAACAGTTTCCGCTGCGCAGCGATCATCCGGAGAGCATCAAGAGTTCGCAGTATTGGTATGACCGCGTACTTCCAATTGTGAAGAAAAGCATGATTACGGCAGACGGTCCGGTAATCATGGTCCAGATTGAAAATGAGTACGATTACTGGAAGCTGCCGGACCAGCAAAAGACAAATTACATAACAGCCCTGGCACATATGGTGTGGAATGCGGGAGTTGATATCCCCATCATCACGAACTGGGTACGCCAGGCGCGCGAGAATACGAATCCGGTGATGGCCCGGATTATGGATACCGCTGATTTCTATCCGCACTGGAATATACAGAAAGAGACAACGCAGGCGCTTGCGAAGCTGCGCAAAGAAGAGCCAACTTCGCCGATTGGTGTTGTGGAATTGCAGGGCGGCTGGTTCAGCCAGTATGGCGGCAAGCTCTCAGAGGAGCAGGAAGGAGTTAGCGCCGCTCAGCTGAATCTGCTGACCAAGAGCATGATCGAGCGTGGCACAGCATTCACGAACTTCTATATGGGCCACGGTGGCACGAACTTTGAATGGGCGGCACGCAAGGTGACAACCACCTATGATTACGCCGCTCCCGTCAGAGAGCCGGGAGGTTTGTGGGACAAGTACTATGCAGCGCGCAGCATCGGGAATTTTCTCGATCAGTTTGGGCCGCTGGTGGTTCGGGCCAAAGAGGCAGAGAGTGCGACATCGACGAGTCCGGATGTCTCTGCCAGCTTGCGGAGAAATGGTAAGAGCGGAATCTTGTTCATACGAGAGAACGCGAATGAGGATCAGCAATTCCAAATCACATTTCCGGACCCCGCCGCGGAAGGCAAGAAAGGCATTACGATTCCGCGCGAAGGAAAACTCTCCATCCGTGCGCGAGGCATGAAGATGCTGCCGGTGCAGGTTGCGATCCATGGCGGGCAACTTCGCTACTCGACGGCTGAGATTCTGACCAGCGGAAGCCAGGGAGGCCGGAATTATCTGATTGTTTACGGCGAGCCGGGCGAACCAGCGGAGATTGCTCTGGCTGCGGAAGAAAAGCCTCATCTGCAAGGTGTGGTGAGCTATCAATATTTCGATGCGGAGACGAAGACTGCGATTGTGGGATTTTCGATTGGTACATCTTCGCAAATGTTTTTGTGGAACGACAAACTGCAAATTGTAGTGCTGCCGCGTGAGCTGGCGGAACGTACATGGTCGGCGGAATTGGCATTATCTGCGGGCGGAGAGACGGTTCATGCTCCGGTGATCACGGATTGCGCTTTGATGACGGCAAGCAAGGCTACGCAGGACAGCTTGGCGATAACGCTTGACTATGCGGCTGGCGAGCATGAGCTATGCGCGCTGGTACCGATTGAGCCGGCGCAATGCCTGGTGGATGGAAAGCCTGCGTACTTCCAATACAATTCACGCTTGCAACATGCACGTGTGAATATCAGCACTCCGCAACTTCCATTTCAGCCGATTTTGCTGGCAGAGGGCGAATTTCTTGTAGAGAGCTTCGATCTCGCGCATGGCGATTGGTTGAAAACTGCTCCCGTACCTCTCGAAAAGTTAGGCAAGCTTCCTTACGGCTATGTGAAATACCGGGCCACATTTGAGTATCACAAGGAAGCGAAGCTGTTTCTTGAGACACACACAGAGGACAGCAAACAGGTTTTCCTGAATGGTCAACATATTCCCGAACTTTCGAAGGCGAAGAAGTCTGTGTCATGTGATCTGGATGGGTGGGCAAAGCCGGGACAGAACGTTCTGGAAATTTCCTACGAGGCATTTGGCAGCGAAAACGGAAATGATGAGATGTCTGAACTAAAGGGCATTACCGCCATTCGCATCGGAGAAGATAGTAAATCGAGCGTGCTTGATGCCGTTGCGATTCAGAGATTTCCTGTAATGGTAACTTCGCAAGAGACAAATCGAACTGCGTCTCAAGGAACGTGGAATAAAGGGCATGCAGGCGACGCTTCAGGCGCGGAGGATCTTGTGCCCGCATTCACATGGTTTCGTGCCGAGTTTCCCTTGGCCGGCAGTCCGGAGCGCTTCACCCCCTGGAAGATCAGAATTGACGCGGACCGCGATGCACTGCTCTATGTAAACGGAAAATTCATTGGCTACTATCAGACCATCGGGCCACAGTCAGAGTTTTATCTCCCTGAGCCATATCTCCACTTTGAAGCAGGACAACGTAATGTTGTTATGGTGATGCTGGCTTACACAGATGGCCTCCAACATCTCAAGCAGTTGGTGGTATCACCTTACAGTGAATTTGCAACGCTCAGCACACAAGTTGAGTTCCATTGGAAGTCGCGCACCATTGCTTCCTGAAAGCTCATGCAACACACGATTGCGTGTGCATCAGTAGTCTCCGATGCACACGCAATCGCACAGCATGCACAGGCTCGAAACTGTATCAGTAAATCTGAATGCAGGCTCGGTTCTCTAAGACATTGCCGTCATTGCGTGCCTTCATGGTGTAGCCGTAAATTGCCGCGAGCGGCGCTGAGAGCAAAAATTCTTCTCGCATTGTTAATCAAAATGGGGGTTGTTCTGCTTAGAAGATATCTTCATCATTCGCTACTCGCCATGGGCATGTTGACTGTATCTGCCAATGCGCAGGTGGAGTATGTCGATCCGACGATCGGCAATGTAGCTATACTCCTTGCCCCGACACGGCCCACGGTCTATTTGCCGCACAGCATGGTGAGGATGTATCCGCTTCGTGAGGATGCCCTCGACGTCCGCATCCAGGCATTTCCCCTTTCGATCAGCTCTCATCGAGACAAGGAACTGTTTAGCATTATGCCCGGTGACGGAGCGCCCGCTGAGTATGATCAGGAAGTCACAACACCCTATTTTTACTCCACGCGATTCAGCAAATCGGGTGTTACAACGGAATTTACTGCAACGGAGCGCTGTGGCTATTTCCGCTTTACTTTCCCTCATGCCAAGGCTTCGCTGGCACTTGCGAATCGTATCGTCGGAGATCTGAATCTCCACGATGGCAATATCGTAGAGGGTGAAGAGCAGTTCAGCAATATGAAAGCATACGTCTATGGCGTATTCAGCAAGCCTGTCGCTTTCACTGCCAATCGCACAGCAAACAAGCAACACCTGCTAATCACTGCGGATGGCGGCGTACTTGAGTTTCGCTATGGGATATCTTTCATCAGCACGGATCAGGCGAAGAGCAATCTTCTGCATGAGATTCCGTCGCTCGGCTTTGAAGCAGTTAAGTCCGCCGCAAAGGACCATTGGGACAGCACGCTAGGCCGCATCACAGTCGAGGGCGGAACAGAAGCGCAACGCCGCGTCTTTTACACGGCGCTCTATCGTAGCTCCGAGCGAATGATCAACATAACAGAAGATGGGCGCTACTATAGTGGTTTCGATCATCGCGTTCATACAGATCCACGTCCCTTTTACGTAGACAACTGGCTCTGGGATACTTTCCGCGCGCTGGAGCCTCTGCAAACACTGCTCAATCCTGACATGGAAGCAGACAAACTGCAGTCCTACGTGCGTATGTATCAGCAGGGCGGCACCATGCCTACATTCGCGCTTGTCTCCGGACCATACGCCTGTATGAACGGCAATCACTCCGCTCCGTGGTTTGCGGACGCATGGTTCAAGGGCGTAAGAAACTTTGACCTGGCAACTGCTTATGAAGGCATCCGCAAGCGATCTCTCGACAGCACATTGTTGCCGTGGAGATTAGGTCCCAAGACTCCGCTGGACGATTTCTATGCGGAGCATGGTTACATGCCCGCGCTTCGCCCGAATCAAAAGGAAACCATTCCGCAGGTGCACCCGTTTGAGAAGCGCCAACCGGTGCCGGTTACTCTTGGCAATAGCTTCGATGACTGGTCTATTGCGCAGATTGCTCATGTGTTGAATGAGCCGGATGATGAGAAGCTGTTTCTGGGACGTGCCGCCAACTACAAAAACCTCTTTCGAAAAGAGAAAGAGCTAATGTGGCCAAAGGATGACGTCGGCAACTGGATCGAGCCAATGGATCCGAAGTTTGATGGCGGCATGGGCGGGCGTGACTACTACGACGAAAATAATGCCTATACATATACGTGGGATGTAGGCCACGACTATGCTGGGCTGATTGACATGATGGGTGGAGTCGAAAAAGCAGAAGCCAATCTTGATCAACTGTTTCGTGAACCCCTGGGCAGATCAAAGTATGAGTTCCAGGGAAAATTTCCAGATTCTACCTCGATGGTCGGTCAATTCTCGATGGGTAATGAGCCCAGTTTTGCTATTCCTTATATCTATGATCGCCTGGGGGCTCCGTGGAAGGCGCAGGCGCGTGTTCGGATGTTGCTCGATGCATTTTTTACGGACACACTTCAAGGTATTCCGGGCGATGAAGATGGCGGCGGCATGAGCGCCTTCGTCGTTTTCTCAATGATGGGCTTTTATCCAGTTACACCAACGATACCGACATACGACATCGTCAGCCCCGTCTTCGACAAGGTCACTATCCACCTTCACAACGGCAAGGATTTTGTAATCATCGCGCATAATTCTTCACGGCAGAATAAATACGTTCAGAAGATTGTGCTGAACGGAAAGCCTCTTAACCAAGTATGGTTTCGTCATGCGGACATAGCACAGGGCGGCACACTGGAACTGACAATGGGAGACACACCGAATACAGCACTTGGGTCAACCCCGCAGTCTTTTCCGCCGGATTCGATGAGCCTTCACCCCGAAGATTATCGCTAGAGTGAGATGCTGGTCAGGATTGCACGAGATGGTTGTACTGTGCTCTGAACCTCAGCAAGAAGTTACGAACTCGTGCGTCATTTTGAGAAATATGAAAGTGCAATTTTCTATGAGAGCCATCCTCTACATCGCTTTTGTCCTCACAACCGTTTCATTGCACTCTGCATCATTGCGCGGTAATGGGAAAAGCGTAACTCCAGCAGCACCCTTATCAACACCTTGGACTGCGGAAGCCAAGTCCGCAGCAGTACCCCTGCCGGAATATCCTCGGCCCCAGATGACGCGCGCGGATTGGCTCAACTTGAATGGAGAGTGGGAATACGTGGGAGGAGCCTCGCATGCGGATCCGAGTAACGCGCCGCTTAAGCCGCCCGCCTTTCCAGTCAGGCCAGAACACATCAAAGTACCTTTTCCTCCTGAAGCGTATCTTTCGGGCATCCTGCGAAACCAGGAAACCAACATGTGGTATCGGCGGAGTTTTATCATCCCGGATTCGTGGGAAGGGAAGAGGGTGTTGTTGCACTTCGGGGCAGTTGCATGCCAGTCCGCAATCTATGTCAACGGACATCTTGCCAAAACGCACAATGGCAGTTGGGAGGCTTTTGAAACTGATATCACGGACCTGCTTCACCGCGGGAGGAACGAACTGGTTGTTGGTGCAAGAGATTCTCACAATGGCCGGTTTTCCTGTGGCAAGAGCTGTCTGACGCACGGGGATTACACATTTGTATCAGGGATTTGGCAGACAGTCTGGCTGGAACCAGTTTCACGTACTTACATTCAAAGCCTGGTAATCACTCCCGATTTGAGTCGCTCGATTGTCAAAGTGCAAGCTGAAGTACATGGAGACGCAGGTCAGATTCGCATCTATGTAACCGCTGATGGGAAAGCTGTTAGCGAGGTTTCCGGCAATAGCGTAACTCAGTTTGAGATACCTATATCTCATCCGCGCCTTTGGTCGCCGTCCGATCCCTTTCTCTATGACTTAAAGGTCGAACTTACGGATCAAAAAAGCACAGGGACGGATGAGGTAAAGAGTTATTTTGGAATGCGCTCCATTAGCCTTGGAATGGTGGATGGTAAGTTACATCCTTTGCTCAATGGCAAGTTTGTTTTTCAATTGGGATTACTGGATCAAGGTTACTGGCCCGATGGTATCTACACAGCTCCAACGGATGAGGCGCTTAAGTCTGATTTAGAAACCGTCAAAAAATTTGGCTTTAATCTTGTGCGCAAGCATGCCAAGGTGGAGTCGCAGCGTTGGTACTATTGGGCAGACAAACTTGGATTGCTCGTCTGGCAAGACATGCCATCCATGTGGTATCCAGACAACCAGCCCGAGCGGACTCGGAAGCAATTCGAGCACGAGTGGCAGACGATCATCCAGCAGCATCATAATTCGCCCGCGATTGTCTCCTGGGTGCCGTTTAACGAAAACTGGGGCGCATATGATGTTTCACGCATTGCGGCATGGACCAAGACACTCGACCCAAGCCGGTTAGTGGATGGCAACTCAGGCTATAACAACGCTCCTAACTACCGTCCAGCGCCAGGTGATCCCGGCAATGGCGACTTTGGTGATATGCACATCTACGTTGGGCCCGGCGATCCTCCGCAGCCCAGCACCACGCGCGCAGCCGCTCTCGGGGAATACGGCGGTGTTGGTTTGTTCGTGCCGGGGCACATGTGGCCGGGAAAGCACAGCGCGTATGAGATGCAGCTCACGGTTAATGATTTAACGAAGCGCTTTGAGCAGATCCAGTCGTATCTACTGCCATTGATAGAGCAGAAAGGCCTTGGCGCTGCCGTCTACACTCAGCTCACTGATGTAGAAAAAGAAGTGAACGGCGCGATGACCTACGACCGCAAGTTCGAAAAAATGGATTTTAAGCGCGTGCATGCTGCCAATGAAGAAGTATTCAAAGTGGCAAACAAATTGAGCTCACCCCAATAGACGTTTTTCGTGCAGCTAGGAGCATATGCAATCGACTGCTATTCAGCAGCAATTTTTCGGCCGATCTCATCAAATGTAGTGGCATTTTCCCGAAGGCGAGCGGCATTTTGAATGGGGAATGCCGCTCGCAGCCGCGCATATTCTCGTGAAAACGGGCAAGCGCTCTCATAGCTAACAGAGGTAGCGTCCTGGTTTTCGATCACCTGCAGGTGGCGAGCCTATTGAAGACAAATTGCCTTCCGCTACTGAAGCGGACTCATGGTCGTAGCAGCCTTGAAGTGACGATGGGACGTAGACAGACTCATGCTCGGAGCCATCGGTGCTGGAAGATTCCTGCTTGAGCTCGTCTCATTGTGGGTAGTTGCTTTCCCTGCAGCTCATCGCCGATATCATCGGCGGATGATTACATAAGTCAAAAGGTTAATTGGGACCACACTCGATAGTGATGGCCCAATCAACCTTGCTTATTCGCTAATTCAACTCGCCCTTATTTGGAAGAGAGAACCTGCAGCACATAGGAAAATTCAGTCGGGTCAGACCACACAATGTATGGGTCCAGCGGTTTGGGACCACAGCTTGCAGAGCCTACACCGAGCGTTTTCGCACTCAGGATTAAGACTGTCTTGTTGCTCGCTGGCAGATCGACGGAATACTCAAGCGGGTCCATTTCCTCATCCGTATACGGCAGTGCAGAAACCTGCAGCAGCTTGCCGTCGCTCTTTGCAAGAAGGCTCGGCATGTCCTTCCCGGTTAGCTTGGCCCAGCGCACATCCTGATGATTTCCCGCCTCCATGGGCTTGGCGTACGGCGTGAGCTGCTGTTTCACAGAGCTGGAGTACAAGCCCACATCCGAGCCACGCATCCGGTCGTTATAGTTTTCCATCGGTCCGCGCCCCAGGTAAGTGAACTGGTCAAGTCGCCGGTCCAACTCCATGCGAACTCCAATGCGGGCCAGCGGAATGCGTTCCCCCTGCGGAGTGAACGTGTTCTTCACAGTGATGCTGCCGTCTCCATGAATCGTGTATGTCGCCTCATGTAAAGCAGACCATCCCGACAATCCACGCAGTGTGACTGCAGAATGCACACGCACCTCCGAAGCGCTGGCCTGTTCGCCGGCCAGCTTCACGGACTCAGCCTTGAGCTCCCTTACGCCATACTTTTCCCATGACGTAGCAGCCCACTCATCGTCATTGCGATGCGGAGCGCGCCACAGATAGAGGCTTGGCCCACCATGCGGCGTCAGCAGCTCCGTTCCATTCCGCGTAATACGGGAAATGTTGCCGTTGGCCTTGTCAAAGGCGATAGAGAATCCCTTGCCCTGTACGATGATTCCACCGTTATCTTGCTGAAGAGTTACTGGCGAAACTTCTTTGCTCGTGGTTGCCACAGCCGGCACATGCAACGGCAACTCAAACTGGTTCGTTGCAACTTCATAGCCGGTATTGGCCCAAATCTCGTTATGTACCAGCTTCATGGAAACCTGGAGGAAATACTCCTTGCCGGGCTTCGGCGTTATCTGGCTCACGGGAATATTGACCACGGTGCTCTTTCCCGGCTCAACATCCAACCGCCCAAGGTCGCCATCAGCAATGACAACTCCGTCTTCGCTGATGGTCCAGAAAGCATCGAACTTTTTGAGGTTTGTAAACGCGTAGCGATTCCGAACTTGAATCGTTCCTTGTTGCAAGTCCTCAGCATCAAAGCTGACCCACTGGTATACGCGCTTCAACTCTGGAAAATGCGGCTTAGGCGAACGATCAGAAAACACCACACCCTTGTGGATGAAGTAATGGTCATTCGGAAACTCTCCGAAGCCCCCTCCGTACGCCAGGTACACGCGCTTGGCATCACGCCGGTTCCAGATGCCTTGGTCTTCCCACTCCCATATCGCTCCGCCCATTAGCTTCGGATATTTATCGAATAGATCGTTATACTCGCCCACTGAACCCATGGAATTGTTCATGGCATGCGCGTATTCGCAGAGATAGAAGGGCTTCTTACGATTGGGGTCTTTCGCGGCCTTCTCCACATCAGGCACGCTCGTATACATGTGGCTCTCAATATCCGTCGGCTGCTTCTCTCCACCCTCAAACGGCTCGTAATGCGTCAGGCGTGTGGAGTCCATGCTTCTTACCTGCTTCAGAGCCGAAATAAAATTGCTGCCGCCACCACATTCGTTGCCCAGAGACCAGATGATTACCGAGGCATGATTCTTCAGGTTCTCCACGTTGGCAATATTGCGGTCAACAATCGCTTTCTCGAATCGCGGTTCGCGGTCCAGCACGCCGTAATATCCGTGACACTCCACGTTCGCTTCGGCCACAAGATAAATTCCATACTCATCGGCCAGCTCATACCAGCGTGGATCGTTCGTGTAGTGAGAGGTGCGCACATGGTTGGCGTTCACCTGCTTAATCAACTCCAGGTCGCGCCGCATTCGCTCTTCGGAAACATAATGTCCCGTGTCAGGCCAGTTTTCATGCCGGTTCACGCCCTTCAGCTTCACGGGGGCACCGTTAATCATGAACACGCCATCCTTGATCTCAATCTTGCGAAAGCCCGTATGCGTAGAGATATATTCTGCACTGCCTTCTGCCTCGCCCAACTTCAAAATAGTGGTGTAGAGAGCCGGAGTCTCTGCCGTCCACTTCGCAGGGTGTGCGACACGGAGCGTTACAGACACGGTCGTCTCTTCTCCGGGACCAAGCGCGGGCACATCGACGGATCCTGTCACTCCCGGAACGGTGTGCTTTGCGGAATCGACCAGTTCAACAGCCAGCTTGTTCGCTGGTGCGGCCTGCGCTGAGAAGTTCTTTACCTTCGCCGATACGTGGAGCAGCGCATCGTTGTAGTTCGCGTCCAACTCCGGCACAACAGAAAAGTCGCGAATGTGTTCATTGGGAGCGCTCCACAGCGTCACGTTGCGGAAGATGCCGCTCAGCCGCCACATATCCTGATCTTCCAGGTAGCTTCCCGCTGAGTACTTGTATACTTCAACCGCGAGAGTGTTCTTGCCCTTGGCGTGGATGTAATCGGTTACATCAAACTCCGCAGGATTGCGGCTATTGACGCTGTAGCCCACTTTCTGTCCGTTTATCCATACAAAGAAGGCGGAGTCTACACCAGAGAAGGTAAGAAAGATGCGCCTGCCTTCCCAGCCCTCCGGAACCTCAAAGTCACGTCGGTAGCTGCCCACGGGATCGCGCTCAACGTAAGCCGTATAGTTTTTCGGCGGCTCCGCCATCACACGCGGCCAGTCTTTCTTAAAGGTGTAGCCGTTGTTGCGATAGAACGGCGTTCCGTAGCCTTGAATCTCCCAGTTCGACGGAACAGGAATCTCTTTCCACTTGCTCACGTCATAGTCAAGCTTGTAGAAATCCGCGGGACGTTTCTCCGGGCGCGGCACCCAGTTGAATTTCCACATGCCGTTCAGGCTGTGCGCCCACGGTGACTTCGCGCGGTCCACCGCCAATGCCTCTACGCGTGTTGCATAGGGCATCAGCGTGGCGTGATAGGGCTCTTTATGAATGCCTAGCAACTGCTCGTTCTCAATCTCGGGAGGGACGGTGGCGTCGGCCCATGCTGGTGCTGCCGCCAACAGCACTGGAATCCAAATCAAAAAACAGAGGAAGCTCCATCCAATTCGTTTCAATGCCTATCTCTCCCAAGGAACCCTGCTTTGCAGGCAAAACCGATTCTACGCTTTGTTGCCGTCTGTTTACTGTCCCAGTTTTGCGTGTGCCGTTGCACCCGGTTTTACAGTGACAAGCGTACAGCTCTCGGGCTGGCCAGCTTCACCGCTTTTTGCCTGAGCTTTGACTACGGAGCCATCTACGATTATCGAGCCGTGAGCTCCGGCAAAACACGGCTGCCAGGTTAAATTGCTGCTGCCTTCATTGGTAAAAGCAGTTTGTTTTTCTCTCTCGTGCCGCACGGTAATGAAGCCGTCTTGTACCGGAAGATGACGCAACTCCACCCATACTGTCTCGGACGTCAGTTGCGGCAGCGTCTCCACCTCGACACGATACGGCTCATGAGGAGCCGCTAGATCCGCGCTCGCGGCGGGATGGACATTGACCCCCATCAACCCAGTCACGATCGCGCCGATTACGGAATAGGAAACTTCCGGATATTCCTGCCGCTTACGCCCGGCTCGGCTGAGATTCATAATCATGCCGTAGGCATCCTGCGACTGGCCGTAGCGATATAACACCTCCGCGTAATACGACGCTGGCTCAACTGCATCCTCTGGCGTTGCCTTCACTGCATCGCGCAGAATATGCAGTGTAGCTGCTGTTTTCTCTCCGAGATCTACCGCGTTGCGATAGAGCAGGTCGGCGCCGGCTCGTCCGTGCATCTGATGCTGCTGATCCATGAAGGAATAAAAAGAATGATCCTGTTCATTCCACCAGCGCGTATTGATGAGCTGCTTCACATCTCCCGCATGACGCTCGAAGAGCGTAGCCGTATCCTTGTCGCCGCGCATCGCTGTAATTTCCGCATAGGATTTGTATGCGGCGTACTGTGTTGCGAGCAAGTCCACGCCTACCATGATGTCGCGACGGCTTTCGTTGTAGCTCGGATCGCCTCGGAAAAACGGCGGAGGGCTCACGATGACATTGCGCTGCATCACGCGGTCAATGCCAAGGTCCCAGTGGGAGACATAATCCATAACTGTGCGGTCATAAAAATTCTGAAAGACCGGATCATGAATATAGGAGGAGTCTCCCGTCCAGAGAAACATGCGGTAAGAGGCGTCCAGAACATCGAAATTAGCAGGCAGGTTGTACCAGAAGGTCTTGTCATTGATGTAATCAACCGGAGCTGGCTGATTCTGTGAATTGATTTCCCAGTAGCTGCACCAATCGCGGGAAGCAGAGATGTTCTCCGCAAAGCGGCGCAGCATGTTGTGGTTGTAGCGGGCCAGTCCCAGAGCCTGCGCGCCCATCACCTGGTGCGAAACATCTCGCATGCAGAAAGCCCTGCGTCCCGGTAAAGCTGCCTCATACCACGGGCCCACCGGATCGCCGTCAAACACATAAGCCAACGCTTGCTGCTTGGCCCATGCAAAGGCATGCACAAGCTGCGTATCGGAAGAGGTCAATTCCAGCCGCGACTGGGCCGGATGATGTTCTTTCTGCGCCGAAAGAATGCTGCTTTTGCCTGCCAGCGATACAAACAAGATGCTCCCTGCCAAAATTGACCAACGGAAAGCGCGTGACTTACCGCTCTCCCGTCCATATACCGGCGCTTTGCCGGCCAAGATTTTCTTACCTGCAAACATCCTGTTCATTTTTCTTTCCTTTAGTTCGTAGCAATTCTTTCATCCTTCGTTGAACCAATCCGCCTAAGCGAATGCCAGCACCATGCCCGGCGCAGATTCATCTCCGGGTGTTCTCCGCTTCAATCCCACGGACTGGATGAGGTCGCCTGTAAGGTGCAGGCGGTTTCCATCTGCGCGCACATGCTTCGTAATGTCGATAGCCTCATCATCCGCAAGGTCCTGCGCCAGCACACCCTTGCCTTTGATGGGATAGTTGAAAGCAAAAGACAGATTGGTGAAGTTGCCAAAAATTCCGATGGGCCCCGGCGCATCTCCCGCATCAACGGTCACATCGCAAGCTGGCATATACCAGGCATGGTCCGGCTGTGTTCTCTCATGCGCGCCAACCGCTATCGCGCCATTCGGAAACCGCGCAGCAAAGACAAACGGCTTGTCTCCATTCGCGCGCACCTGCGGAAGAGCAATGTTACGCGTCAGAATTGCAGGTGCGCCTTGCCGCACGGTGGCGTCAAGAAGGTCTTTCTGCCATGTCTGTCCTCTGCTGAACTTCCACGCATCCGTCAGCACTTCCGTGCTTGCTGCAAACGAGCCAGTTCCCGGAGAAAACGGTTTTGCAATGCGCTGCCAGCGGATGGCGCGAACCACTTCATCCATACGCTTCTTGGTTCTGCGCGGACCGTTAAAGAAAAGGTCGAGGTCATCACCGGGCCTCTTGCCAATTAGCGAATGCCGCATGATGCCCATCGTGCATCCCATGACGGCAGCAATGTAAGCCTCGTCTTCCACGTTCAGCAGGCTCTTGATTTCGGAGTGTCCATCCGCGCCTTTCAACATTTCGCTGAGCCGGTCAAGAGTAGTCGGCACGGAAAGAATCGAAGTCACATCATACGTGCGATAGACATCAGTATTTCGCAGAATCTCAATCCTTCTTGAGCCCCACGGCTGAGCGCCAAATCTTCCGTCTCGGCGCCATTCTCCGTTCACGGGAATTTCGCCATTCACATGTTCGAAGGTCAACCCAAAGTTGTTCTGATTGCGAATCGGCACAAGATGAAACTCAGGATCACCAATATCAATCTTCCAGTAAGGAATCCCCGCATCCTGGCTGATGCGCTCCAGGCGGGCATCCTGTTCGCCTCCCGGCGTATTGCGGCACCATAACGCGGTATTGCGCCAGCCTGCCTGTTGAATCGCTTCGTTCAACCGCTTTAGCCGTTCACTTGTATCTCCCGTAAAGGACGGAAATTTCGCAGTATCTAATTCAAAGGTAGCCGTGCCACCCGCTTCCCATCCGTCATCCAACAGGAGCAGCAACTCTTTGCGTACTGCGGCGTGAAACTGGTGAGCCCAGCCGTCCTGCGCCAGCAACACATGTTCATTCATGGCATTGTGCGCCAACTGGCTGCCGGAGTCGCCCTCCAGAACCTCAGGATCAAGCTTGCTCAGCCCATGGCCGTACATATAGTTTTGCACCGCCCACGTGCACCAGTAATTCGGCGCGTTGGAAGGCTGCTCAGGCACCAGTGAACGGCCTGCCACTACTCCCCCGAGCGTGAAACGTTGTGCTTGTGCAAGTGTGACAGACGCGAAGCAAGCGCCTATAAAAGCTCTGCGATCCACTGTATATCCCCTTTTTGTTTCTTCCCGGCTGACTTGCCCGTGGTAATGGGCAGATGCTTGAAGCGGTTGTTATCACGTTTTTCTCCGCATTCGTAAGACAACACATCCCTTCTGGTTTCTGGAAGCTGCTTTGTAGACGGAGTGTGTTTGCCGAAAGAGGAGGCCGTGCGGAAAGTCTGAAGAGAGAGTGTCCGCCATCCCCCAGCATGCAGAAGGACGGCGGACAGGTTGAGTACGGAATTAGAAGGTAAAGTGCGCACCGAGCTGAAACTCTCTCGGCGTGCCGTTGGTCCCGCTGATAACTCCGAAGTTCGAGTCTCCAAGTGTCGTATCCGGAGACGAGTAATGCGGAGTATTCGACATGTTAAACGCATCGGCCTGAATGTTGAGCTTCATTCCTTCCCGCAACTGGACGGACTTCGACAACGAGAGGTCGGCGTTGTAATAGCCTGGGCTCCGTACATCGCCCTGCGTGGCGTTGCCCAGCATCAGGGGCTGCGGCGTAGCAAAGCAGCTTGTGTCAAACCACTTGGATACCGAGCCGTAGACCTTAACATGCGAGCAGGTCTGGTTGGCGCTGTTGGTGACACCGCTGCCAAGGACATCCGTGCTGGTCTTAATGCGCAGAGGCTGTCCCGCCTGCAGGCTGGTAATGGTGCTCAACTGCCAGCCGCCAAGCAGCATCTCCACCGGGCCCGATGCTGAAGAGAGCCACCGCTGTCCCTTGCCGAACGGCAGTTGATAGGCGAGCGAAGCGATGAAGTTGTGCGGAACGTCCGGCGCTTGGCTGTTGCCTACTGCGCGGTTGTACCTGTCATCCAGCGGCCACCACACATTCATGTCGTCGATTTCCTTGGACCATGTGTAGGAAAGCGTTCCTGACAGGCTATGCGTGAAGTTGGTTTTCAACTGCGCTTGCAGCGCATGATAAATCGACGAGCCATTCGCAGCGGCATGATCGATATGCAGCGCATATTGATTGCCGTCGTTGTCAAAGTACTGGTAAGGCAGGCGTGAGTTGTACGGAGTCGTACCCGGTTCGGGCGTGTTCAAGTTGTAGCGGCGGTACAGGTGCAGACCGTGCGTTCCCACGTAGGTAATGCTCAGCGCCATGGCGTTCGACAGCTTCTGCTGCACGCCAAAATTCCACGCATAGGCCGCGTCAGGCTGGAATTTCCTGTCCATCTGCGACACCTGGATGGATGCTGGGGGCACAGTGGTGCCGGTGCTGGAGGATACCGGAATGTAAGCCGGTAGACCGCTTACGCTAACGGAAGGCAGCGGTGTATTCAGCTCCTGCGCGTTGATGCTGAAGACCTCAAAGAACGGATAGTCTCTCTCAAGGAATCCGCCAATGCCGCCATAGTTTGCGGGGAAGTGCGTAATTCCAAAAGAGCCGCTAACCAGCAGGTCTCCGTGATTGGGTGTGTAAGCAAAGCCCACACGCGGCGACCATCCGCCATAGTAGGTGTCCACGTTTGGCGCACGGTTGTTGGAGTTTGCAAACGTGATAAGCCCGCTCGCCAGGTCAAAGTTGGACTGATGATTAGCCTTGTCCACTGCCGGAGTAATCAGGTCCCAGCGCAGAGCAAGATTCAGCGTCAGCCCATCGGTTACGCGGTACTGGTCCTGCGCGTAGACACCCAACAGGGTGGCGCGAGTGGCTGGTTCCGTCGCAACAAATCCGCGGTCCATGAACGAGGGCATACCAAGCAGGAAGCTGGCAAACTCGTTGCCGCCTGTGCTGCCTGAGCAGGTGGGCTGCATTGTGCAGCTTCCGGTGTAGTTCGCCTGGAAGGAAATATCGCCGTTCTTGTTCGCATCAGAGTTAGTCAGCGAGGCCTGCAGCTTTCTCCAGTCCTCTCCAACCGTCAGCGTGTGCTTGCCGAGCACCTTGATAAAGTTGTCGGTCAACTCGTATGCGGTGGTAATACGATGCGAGTTGGTCCAGCCCTGCGAGCCGGTGTTTACAATGTTGCCAATCTCGAAGTTCCCAATGCCGGTCGCGCCGAAAGCCTCGTCGTTGCCGTTGGGAATGCCCAAAGCTGTGTTTTCATTCGTTCCAATATCGTTGCCAAAGTCGGCCGTATTGAAGCGGTTGAAACCGGCGCGCAGTTCATTGGTCGTTGTCGGAGAGAAGATGTGGTTGTACCCAATCGCGGAGTTATGGTTGCGCGAGGTGGCATTCACATCCCCAACCTGGATGAACTGGGTTCCCGGAGAAGGCGCGGACAAGTCGCGGCGTTGGTACGACTCGCGAGCGAAGATACGGTCGCCATTCGAGAACTGGTAGTCGCCCTTGATGTCGAACTGGTGGTTGTGGTCCGGCTCCGAGGTATTGGCTTTGAAGTTGTTGCTGGCCAGGCTCTGGTCCGTCGCCGTGGGCCAGATTGTTGCTCCCGCTACCATCTTTGCCGAGACAGGATCGAAGCGCGAGGTGGGAATTCGCCACGCGTCTCCCTGGTCGGTAGTTGCCGTAGCGAACGGCTGCAGCGTCTGCGGGTCATAGATCGGGTTAGGGAACTGGCTCTTCAGGAAGTAGCCCTGCTTCATCAGGTCTGTCGGCACCGTCATGATGTAGCTGATGCCGTGCTCCAGCAGCAGTCCCTGGTAGTCAACAAAATAGAACGCTTTGTTCTTCAGGATGGGACCGCCCAGCGAGCCACCGAACTCATTGCTGCGGTACGGAGCCTTGCTGGTTGCGCCCCACTGCTTCGCGTTCAGTTCATCGCCGCGGTAAAACTCATACAGTGACCCATGCAGGGCGTTGGTTCCCGACTTGACGAAGGCGTTGACCTGGGCGCCGCCGTAGGTGCCCACTGAGGCATCCGCAGTGTTGGCCGAAACTTTCACTTCCTGCAGCGCGTCCAGCGGTGGAGTCACGTTGATAAACGCGTTCAGCAGCTCCATATTGTTCACGCCGTCCAGGGTGTAAGTGGTGCCGCCCCAGGGCATGCCGTTCACGCTCGCCGTAATGTTCGTGGTTGCACCGGCGCCCGCAGCCGACTCCGCCGCGCTCGAATAGCCCGCCGAAATGGAGCCGGGAACCGTCTGCACCAGTTGCGAGAAGATTCTGCCGTTCAGCGGAAGGTCCTGGATATCACGCTGGCTCAGAACCGTGCCCAGCGAGGAGTTGGTCGTGTCCACCAGAACCTCGTTCGCCGTGACTTCGACGGTTTCAGTCTTCGAGCCAATCTCCAGGGCAAAATCCGCTGGTGTCGCGTTGTCCACGGTCACCACGTTCTCTGCGGAAGTCGCCGTCTTGAAGCCGGTGGCAGACACCGTAATCCGGTAATTCCCCGGCTGCAGGTTATCAATGCGATATTGCCCGTGCGATTCCGTTTTGGCGGTTGAGGTGATTCCGGTGCCTTCATTGACTACCGTCACATCAGCATTCGCAATTACGGCCCCGCTCTTATCCTGAACGGTGCCCAGAATACGCCCGGTTACACCTTGGGCGTACAGGCCTGGGAGTCCGGCCACGAGGGAAAGAATGACCACAAGGAGCCCCGCAAAGTATTTGGGCAGCTTATTGGCCAAAGATTGTGCTTTCATACAGCCTCCAACAACATTCGTGCAGTGAGAGTTTCCGTGAATTAAATCGTGGTTTTTGTGAGACGAATTCCCGCCTCTCCAACCTGGCCAGAGAAGGATGGAAACCTTTACATTCCTTCTCCGGCTTGAACCTGCGTGACACAAAGACGTGGCACAACACCGCCGACCACCCTAGTGATTGGAAAGAACGGTTGTCTAGTTACCGCGGGAGGGGAAACGGTTAAACGTATAAATATCAATCAATTGAGGATACGTTCAGGGCACGTTTCACGATTGTTACATGGCAAAAGGGTCCCTCTTTCAGGGGAAGGCTTATTATTGTGCGCTCAAACTTCATTGCGCTCACGGTCTATGACAGTGAATTGCCGCCTCTGCCGATCAGGAAAGCGGCCTTCGTGAGCAAAGAGGGGAGCGCTAGTGCGCAGCGCTACCGGAGGGGGTAGAGCCAGGTGTCGGCGGAACTCCGGCAGAGGGCAGTCGGTGTAGTGCCAGGAGCTTGCTTTCAACCACGCGGTTGCCTCTTTCCAGCCGCACCCGGAGCAATGCCTGAAACGGCAGAATCTCTCCCTTGCTGGCGGGCGTCGCAAAAGCTGCCAGGGATTTGGACAGCTCTTCCGCGCCATATCGGGAGGTTATATATATGACAGCCCCGTGGGTGCCCATGGTATCCAGTCCCCCCAGAACCGCCAAATGCCGCCCCGACATCTCGTCGGTCTGTATCGAAATTAGGCTATAGTCCACCATCAGTACCTGCGTTTGGGGATTACGTTCCGTTTGGTACTCAGTACTTTCCCCAGGGCGTGGGGCGCTGTTGAGAATCTGCGACTGCCATGCCTGCAGGCGAAGCCCGGGCGTATTGCGCGGTGTAGGGTGATGGAACCGGAAGTCTCCGCTCACAAGCAGTTGATCCACCGCCACGTTCTGAAGCGAGGAGCCAAGCAGAATCACATTATGGTTTTTCAGGTCGCTCGGCGTAATATCCCGGCTGGGCTTGACTGTAGGCTCAATCCCCATGCGTCCAAAGAGCGCGGATAGCGCAGCAATTCCCTGCAATTCGCCGGCGCCGGTATAACCGCTCTCGTAATACAAGGTGCCGGCCTTGGCCGCCAGTTCTGGATTGGTCGCAAACTCGCGGGCCACATGTTCGTCTACGGGTGCTCCGCGGTCATCGCTGGCGCCATTAGGGAAACTGAACAAATCATTGGAGTTATCCAGCAAAAACTGGGCGTCTGGATAGCCGATGACCGGGTTCATGTCGTTGCCAAGAAAATTGGCCCAGAAGACCTTTACCGGGTCGGCAGCATCGGCTTTCGACAGCTTTACCCCGCCGGTGTGCGTCCAACTTCTGGGAAGAACCGAAGCCCCCGTAAACCACAACAGCGCCGCGCTAAGAACAGCGAGCAGCGCAATTCCCCCAGGCACATATTGGAATTTCGCATGTGAAAGAATCCAGCGGAAGCTCGCGCCGATGCCCGTCTGCGAATCTTCCGGCATGTTCGGAGCAACCGATTCGCTTACCGCAGGAGCCGAAGAATCCGATGAAGAGGCAATCTCATTCGCCGCGGTGGCCGCAGGAACCGTCTCAAAGCTCGGCAGGTAATGCCCCTTAGGGATTTCGACCAAAATCGAATCATTCTTGCCGATTGTGTCGTAGTATTCCTTCAGCTTTTGCCGAAGCCGGTGAATCTGGACGCGAACAATCGTATCTGTTTTGGGATCGAAATTCTGCGACCGGCCAAAGGCTTCCACACCGATGGTGTATTCCTTCAGCTGGTCAGTATTGCCTTCAAGAACCCGCGAGGTCAGATATTGCAGCAGTTGCTGGAGAGTGGAAGAGCTCTGAAACGTCCTCGAATGCAAAATACGATGGACTTGCTCTTTACAAGGTTCCAACGAAGTATTCATGTTTCGCGACGCTGTTTGAATATCCGCTGGCAAACTAGAATCCTCTCCAGACGGTCCAGAAGCCAATGCAGGTCTGGAGTCCTGGCGCCTTTCTCACAACGATTCCTTAACAGGTGTTCGCCTGCCAACCAGAAAATCTTTGAATGGCATGCCCTGTAGGATTTTACCGCACATTGGGATGTGGGCCCTTTGAGTCTCCGCCGTAAATGGCTATTTGTCCCGAAACACAGACAGAAAACCGCAATTCCGAAGAACTGCGGCATCTGGCTCAAAATTGAATTAGGAACGTCGAGAATACACGAGCTGAAACCCGGCCGGAACCAGGAACACCGTAAACAATACGGACATTGTGAGCCCTCCAATAAGCGCCTGCGCCAGCGGAGCATAAGACTCGCTCCCTTCTCCAAGCTTGAGCGCCATTGGCAGCAAGCCAATCAGCGTAGCAAGTGACGTCATCAGAATCGGACGCAAGCGAACGCGGCAGGAAGTAGTAATGGCCTGCCGAACATCCATCCCTTGCTTGAGTAGATGATGAGCAAACTCAACAATGAGAATGCTGTTGGAAAGCGCGATTCCTGCAAGCATCACAACGCCCATCAGCGACATGACATTCAACGTTGTTCCCCAAAGAAGGAGAGCGAGAATCACGCCGGTAATTCCAGGCGGCAGCGCAAGCAAAATGATGAACGGGTCAACGAAAGAGCGGAACTGTGCAACCAGGATGAGATACAGAAGCAGCACCGAAAGCGTAAGCCCAATCGCAAAGCTGCGGAATGAAGCATTCATCGAAGCCACGCTGCCTGCAAGCGTAACCTCAGTGCCATGCGGAGGATTGGCCGCGTTGACAATCTCCTGAATCTGCTTGGAAATCGTGCCGAGGTCTTCGCTCTGTGGACGAACGTAGATATCCATAACGCGGCGAATCTGTGTATGGTCCATCTCTGTCGGCGCATTGAATCGTTCAATATTCGCAACCATGTCCAGTCGCGTAGGCCGGGTAATGTTTGCTCCATGTAGAGGAATAGCCTTCAGATCTTCAAGAGATTGAACCTGTCCCTCCTTGTACATCACCGTCAGAAAGTAGTTATTGCCGCTCTTCGGATCAATCCAGATGCTCGGCGCAATCATCTGGTTGGAAGTAAGCGCGGTAATGATATTGGAGACAACTTCCTTCTCCGTGAGGCCAAGTTCGCTGGCGCGGGTGCGGTCGATGCCGATACGCAGCGATGGGTAATCGATATCCTGCGGAATGTAAACATCCGCCACGCCGCGCAGAGAGCGGATGCGAGAAGCAATCTGCTGCGCCACCGTATAGTCGGCGTTCATATCATTGCCCGCGACACGAATATCAATCGGCGCCGGCGCGCCCATATTAAGAACGCCATCGACAAGGCTGCCGGAAGAATAAAACGTCTGCAATTCTGGCAACTCACGAGAGACAGCCTGCTTTACTTCCTCGATATAAGTAAAGCTGCTGGTCTTGTGGTCCGGCACAAGCGCCACTTGGGTAAAGCCTGTGTGCATGGCGGAGTTAGGCGAGAACAGCGCAGAAAACCCCGGATCAACACCGATGTTTGTCACCGTCATGCTCATGTCGTGCTTGGAGACAATACGGCGCACGATTGCTTCAAGGCGCACGGCCTCACCTTCCGTTGCCTCCAGCTTGGTGCCGGAAGGAGCCTTGAAGCTGACGACAAACTGCCCCGCATCTGTACGCGGAAAGAAAGACAGCCCAAGCAACGGAAACATCAACAGACTGAGGATAAACACAATGCCGAAACAAACAAGCACGGCACGCGGACGATCAAGAACGCGGGCAACAAGACGGTCATAGCGATGCAGCAGAGTATCGAATGCGTGCGCGAAGCGAGCATTGAAACGCGCCCAAAGCCCCAGGGCATGCGTGTTTGGGCGTGCTTCGATCTCGTGTTCCTCTTCTGCCGACTCATGTACCACATCTCCATGGCCGTTCTTGATAAAGCGAGCGCAGAAAAGCGGTACAACCGTAAGCGCGACAAAGTAGGACGCAAAAAGCGAGATAACAACAGCCAGAGCCAATGCGGAAAAGAGAAACTTGCTAACCCCGTAAAGCAGCGTAACGGGGAAGAATACGACCACCGTAGTCAATGTCCCGGCAAGTACCGGCAGCGCAACTTCGCGTCCACCATTCTCCGCGGCTGCAGTAGCTTCTTCTCCCTCTTCAAGATGACGAAAGATGTTTTCAAGCACGACAACCGAGTTGTCAATAAGTCTCGAAAGCGCAAGCGCCAGACCACCAAGCACCATGCTGTTGACTGAGCTTCCGGCGATTCGGAGTACAAAGAAGGTAGCCAGCAACGACAGCGGGATAGAAAAGAAGACCGCAACAGTGGCTCTCATACTGCCCAGAAAAATAAGAATCATCAGGCAGGTAAGGAAAAGTCCGACACCTCCCTCATGCAGTAGTGTCTCGATAGCCGTCTTAACAAAGCGCGATTGGTCAAACACAACCTTGCTCTGCAGCGTTGCAGGCACGTCGTAGAGCTTTTTCAGAATCTCCTGCACGCCATTCACAATGGCGATGGTATTGGCATCGCTGCCAGCTTTGAAGATGGGAAGATAAACCGCGCGCTGACCATCTACACGCACAATGTTGTACTGAAGCCCAAAGGAATCCTGTGGTACAGCCACATCACCTACGCGCACCGGAGACTGGCCTTCCATCTTGAGCGGCACTTGAGCAATATCATCAGCGCCCTTAAGCATGGAGTTGGTGTAAATATCATAGTCGTAGCGGCCAATCTGCACGTCACCAGCGGGAAGAATAACGTTGGAATCATTGATGGCGCGCACAACATCCATCGGGCTAAGCTGGTTGGCTTCCAGCTTGTAAGGATCAGCATAAAGCATGATTTGCCGCCAACGCCCGCCGAATGGCTGCGGCACCGAGGCACCGGGCACACTGGCAAGCTGATTGCGAACGAAGTTCTGTCCCAAATCCTTTAGCTTGCTCTCATTCAGTCCCGAGCCACTAAGCGGAACCAATGCCACAGGAATACTCGACGCATCCTGCTTAAGAACAATAGGAGGATAAGTTCCCGGCGGCATATCACGCAGGTCGCTCATCGCAAGCGATGAGATAGTTGCCGCATCTGCGTCGGGATTGGTTCCCTCACGGAAATAGACCTTGATGAGGCTCACACCCGGCAGTGAGCGCGACTCCATGTGGTCGATACCAGCGGCCAGCGTGAATTGCCTCTCAAGGTGATAGGTGATATTCGTTTCAATCTGCTGCGGCGGCATGCCGGAATAGAACGTAGCCACGGCAACCACCGGAAGCTGCACCGGCGGAAACATATCAACAGGCATTTCAGAAACACTGACAGCACCGAGAATCGTGATGACAAGGCAGATCACGACAATCAGGTAGGGATTGCGAATCGAAAATCCAGACATGAGATTTCTTGGTCCTTGTCTTTTTTTATTTGGGGCTGTTTGCCGACTCGTAGGAGGCTTTGACCGCTGTTACCTTTTCCCCATCGGATAGCCCCGTATGCCTGCCAACAATCACTTCGTCGCCGCTCTGAATACCGGAGAGAACTTCAATGCGTGTCGGTGTCTCAAGCCCCGTCTTTACAGAGGCAAGATGCACAATGCCATCGCGCACAACATAGGCTTGCTCCGTGCTGGTGCCAATGCCATCGACGGCATCAAGAGGCACGCTGAGCACATTGGGCCGCGCTGCCAGATGCAGATGCACTTCGGCGTACATGCCGGGTACAACAGACCCATCCGGATTAGGCACATCCACTTCCGTATCCATCGTGCGCGTACTCGTCTGTACGCTGTCGGCGTAGCGCGTTACTTTACCGCGCAGCGTGCGTCCCAGGCTGACGACGTTGACATCGACAGCCTGTCCGTCCCGCACTTCCACCACATCACTTACAGGAACAGGCAGTATTAGGCGCAACAGGCTATTCTGAGCCAGCCGCACAATCGGCATGGCCTGTGTCTGCGACGCGGTTCCCGCTTGAATCATCGACCCGGTATTGGCGTAACGCTTCGTGATGACCCCGGTAAACGGAGCGCGAATCGTGGTGTAGGCAAGCATCGCCGCCGCACGCGCAGACTCTGACCGCGCCTCATCCAGCCGCTCTTGGGCCGCCTTCAGCGCGGAGTCCGCACGTGCAACCTGCGCGTTGGCCTCCAAGCTATGCGCTTCCGCCACGTCGATCTCTTGGCGAGGAACCAGCCCTTGATCGCGCTTGGCCACGTCTTGAATGCGCTGAAAAGAAAGAGCAGCGATTCGCTGCCCTGCCTGCGCATGTTGCAACTCAGCCTGTGCCGTGGTCACATTCGCCTGAGCAGCAGCAACACCGGCCTTAGCCTTGCTCGCTTCATCCTCAATCTCGGGCGCATCCAGAATTGCAAGCACGTCTCCTTGCCGAACATGGTCGCCAATATCCACATGGATTGTCCGCACATAGCCAGCAACCTTCGCCATCACATCCACATCTTGATAAGGACGAAACTCCGCTGTAAGAACCAGGTCATTTTCCAGCGTTGCCGGTTCTGCCGTGGCTACAGGAACAACCGGAGTAGCATTTGTCATCGGCGCCTTTGACCGGCAGGCCGTCAAAAGCCCAACCCCGGCAACAGCAAAGACACCTAGAGTACGCGTATATCGTAACTTCGCCATTAGTGCGGCCCCTTTAGTTTTCAGTTCAGCAACCCAGCAGCAAAGTCCAGCTCCGCACGCCGCGTCAGATAGGTGTATGCAGCATCGGCAGCCTGAATCTCTGCGGATGTTTCGTTTAGCTGCGCTTCATTGAGTTCCACAATGCTGCCAAGCCCCGCGTCATATCGGTCTTGAGCAAGACGCAAAGCCTCTTTGCTCTGGCTCACGAGGCGCGCACTTACGTCCAGGCTTTTCTGCGCCTCTTGAGCGCGCGACCACGCATCGCGCACCTGCTCGTTTACCTCAAGCTGCAGTTGCTGTGTATCGTGAGCGCGAGCCCTGGCCTGCAGTTCGGCTTCTGTACGCCGCGCAGCAAACAGCCCGCCTGTGAAAACGGGAATGTTGAGATTGAATCCCGCTCCTGCATAGTCATCGTGCAGCGTGTGATCGTGATAAGGAATCTGCCCCGCAGAGGCAAGCACGTTGAGCGTGGGATAGCTCAGCCGTTTTTCCGACTGTGCAAATGCTTCGGCTGCGTGCTGCTGTGCTCGTGTCGCATTCAAGTCTCCCCGTTGCGATTGTGCACTCTGCAACAAGCCATCAATGTTATCGGGCAATGCAGCTTGTGAAACGGGAACGTCGCTTAACTGGGCCGTCATTGGCTTTTCCAATCCCATTGCTGTAGTCAGTGCTGCACGCTTCTCAGAAACAATTCCTTCCGCACGCACCACAGCCAGTTCCGCTTCGCTCTCCAGAACCTCCGCAAAATGCACATCGAGCGTAGAGCGCAATTCACTCGCAGCAAGCGCCGAAAGCTGACGTACCACCAACTGCCGATTTGCCTGAGCATCCTTGGCTGCCCGCAGAACCGCTTCTGCACCGAGTACCTGATAGTAGGCCTGACGCACATTCAGCCGAAGCTCCGCCCGCGTCAGGGCAGCCATATCTTTCTGTGCTTCAGCGCTGGACCTTGCACTGCTGACCAGCGCGCTTGTCCGCCCAAAGTCAGTAACCAGTTGTGTGAGGTTGCCG
Source organism: Occallatibacter sp. FHG110214_02 (assembly GCF_059115385.1). Lineage (NCBI taxonomy): Bacteria > Pseudomonadati > Acidobacteriota > Terriglobia > Terriglobales > Acidobacteriaceae > Occallatibacter > Occallatibacter sp. FHG110214_02. The sequence continues at coordinate 311,087 of NZ_JBZYWK010000002.1, read as the reverse complement.
CCATAAGCAAAGCGGTCCGAGATGGACGAAGTAGTAATGTTGCCTGCTGCCGTCGAAGTTCCTGCATCGGCAACCCGAACGCCAGTAGCGTTGAAGCCAACCGTCGGAAGAAATCCCGAGCGTGCTGCGCGCACCTGCTCCGCGGCAGCCTGCGCCCGCAAGCCTGCCGCAAGAATACGCGGCTGATTGGCCAGCGCCTCAGCTTCCGCCTGCGCTAACGTTAGAGTTTCCGTCGGCGCAGCTTGCGCGTTTGCATAACGGCCTGGGCCGCACAAAAATACGCCGAGAGTGACAAGAGAACCAACAAAAAGAACACTTGATTTCATTCGCATCGCCCCTTAGCGCGATGCGACGGTTGACTGCGCGTTCACCACTTCAAGCAGCGCCGTGCTGTACTTCCAAATCTTCGGCGAGACATGTGTAGAGGCAAGCGTCAGAGTGGAAGGCAGAGCTGGAGAGCCGGTTTCAAGCGCCGTAACCGAGACAAATCCATAAAGCCCGCATGCCGAGGCCGAGTAAATTCCTATCGATACCTCAACATCGCTTCCGTCGCAACGTCCATTAGCAATCAGATGGGCATACACGCCGTCATGCTTGTTATAGCCAACCACATCTCCATCGCGGTCGGTCACTTCATGGTCCACAGGCGTAAGCTGGTCGCCGCCAATCTGTGTCACGGTCCCCCAGGGATCGGCATCGTGTGGCAATGCCGGCACGCGGGCCGCATCGCTTTCCAAACGGTCAGCCATCGCACGCACGGTTACATTCAAAGGCAGGCTTTGCCCGTTCCACGCAATGGAGTCAAAGTGAATCGAAAGAACTGACTGCTTCTGGTGCGCATAGGGAGTTTTGTCATAAGCAAAGCCGTTTGCCGCCAGCACATGCCCCGTAATTTTTGTTCCTGAAGGAATCACGGTGCCATTTGCCAGATGAACCGCCTGGCTGGTTTTCACTTCCACCGGGTCGCCCGTGTGAGCATTGGCAGCGCTTATCGTGCTGGAAAAAACAACCGGCAGTGTCGTCGGAGCCTCAAGGGGCGTACGAGCCGCCTGTGCCAATGCAACTGTCGAAGAAAGGAAAAATAAGCCAAAAGTATTGCGAAACAACATGAAATTTCCTCCAGCGCCGTGTCCCGGCTGTCTGGAGTGGACCATTATCTTTCCTTACATACACTTACAAATTTCTGACATTTGCCACGACGGACTTGTCCCGCCCGCTTGTATTACGAAATGATGAATCTGTAAGGCTGATGCCCCTTATGCAAGAGCGCGCAAAAATTCTCATTATCGAAGACGACGGGAAAATGTCTCAGGCTCTTGCATCTGGTCTGGAATCAACAGGCTATGAGGCAGTTGCGGCCTCATCGGCAGAGGAGGGCTTCTTTCTGGCGCACTCCCTGCGTCCTGATCTGCTCCTGCTCGACCTTACCTTGCCGCAGCGAAACGGCTTGGATATCCTGCGCCAAATCCGCAAAGATGGCCTCGACATGCGCGTGCTCATCCTTACCTCGCACAACACAGTCGAAGACCGCGTAGAAGGCTTGCGCACCGGAGCCGACGATTACCTCGGCAAACCCTTTTCATTCCCAGAACTGCTGGCACGCGTCCACGCTCTTCTGCGCCGTTTTCTTCCCCCCGCGCCGGAAGACCGCTCCATCCATATAGCCGATCTCACAATAGACACCCGAGGCCGCGTAGCTTCTCGCAAGGGCGAACCACTGGAACTTACGCCACGCGAATTTGAACTTCTTCTCTACCTCGCGGAAAACCGTGGCCGCACCGTGTCCCGGGAAATGCTGGCTCGCGATGTGTGGCGAGAGAACGCTCGCTATACCCCCATCGATAACGTAATCGACGTTCAAATCGCCCGCCTTCGCCGCAAGATTGATGACCCGTTTCCTGTGAAACTGCTCCAGACAGTGCGCGGAATCGGCTTCAGCCTCCGGGAGCCAACATTGTGAGAACCCCGGCCACTCTTCGCGGAAGGCTGACGCTCTGGTACACGCTCGTCCTTGCTGCACTTTTGCTCATCTATGCCGGCCTTCTGTTCGCGTTTCAGTATGCAGCCCTGACGCGTCAGCTTCTACATGACGAAGTACAGGATGTCATCACCGTTGAAGGGCTGCTTTACTTTGATGCGCAGGGAAACCTGCAACTGCATCAGGATTACTATTCGCGCCCGCAGTCTCACCTGCTTCTCGACCGCCTGATGGAAGTACGCAATCTCAACGGTCAGAAGCTTTACCAGAGCCCCACTCTTCATGGCATGTCTCTCGGCGGTCCTAATCGTCCCGGCGAGGGAGACACTGGCTTTGATGAGCGCATTGTCCGCCTTGAAGATGGCTCACATGCCTTTCTCGTCAGCCACATTCACATCCTCGATGGCCGAACCTTGCTGATTCGCCTTGGATACAGTCTTGTGCCATTGCGTGACCGCATGTTGCAGTTTCTTCTGCTCCTGGTCATAGCCATCCCCGTTGCTCTCGTCCTCGCTGCCATCGCCGGACAAGCTATCGCGCAGCGCGCACTCAAGCCTCTTGACGACATGACAGCACGTGCCGAAAGCATCACGGCAAGCAATCTCAGCGAGCGTCTGAACTTGGATGGGCCAAATGAGCTTACGCAGATGGCGCATGCCTTTAATCATTTGCTTGACAGGCTGGAACAGGCATTCCTGCAGCTCAAGCGATTCACGGCAGATGCGGCCCATGAGTTGCGCACGCCGCTAGCCGCGCTCCGCACAATTGGAGAAGTTGCGCTCGAGAAAGGCGAAAGCCCCGCAGCGTACAGGGATGCGTTGGGAAACATCCTGGAAGAAACCACGCGCCTGAATGAGACCATCGAGAGCCTGTTGATGCTCGCACGCGCCGAGACTGTCTCGCCCGATAACAAGCGAACAACCTTCTTCGCAACGGAGCTCGTCGATGAAGTGCTCAACCTGTTTGGCATCGTCTTGGAAGAGCGGCATATTGCTGTCTTTCGTGAAGGCGAATCCATAGGCCGTGTAGCTCTCTTTACCGACAGAGGCCTGCTACGTGTGGCCATCCTGAATGTCATTCACAATGCCATCAAGTTTTCGCCGGAAGGCTCGACGCTGCGCGTCGCATACTCCTCTGCGGTGTCAGGTTCTGCTTTGTCGATCAATATTCAGGATGAAGGTCCGGGCATTGCTCCAGGAGAGCACGAACGTGTCTTTGAAAGATTCTTCACCAGCGCTTCACGCGCCACAGCCACTGCAAGCGGTGCAGGATTGGGTTTGTCTGTTGCCAAACTGGTAATTGATCGCCTCGGCGGCAGTATCCGGTTCCATTCGGAGCGCCAATCCGGAGCGGAATGTGTAATAGAACTTCCAATATTAGGCAAGGCCTAGCAATCCCCGCACATGCGACAGAGTCAAATCTTCTGACCAAATCGACAACAGCCTGTGTCGATTTCCCTTCAGTAGGCGCCTTTAGCCGAAGGGCGATAAGCGTGTCCATACTCATCCGTGTGCGAAGACGGCCCAGCCTGGGCGGCGGGAATCTGCAACTCGCCAAGGTCTGCAGCGTGGGAGCCTACATGTACCGTTCGCGTAAGGCTACTGAGAGTAGCCTGCGTAACGCCTTCTACCCATACATGAAGGTGATAGTCGCCGGCGGGAACCTCATGCAATGTGAAAGCCGTTCTGGAATCGCCCACGGCAAAGATAGGCGTAGAGAGCGCGACAATAACAGCACTCATCTCAGGATGGATATTGCAAAAGATGTAGGAGACGCCCTCACGTGAAAAAGTAACGGCCTTGGTTGATCCGGCTTCGTATAAGCCAAGGTCAAACCGCTTGCCATCGAAGAGCGAGAAGACATTATGGAAGAAAGGATCTGCGTTAGGGAACTGCACAACACTGCCAACAGGGATGATGAGCAGATGAGGATGGAAGATACGATTTTTCTGTAGCAGTGTGTAGTGTTCACGCGGTGCGAAAACTGGCACAGTAGTTCCGGCAAGCGGCTCCAGCCAGACAACAGCAGGAGCAGGATGACTGGCATGTTGAGACGGTTCCGCAAGGTGCACATGCACCTCCGATTTCTCCTGCGCCTGCGAGCCAGCGGCAAGCAGCGCGCAGCCAAGAAGTCCGGCAAGGAATCGTGCCTGCATCAGAAGCTATACCCCGCGGCCACGCCGATAATGTTGCTTGCCGCCGATGCTCCACTCGCCGGAGTGCTCTGAAGATAGCGGTACTCGAGCGAGAAAAGGAACCATGCACTGGGACGGAAGATGACATTGCCCGTAAAAGTGCGGTTAGCTACAAGATTCTGCGCAATGGTGGTTCCTGTTGCGTAAGGCCGAAACTGGTGCGCGACAATCTGGTCAGTTCCAAAAGCGGCGTTGAACTCAAGCCGCTCGGACGGTCTTTCTTTAAACTGCGCCCAGCCTCCGAAACCGTCAAGCGGGCGAAAGTAATATCCACCTGTATCGGCGTCCTCGCGATAGGCGTAGTCCTTGTACACTCCGCCGCCGAGGCCGCCAAGAGCAAGCCCGCGATAGAGGCTGCCGCTAAGCTCCAGCCCGGCAGGAAGAGGAAGCCGGCCATCGATGCTCGTTGCCCAGGCGTCGTATCGATTACCCAACGCATGATGCGGAGCAACATAAGCGCCAATGCCAAGCATGTGGCCACGGCCTTCCTGGCCATACGTGGTGCGTTCCGGAGCGGCAAGAGCAATGCGCGCTTCCACGCCGGGCCAGCGGCTCTGTTCCGCTCCGTTGGGCGCATAATAGATACCCGTAGCAGAGCTGGCAGTGGAATAAGGCGCGTCACCAACATCGATGAGTGCAGTCTGTAGACGCAAGTCACTGGACGCATTCAGCGCAAACTCATGCGTAGCTCCAAACTGCGGATTCCACGTCCACAGATTGCCAGACCAGGAAAGCGCAGGTTGTGAAACAGCAGTGAGCGAGGCGGGGGTAAGCTGACTGAGCAGCGAGCGGTCAAGCGAAAACCATGCCTCCGTGCTGGCGGAATCCGCATTCTCCCAACGAAGACCGGCGTGTGCTGTACGCAGGCGCGCGAGTGAAGACGCGTAGGAAGAAGAGTTGTCAGTAGCGGCAAAGTCCATATCGAGATCGGCATAGCTCTGCGCGCCGAAAACATGTGGGCCCACGGCATCGAGGCCAAGAATCGTCTGCCTCATCGAGGCTCCAGTGCTGCCCGCTCCGCCGAGAGCAATGGCCGGCGCAACAGATTGGTCTACACGATTGGTATTAGCAAAGGCATTGAAGAGTACAAGCCCGTGCAGCCGCAGGGGATATTTGGACACAGTCTCCACTTTGTCCTGCTCGTGCGTAGCAATCTGCGACTCCACAACATCCTGGCGTTCACGAAGGTCTTCTACGGCGGCACTCAAGGAAGATGCAGCCTGCTCCGTGGATACTTGCGCAGACTTGGCAGCGTCGGGCTCAGCAGAAGATGCTCCCGGCTGCAGCTCATGAAGTAGTCCTGCCAGCTCATGGCGCATCTGTTCAAGCTCGTGCTGCGACTCTTCCAGTCGGGCTTCAGCGCGCCCCATGGCCTCAGTCAACTTTTGCACGCGCAGGGCAAGGTCATTCGCGGGTGGACCATCTGCGGGTGGATTGTTCGCTGCCTGGCCCGCGCCTGGATGCGCACAGACAGCCAGCACAACACCAAAAACGGATACCGCGCAGACAGCATTAACTCTCCGGCGTAATCGCGTGTTCGTGTTCGCTATGTGTCCCTTCATAGTGCAAGACCTCGTGGCACAAGACCTGATCCTGGATTTCACTTCCCGGCTCTGCGTGGATATTTCCCCGCTCCAGCCGCATCTGAAAGACCGTCTCTCCCGGACGGCTGCTCACTAACTTGACTTCGCCGCCGTGCTCAATGGCAACGCGGTGCGCAAGTGTAAGACCAAGGCCAGTACCTTTTTGTTTACCTTCACTGACAAAGGGCTCAAAGAGGCTGTTGCGAATCTTTTCTGGAACGCCAATACCATTATCGGCGACCTGCATGATTAAATCTGCGGGGCGCGAATCGAGCGATACAAGGATGCGAGGCGGTTGCCCTTCGGTGCGCCCGGATTGGCAGGCATTCAAAATCAAGTTGAAGATGGCGCGCTCTATCTGTTTTCCATCCGCCATGGCGCAGCTCGCGTAGGTATCTCCCACCCTTGTCTCAATGGTCACGCCCTCGGCATCCGGATGCGCATGTGCCAGTGCGACCGCGCGATCTATCAGTGCAGCCACCAGCACGGGAGCCCGTTGCGCATTGGCTCCGGTGCGGCTGAACACAAGTAGCGATTCGATCATGTCTGTAGTGCCCAGCACGGCGGCGCGAATGTCGCTGAAGATTTCCGCGCGCTCCTTTTCCGTGAGCGGCCCGGATGCAAGAAACTCGGCATTAGCATATATGGCTGCAAGATAATGCCTGAAGTCATGCGAAACGGAACTGGCCATCCGCCCAATCGTTGCCAGGCGCTCGGACTCGACCAGCGCGTGATTGGCATGTTGAATCTCGTGGCGCATCGACGTGAATGCGGCGCTCAACTCGCGTACTTCTAGCGTGCCTCCGTGGGGAACATCATGCGCGACATCTCCCGTACCGAAGGCGCGCACACTCCTGGACAGCACTTCCAGCGGACGCGTCAACAACGTGGCCAGCGTAACCATCAGTGCGGTGCCGCAGAGCAGAGCCAGTAGTCCGACGCTGAGAATCATGCTGTCAATGTGCCGGATGGATTTCTCTGCAGGAGCAAAGGACTTGAGCACCACAAGGTGTAGCGGCGCAGTGGATGCGGAAGAAAGGTCTTCCGTCGCAGCAAGAAACTGCGTGCCCCCCAGCTCAACCGTTAGTGGATTGCGCGGTGTAGCAGACAGTAGGTTGGGCCGCGCCGAAAGTTGCGACTGCACAGCAGGAGCAAGCGTCGAGGCTACAGCTCCGCCTCCGCTCAGAAAGGCCGCTTCTACGCCCGCTGGCTCGCTAATCTGGCGCACAGTACGCTCAACGGAGGTGCCGCTGATGACATAACCAAGCAGTGTGCCGTTTTGGTCGCTTCCAAAATAAAGCGGACGCATCGCACAGGCATAAAGGGCCGTGCCTTGTACAAGGTAGCGGTGGTCCGGAGAGTCGAGCAGCATCTTTAGACCGGCACGAAGGCCGTCATCCACCTGCACGCCGCGTGCGTAAGCGGCAACAACGTCCCCGTTCGTATCCGCAAGCGCAAAAAGGTCAGCGCCGCTGATCTGCCAGAACTGTGCAGCGCCATCCTGGATAGTCAGGCTGTCTCCGCTGGTCATCAGCGCTTTCAGCGTTGGCAGATTCGCCAATAGCGCATTCTGGCGCTCAAGTGCGGCCATGCGTTCTGCCTGGCGGTCTTCAAAAGCCGCGACCGAGTGCGACAAATCCTGTGTCAGGTTATCCGTAACTTCCGCCCGCAGCAGGATGCGGATAACAAGCAGGCACAAGCCCGTGACGAAAACCGTAACGAGTGCCATGGCAAGCACCAGCAGCACATGTGTGCGAATACCCTGTGTGCGGCGAGAAGGGAAAGAAGAATCAAAGCGTACTTTCGAGTTGATTTCAGGGGACAAATTTGTATCCTGCACCGTAGATAGTGAGCAGATGCCGGGGATTCGCCGGATCTGGCTCCAGCTTCTGCCGCAGCTTTAGGATCTGGTTATCCACGGTCCGCGTAGTTGGATACGAATTGTACCCCCACACCTCGTTCAACAGCACTTCGCGCGACAAAACGTGTTCGGCCTTGTCGATAAAGAATTTCAGCAGCTTGAATTCGTGCGCGGTGAGTGCCACCACGTTTCCATCACGCCACGCGCTCATGCGCTTAAAGTCGAGTTCACAGTTGCCAAAGCGGTAGATGGCGGCTTCTACTGGTTTGCGTTGGCGGCGGATAGCGGCCTGCACGCGGGCCGTAAGCTCGCGCGGACTGAAAGGCTTGGTGACATAATCATCAGCGCCAAGCTCCAGCAGCAATACTTTATCCACCACTTCCGTAATCGCGCTGAGGATCACAACCGGAGTCTCCCGCGAAATATTCTTGAACGTCTGGCAAAGCTCGCGCCCTGAAATCTGCGGCAGAATTAAATCAAGCACAACCGCGGTGGGCCGCTCCTGGCGAAAGGCATCGAGCGCAGTCTGCCCGTCTCCAGCAACAACAACGGAAAACTGCTCTTGTGTAAAGATTCGGCGCAGCACCTTCTGCATGCGCGGATCGTCCTCTGCAACCAGCACAGTGTCTGTATGCGGCTTCACGTGCGAGTCCGCCGGTTCAGCGTGCGTGTTTTCCATACGGCTTCCAGCCGCCCATTCGCTAGGCATGGGTTGTATCCTCTCTTTCTATTGTGGTCGAAACTCAGACGTGACAGCAGGAATTCTGTAGGGTAAATCCCCTGAAAATTACAATCCAATGACAATTCGCCGGTCATTGCCGCTCGTGGCGGGCTGCAAGCACGCTGACGAGCGCAACCATCCACAAGGGGAGAAGCAAATCAAAAGGTTCTGCTTCCGCAAGGCCGCGCACAAGAACGAAGACCAGCATAGCGCTAAGAAGTATTTGTGGGCTACCACGATTCATGCGACGAATAGCAGTGAACAAGCTCCCGTAGACACCGGCCAGCAGCGCGAGCCCAGCCACCCCATAGGCATAGAACTGCTGAAGCAGCTCATTTTCCGCGTGCCGTGCCTCATAGCGATCTGGCCCAAAAGGCGGAATCACCTTCCACATTGAGTCAAAGCCATGTCCCAGCCACGGCTTTTCCACGGATTCCCCTGCAACCACAGCCCAGATTCCCGTGCGCCCGCTAAGCGTCTCGGACTGATTGCCTTCACTGCGGTAAACCTCGGTGTATGCCTCAATGAGTCCCCAGAAAACGAGAACTGTAATGATCGCCGTGACCATGAGGCCGATCTTGGCGCGGCGAGAGATGGAGCGATCCCACAGAAGCACAAAAATCTGCGCCGCAATAAATGCCGCAAGCGTTGTTTTGCTCAAGCTGCGTAGCAGCGTGAGAGAAAGAAAAGCCATGGCAATACGCCACCGGCCATCAGCGCGCCGCACAAGATACTGGCAAAAGAAAATCGCATACGCACAAAGGTTGGCAATCTGGTTGGTATTGAAATAATCCGGATCGCCAAGCCGCAGGTCCTTCTGCGCAGGCATGATCCATGCCACTACGCATAGCACGCATGTGCTGGCAATAAAACCCCTCATCACCGCATGCGCCTTGGCCTCAACCGGTTCATCGCGGAGCAGCACCATGATGATGGCCACGTCGGCAGCCAGGGCGCACCAGTAGGCAAAAGATGCTGCAACGGAGACCGTAGCGCTCCACGCAAAGCTCAGCAGTGTAAAGGCGAGATACGCAAGCACCCAGCGAATAGGTGATTGGCGCACCACCATGTTCCATGCGCCACGTCGCATCGCAAGCGAGTGAAAACAGACAGCCAGAAGGAGCAGCAAATTCAGCACAACGCTGAAAGCCGCCCCCGTACTTGCCTCCATGCCAAGAAGATTGGCCGCAATCAAAACAATAGCTGCGCGAACGGAAAAGAAGAAGCCCACAACAAAGGCCATGCCTGAAAACGCAAATGGACGCACCTCTTCCACGATTGCATTACGAGGGAGAGGCGTGATGTTTCCAGTAGCCATATCGCGCCTCAGTGCGTGTACATCTCCGGTTCGCCAAGACTGCCCGCGGGAGGCAGATGCCGGATGTAGGTAACGATGGACCACAACTCGTCGTCGCTCAAGACTCCATGTGAGCCGGGCATTCCGGAGGGCCAGATTCCGTTGTCAAGAATCCACTTGAGCTGACCGTCTGTGTATTGCTGCACTTCAGCGGAAGTCAGCAACGGAATAGGAGGCGACATGTGCTCCACAAAAGGCACGCCTGTGTTCTGGCCATCAAGCCCATGGCACGCAGCGCAGTAATGCGAGAACGCCTCCTTGCCGTCATCGCGTGTCTGCTGCGTGTCAGGCAGCGGATTCTTCTGCTCTTTATTTCCAACCGTCAAATGGTGCTTCGCATAGATAACAACCCGCGATTCCAGTTTGCCGGGAGCCGCAGCTTTGCAACCCGCCATAGCCATAGCAGAGAGAGAAACAACAGCGATGAGCGTAGTGTGGCGCAACATTGTTACTCCACTACATGCAGCTTGAGCGTCATGGAACCATGCCCCGAGCCACAAAAGACGGAGCAGTGCCCCACAAAATCGCCGGTCTGCTGCGGCGTAAACTGCACTTCTCCTGTCTTTCCTGAGCGAGCATTCACTTCAACGTTCAACTCGCGAAAACGAATGCCATGCGCCACGTCTTCGCTCTTGATAACCAGCACAACTGGCTGGCCGCGCTTGATGGTGATCTCCGCAGGCTCATAGGAAAACTTCTTCGCTGTCACTTCAATGCGTTTCGGTGCGGAAGCATCTTGTGCGAGGTTGACATTGGTTACGGCAGTTGCAGCAAAAAACAGGATCATGGAAGCAAAAATAGTTTTCGGATTCATGCACTCTTCCCGGAACGTATGGATTCACGTAAGACAAAACGCATTCTCAAGCTAACTGGGTCAACCTATGTGGTTGTCATATGTGAGTCAGACGATTGTCAGAATTCTGTCGCAGTCACTTCGCCGCAGCGATACAGTGTGCATCGGTTGCATGCGTGCGATGCCACATCTCTGTGCGTCCCAGCAATGAAATACCCAAATATCCCCGTAAACTCAGCGTGTCGCCTTCCAGCGTCATCCTTCCGCGATAAGTATTTCCAGAACGAGGATCGTAAAGCCGCCCCTGCGAGGCATGCGCTGCATCGTACACATGGAATCCGCTGCCAATCTGCAGATCACAGAGCGAACGCGCCCGCAGGGAAGCATCAGGATTATGAGCATCCGTGGTTGCAGGCGCATTGGGACTGAGCACGCGCAACCGCATGCAAAGCTCATCTCCACAGCGCTCAATGCGAACGACAGAGCCGCCCGGCTCCTGCCAGTCACCCAAAAACGCGGTATCCTGCGCCGACGCATGCGCGGCACCCACAAGAAGCATTGCAACGCACGCCCATCTCACAATCTCGCAGTCTCCATTCCCGCGCCGGGAACGCGCGTTGCAAGAAAGATCTCGCGAAGCACAGGAGGCCACAGTCTCACAGCGTGCATCATCCACGGCGCCGTAACAATCAGCCGAGAAATCTGCGTAGCCAACTGTATGCGTCGTGACAACTGCTGCCGAATTTCCTGCTGAAAATCAGCTTGTGATGTGCCCTGGAGATACATCCGCGCAGCGCGGTGCGCCGTATCGAGTGCAATCGCCATGCCATCGCCACAGAAGGAAGGAATGACGGCAGCCTGGTCTCCGAGCCGCCATGGAGCAGGTCCATTCCTCTGCGGTGCGGCGCGAAATCCATACGGGATCGCCGAAAGCGCCAGCGGCTTCTCAAGCATCTGTTTCGCACCACTGAGCCGTCCAGCCAAAAACGGAGAATGCTCCTGCATGTACTCCAGCAGTGACTCCCAGCGCCCACCGAGCCGCTGCAGGCGGCTGCGCAACACCAGCGCGCAAAGATTCGCGCGGCCACCTTCCACTGGCTGCAGGCCAGTATAGCCTCCGGGATAAACAACTAACTCCACATGTCCCGCGAGATTCCTTTGTTCTTGCGGCGAAAGTGCAAAGTACATCTTGAGCGCAACAAGCTCGCTCTGTGTGCCATTCTCCGTGCGCGCCCATCCGCGCAGGTCGTGCTTGCCAGTAGCAAGAAATGCTTCCCGTCCACGCATCCACATTGACGTGTGTTCGGCATCGGTAATGCGCGCATGCCAGTCTCCGCAACCATCCCACGCCGGGCTCTGCTCAAGATGTTCAACAGTAAAACCGCGCAGTACATTGGCGCCGGCCTTCCTGGCACTGGCTAGCAGAGCCTCGTCAAGCACGCGCCGTGTGAGCGCCCATCCCTCTTCGGGCAGCTCCACTTTTGCAATCACATCACGAGTGGCAATACGAAGCGCATGAATCCGTTGTGCCCCCAAAGCCGCAGGGCGAACCCCCATTTGCGCAAGCAGCGGCAGCGCCTCAGGACTAAGAAACTCACCACATACCTTGTCGCGCGCTTCGCGGCTTCGCTCCAGCAGCACCACGCTGCGTCCGGCAGTGGCAAGCTCCCGCGCCAGTGCGGCTCCCGCCGGGCCTCCGCCCACCACAAGCGCGTCATGAGACAGCAAAGGAATCATGCCTTCTTCTCTCGCGAAACACAGATTCGCACCGGCCATTGCGCAGAGATGTGTACATCGCCGCCAGCAATTCCAGCCTGCGCCACATACCTGCGCCATTCCGTCGGCAAAAAAGCGCGCCGAATCGAGATCACGCCATCCTGCCTGACAAAGGAATGCCACTGTGCCGCCCATGCCATAGCGTGAAAACCCGCCACCGCCACGCGTGAGCGATAGAGATCGTGAATCAGCCACCCATGCAAAGCCGTGTGCTCCATCCAGTCAAGAAAACGCACAATCCCGTCATCATCAAGATGATGCGCAAGATAAGAACTCACAATCAGGTCTACCGGCTCATCAAACAGCTTCGCATCACCCACAACCCAGCGAATCGCACTCCCCGCGGGCGTAAATTCCTGCGCTGCACGGATAGCATCCGAGTTAAGATCAACTCCAGTCAGCACAACAGGAATACGCTTGGCGGCAGCCCACTGCTCCACGCGCTGCAGCAAATGCCCGCCGCCACAGCCAGCATCGAGAATACGCAGTGTCGTGCCGCTACTAGAAAGGCGGTCCAGCCAGCGAAGAATCAACTTGTGCGATCCCAAAACGCTGCCGATGCGTCCAAGGTCATGCAGGCAGCTCCGCAACTCTTCATAGCCGCACGGCTCATCCATCCATTCCGTAAGCGCCGCGCGATGGCGCGTGGAGCCTCGCAAGCCCGCCCCGGCTTTTATCTCGCGAGCCATCCACGAAATCTCAGAGAACATGAAAGCTCATCGTTTCCGCCGTCAATCCCGGCCCAAAGGAGATTCCACACCCACGCTGTCCGTTACGCGCCGTGTGCATCAACTGCTCCAGCACAAACATTACCGTCGCCGAACTCATGTTGCCAAAGGCGCGCAGTACAGAGCGCGACGTACCAAGCATTTCCGGCTCAAGCCCCAACCCTTCTTCCACTGCATCCAGGATTGCCCTCCCGCCGGGATGCACGGCCCATAGTTCTGTGTCGCTTTGTGGATTGAGCTGTGTAGCGTACTCCCTCATCGCATGTCGCAACGCACCCGGCACTTGGCTTGAAAGCTCCATGTTGAAGCCGCCATCGCCAATGCGCCACGAAATCATCTCCTTCGTCTGCGGCACTGAGATAGCGCGGAATCCATCAAGCGCTACGCCTGCGTCATCCATGCGAATCAAGCTGGCGGCACAGCCATCTGCAAAAAGCAGGAAGGAAAGTATCTTCTCTATCTCGCTCGTTTCCTGAAAGTGCAGGGAGCAGAGTTCAAGGTTCACCATCAGCACGCTCTTCTCCGGCTGCGAGCGCACAATATGCCGCGCCAGCTTGAGCCCATTGATAGCGGCATAGCAGCCCATAAAGCCCACCATGGTACGCTCGGTGCCTGGCTCAAGTCCCAGGTAGTCCATGGCCACAAAGTCGAGACCCGGCGCAAAGAGCCCCGTGCAGCAAGTAACAATAATGTGGCCGATACTCTTGCGTTCTTCCTCTGTGAGCGCAAGCCTGTCCAGCGTACGGCGCAGTAACTCCGGCGCAAGCTGCTCAAAAAGCTCCATGCGCTTGGCCGTCGCTGGAAAATCTCCCGTGCGATAGAGCACATGCCCATTCACCGAGCCTGTCTCGCCATTCTCTCCTACGCGAATAAACGAGTAGCGATGATCGATGGCGGACCTGCGTGCCAGCGCTCGCAGCAAGGTCTGTTCTCTCCCCTGCATAAGCTCAGAGGCATACTCCACAAATGCGGCATGCACGTCATGCGGGGGTGTTGCCGTGGCAATACGGCTTATACACACTTCACTCATGAACGCGCCTCATATTCTTGCCGCGCATCGGCGGCATCGTGTTGCGTGGTTCCCATTTCACGGCGCAGACCTGCCAGTTGCAGCGCAACGCGCCATACAAAAGCCGGATTGTTCCGCAGATAGCGCGGCGCAAGACGACGCGGCTCCTGCACCATCCGATGCAGCCACTGTAAACCTGCGCGCTTCACCCAGCGAGGACAATCCTGCAGAAGGCCCGCATGATAATCAAAAGCAGCGCCCACGCCCACCAGCAATGGCACCTGTAAGCGCTCCACGTACCGCGCCATAAACCGCTCCTGCTTCGGTGTGCTGAGGCCGACCCATAGGATCTGCGGCCGAGCCCGGTGAACCGCTGCAAGCATCTCCTCTTCTTCGTTCTCAGAAAGCGTGCGAAAAGGCGGCGTCCACGTTCCTGCTACGCATAGGCCGGGAAATTTTGCCTGCAGTCGATCACTTAAAATCTCCGCTACGCCCGGCTTCCCGCCATAAAGAAAAATTCTGTAACCGCGTTCCGCAGCAATACTGCACATGCATTCCATGAACTGTGGGCCTGTAACATAATCCATCTGGTCAAAGCCCTGCATATGTCCAACCCAGCTCAGCGGCGTTCCGTCCGGCGCGTTCAAGATCGCGTCATTCAGAATCTCGCGCAGCGTCTCATCTCGCTGTGCCTCCATCACGCCATGCACGCTCGTCATGCACGCGTAACCAGACCCATTGCGTTCAATCCACTGGCAGGCCATCCTGGTTGCCTGTTCCAGGTTGATCGCCGATACCCGCACGCCAAGAACATTCGCGTGCGGATGTACAAACTTGACGTCCCGCATTTCCTCTCCCTCGGTGCGCATTCTTCACGCACCGCCCAGCACAACTCCAAACCTGTCGCGGCTTTCAATGGATCGAGTCTCAATTAACCCGCGATAAAATCGCATGTATTGCACGCTCACCGCTTCTACTGACAACTGTGGAAAGCTCACCGCTTCCTGCCGTGGAGCCTGAAGCGCTCGAACAATAGCCTCAGCAAGCGTGCTCTCGGCATCGCCGCGCAAATCCACAAAGTGGCAGTGCTCCGCGCCAATCTCGCGATGCGCGCCAATCTCCGAACAGACCACGCGGCAGCCGGTCAGCAGCCCTTCAGCAACTGGGAGCCCAAAGCCTTCCGTAGAAGAAGGCGCAACCAGCGCCTCGCAGTTGGCATAGCACCAGTGCAGCTCGGCCTCACTCAGTCCGGATAGAAAACGTACATGTTCGCTTAACTTGCGTTCCGCCGCTGCACGATGAATTCGCGCCGTCTCCGGTCCGTTAATGCCGATAACAAGCAATCGAATCCGCGCATCAATTCTTCCTTCGCGGACAAGCCTCGCAAAGCTCCTTAGCAACAGAGGAATGTTCTTGTTACGCCTGTGCTGTGCCACGCACAGCAAAAAAGGCCCATCAGGCAGGACGTCCTTCGCAGGCCTTACCGCCTCGGGCATCGGCAGCACACAGTTGGGAATACACACTGCCTTCCTGCTCAGCCGTGCTGGGAAATATTCCCGCATTCGTTCCCGTGTTGTTTCGGAAACGCAGGCAATTCCATCCACTGCATTCAAGCACTGGCGCAGAATTCTGCGGTTCACCAGTGACTTTGGAAACCCAAAGTTGCCCGGAATCTCGCATGGATACAAGTCATGCAGCGTAACCGCCGCAGGGCAGGGAAGTGCGCGGGCATTCACCGGCACAGGATAAGCAAGATGCGCGATATCCACATTGAGCGCACGCGCCAACTCCGGTAGTTGTCTGTAATACCAGGCATTGCGTGCAACGGCGGAACTGCCCATCACGGCTTCATGCACAACCAGCCTTTCGCTCTGTTCCTTCACAACATCCCGCACAAAGTTTTTTGTAATCTTTCTCTGCCACGGCGCAATCACAAAATGAAGCGCACCAATCTCCTTGCGCAGCAAAAGCGCACGCACTGTATTGAAGGCATGGCGCTGCACACCTGATATTTCCGAAGAAAATGCCGCTGCAGCCATCAGGATTTTCATAACGATGCTGCCTCCTGTTGCCTGCTTATTCCTGCTGCGGCAGACGCGCTGCTCTCCCCTAGTTTCCGCATGAGCGGCACATAGACGAGAAGCGAGGAGGCGCCATACACCACGCGGCAGGCTGCGAGCCCCATCATGCCGCCGCGTTGTAAAAGAATTGCCATCAGCACAAGGAGTGCCCCACGCGAGCCAAGGCTGATAAGCGCCGCACTGCGAAACTGCCCGAAAGCGCAGAGAGCATAAACGCCGGTAACACTCAGTCCCATGAGCGCAGCGCCCGCAACAACCACCGGCAAAATCTCTACGGCTTGTCGCGCAATAGCCTCGCCAGCCCACACCGTCATCAAGCGATGTCCTACCAGCATCAGCCCCGCTACACCGCAAGCTACCATCAGCACATTACACGCAAAGGCCAGCACAAGCGTGCGCCGTAACGAGGTCGCGGACGAGTGCGCCACATGCCGCGACAGATAGGGAAAAAGAAACTGTAGCCCGGAAGCCGTAATGCCGTGAATGGGCTGCGAAAACTGTACGCACAACACATATGGAGCAACAGCTGCAGCTCCTGCCGAAACCCCCAGCAGAATGCGATCTACCTGCGCAAAGATGACTCCACCAAATGCCTGCAGCCATGGAAAAACGCCAACCGCAAACAATGTGCGCAATTCCTTCCAATCTGCTGCTGGAGCAAGAGAAGCACCACCAAGCATTCCTCGCGCCACGCGCCATTGCAGCACAGTGCCCACAAGAAGAAACACCCCCGTAGCAGCGAGAATGCTGACAACTCCTTGTCCTGCTGACGCCAGTGCCGCTGCCGTGCCAAGCGTCAGCCATCGCACCACGGCATTGATGCGCGTACTGCTTCCATATTCTTCAAATGCGCGTTGCGTGCTGATGCAGACGCTTTCCACGGCGCGCACAAGAATCAGCGCCGCCGCAATCCAGAGAGCAAGCACGCATTCACGCCATTCTTCCGGGTGCGCAGCAACGATCCGCCGTGACGCAATTGGAGCAACAAGCGCGACAAGCATGCAGATGCCGCAGCCAAGCGTGAGATTGATTCCCATCATCGCGCGCACGGTTGCTCTGATCGCCCCCTGTTCCGTGCTTCCACGCAGCCGTGCCACACGCTGAATGTTCGCGTCTGAAAATCCCGATGCAAGTATCCCGCCCGTGCTCACGACCGCCGTCGAGATCATCCACAGCCCATACTCCGCCGCACCAAGCCGGTGCAGCACCACCGGCGCGGCCAGCAGCATCCCCAGCGGATAAGCCGCATAATCCAGCACGCCATACGCGGCGTTTTTGAAATGCCGTTTCATGCCGCGCCCCGTTTCCTGTTTAGGCGTGTACGCGCCGCTGCCCATATCTCATCTGCCAGCACCCGCCGTGAATCGCATGTGTCCAGCTTGTTCCATGAATCTTCCGCAAGCACCCATGCAGCCGCAACGGCAACACTCACAGCCGTAAGCAGAAGAGCCAGCAGCAGCCTGGGCGGAAACGACTTCTTCTCCGGCACGCCAGGAGCGTCAATCACGCTGACCACCGGTACATCCTTCGCCTCTTCGATTCGCGCCAGTTCATACTGCTGCGTCAGCAGTTCAAAGACCGTCTCCTGTGTCTTTACTTTGCGATAAAGGTCAGCGTACGGCACCGCCAGTCGCGGCAACTGCCGTAGTTGCGGGCTAAGCTCGCCGCCGGTGCCGGCTTTACCAGCCGCAGGACTGGAAGACCCAGCTAAGTTTTCAAGCTCGCGCTTCAGCGAGGCAATGCTCGCCTCTGTCTGTCGCACGCGCACATTTGCATCTCCATAAATCTGCCGTAGCGACTCAAGCTCAGCCTGCGCCGCCAGCATCTCGCCTTCAAGCCGCGCGCCCGCATCCACCGTGGCTCGCGTCTGCTCCTTAATATCAATCGTGCTGTTCTTGCTGGAAAACTCGCTCAAATTAACTTGCGCTTTCTCCAGGTCTTTCTCCACAGAAGCCAGCCGTTGCTCAATAAAGATGCGCTCGCGCCGCGCTGTCGAGGTGCTTGTAGCAATCGTCAGCTTGTTCAGCTCATCGAGATACGCCTGAGCCATGTCTCGTGCTCGTATCGGACTTGTATCGGTTACTTCAAGCGTGATGACGCCGCTCTTGCGGTCATCCGAAATCTTGGTGCGCCGGGCAAGTTTCTTCGCCGCATCCACGCGATAGCGGCTGTGATACAGCTCTTGCAAATCAAAGCGGTCGATAATGTGGCCGCTCACCGTTCCACTGCGCATCAGGTCTTCCAGCAGCGCCGTTGTTGAATGGTTCGCCAGCAAGCTGCCCGCAAGCGTGCCCAGCGTACCCAGCCCGCCCTCGCGTGAGGCCATCGCAGCCAGCAGCATCGCTCCGGAGCTTTGCCCTTCCGGAGGCATCACTTTGGCCACCGACTTATATTGCTTCGGAATTACCAGCACAAGCCCAATGCTCAAAACCAGTGCAATAACAGCCACGCGTACAAGCAGTCTGCGTTGTCGCCACAGCAGCCATGCGCGCATCACCCAAAGCGGTTCTTCGGTTTGAAATGTTTCCATCGCTGTCGTCATCGTTTACAGCGCCGCCACCGCTGCCGTTATCGCAATTGAAGAAGCCACTTGCGCCGCACTCAGCAGGTTTCTCCACAGGTAAGAAGCGCCGATAATCTTCTGCGGAGCCACCACCACATCACCCGGATCAAGTTTGGTAGCGAGTACATCGCCTTCAAACCACCCATTCGAGCGCCGTCCCACCACGCTTCCATTGGCGCGAATAATAAAAATCTCCTTCCGGTTTGCCGCCGAATTCGTTCCCCCGGCACGACTCAGGTACCACTTCGCTGTTTTACCCGGTACAAAAGTCAGCGCTGTAGCGTTGTACACCTGCCCAGTAATCAGCACGAAGCCCGGCTGCTTCGGAATCGTCAACACATCCCCGGCACGCAGTTCCACATCCGCTGGCGTGTTAGCCCAACTCGCAATGTCCGCGCCGATGTGAATCACCATGCGTCCTGCTGGCGGATGATTCCGCAAGTCAGCAATCGCCTGCTCTTGCTGCGCCTTGATAAGCTGCAGTGCCGCGCCACCGTCTCCGGTGCTGGTAGCTGGAGATATCCGCGCCGCCGATGCAGTGGTCTCAATCTGCCGAATCAACTCATCGCGGCTCTTCTCTTCCAACTCACGCACCTGCGAACGAATCAGCACCGCGCCCGCAGGATAAGCCGTCGGCAAAAGTCCTCCGGCGCGCTGTAGAACCGTGCTCAACTTCTCTCCATCCTTAAAGCCATAGCTGCCCGGATAGCGCACCTGTCCTTCAAGGCGAACGGATTCTCCAATGTTTTCCCACCCCGTAATCTGGTGAACAGAGAGCACGTCTCCGGGCTTGAGCTGAACATCAGCGTTAGCATCGTTGCCCGCAACCGCCGCGCCCACGCGCACTGTTTGCACATCCTCCAGCACTTCATGTCCATCTACCACTTGATAACTCGCCAGATCAGCGCGGTCACGCAACGCACCGCGCTTGAATCCGCCCGCCATGCGCACCAGTTGCGCAGCCGTCATCCCCTCAGACATCGGATACTGGCCCGGCCGCCGCACTTCACCCTGCACCGTTACTCGCGGCGCATCGGTTTCGTAGCGGCTGTAAATGCGAATCGTATCGAAGGACTGCAACTCAACATTCGCGTTGCCAATCAGTACATCCGGCAGATGAAACTCAATCGTCTCTGCGTGCAAGTCCGGTCCAGCCAGCCGCACAATCTCTCCATGCGCATCCGGCTCAGGCAGCAAATCACGATAACTATGCAGAAGATCACTCAGTCGCATCCCCTCGTGAAACGCTACGCGTCCCGGTCGCGCCACATGCCCTTCCAGGTACACTGCCTTCTCGCTGTAAGAGAGAATGGGACGCACCAAAACCCGATCTCCATCCTGCACGGAAAAACTCTTCAGACTAGCTTCACCACCTGCAGGCAGCGTCAGCGTCTCACGATTTTTGTGTGCATCAATTCGCTCAATGGTGATGTGGTCCAGATCGGCAGCAGCCGTCAACCCACCAGCATCCTCAACCACCGCAGCCAGTGCGCCTTCCCCGGCTCTTAGTTCATAAATCGCAGGCCGCTTCACTGCGCCCGTAATCGCCACCTGTGCGCCAGCTGCGGGAACGCGCAGCGTATCTCCGCTCTGAAAGCGCGCACTGCCATTCCGCACTCCACGCAACAGAAAGTCATACAGATCTACCGTGTCCACCAGTTGCGATCCGCGCCAATGTTCCGCCACGCGCAGCGAGCCAACAGACGTAGGTCCACCCGCCGCATACAGCGCACTCACCGGCGTTGCCAGCGAGCTGATCTCATACGCCCCAGGCCGCTGCACATCACCCACCACAAATACGCGCACCGTATGCAGCCGCGCCAGGCTCACAGCCACCTGCACATTGCGAAGCTGCGGCTTCAGCGCACCAGCAATCAGTTGTTCCGCGCGCTCCAGCGTAAGTCCGGCAACTTGCGTCGAGCCCGCCTCCGGCAGCATCACCCGCCCATCACGCTCTACTACCCGTGTCAGGCTTTGCGTCATGCCGCCCCACAAATCAATCTGCAGCGTATCGCCCGGCCCCAGCACATAGTCCGGTCCTGCGGACATATCAAGGGAATCTCCTCCGCGCATCCCCGCACCCGCTCCACGCTTCACAAAGACATCCGATCCAAACCGTTTCAACGTCGTCGTTGGCTCAGGAACTTGTGTATAGGTATCGCGCATGGCGCGCAGATTGTACGGCGCTGGCTGGCGTAAAACCCGCGGCTCATCCGTAGAAGAGTTTCCACGCTCCACCCTTGCTGGCTCGCGTGCGGCAGTTGAATCAGGTAAGCCAGCTCCACTCAAGCCCGCTCCATCCAAACCCGCTCCCGTCGCCATCCCAGCACGTGAATCAGCCGACACTCCACTGCCGTTCAGCCCACCAGCCATCGCAGCGTAGGCACTTCCCCCGGAAGCATCGAGGGAATTCAGCGCACGCGGATTTTGCAGCGAGTCCATCTCTCCCGGCGTTAGCGACTGCGCGCTCGCCGCATCAAGGTCCTCTTGCGAAACAAAGCCGCGCGCCTCAAGAAATGCCGTCACACGCGCACGCACAGCCACACTGTCTGCAATTTGGCTGTAAAGCATCTGGTCGGAAATGTCATTCGCATCAACTTGCGTCCCTTGCTGTCGCATTCGGTCCGCAACCAGTTCTTTCAGCTCCACCACCAGCCCGGGATTACTATCCAGCAGCCGGAAAATCTTCTCCGTCGAAAGCACAGCAGGCGCAGACGAAGCTGACAATCCGCGGTTATCTACACGTCCTGCGGCATTCGAGTCAGTTGCCTGCTGTGAAGCATCACCCAGGCTCGCGCCCGATTGTGTATCCACTGGGGCTGAAGAAGGAGCAGGCGTAACCTGCGCGTACAGAGCAGTCGCGCCGCATCCCAGCAGCACGCCCGCAGTGCAGCGTGCAAACAAAACCCATAGTTGATGTTTTCTTCTTGATTCGTAGTTTTTCGCAATGTGCGGCATAGGCATATCCTGCTGCGTTCACCGTATCCACCGCACTGCGCGTGCGTGTCATGCCTCGGTCAGTGAATTGTCATTCCTTTGTTCGCCGCGCAGAAAGCCGTAGAATCTGTGCTTTCCAGCTCCTTCAGGCTGCGCCTCCACCGCCGCGATTCCCAAACGAACCGCAGCCCTTCCACCGCGTGAAAGCGCAGCCGCAGCAGCAGAAACCTCATCTGCAGCCAATACCGGCCAAGCCGTATACCGAGCGATTCTCCTGCCTGCCCCTTCACCACCATCGCCGGCAACCGTTTCGGAACCAGCCGCCCGCGTGCCGAGGTAAGCCCCGCATCCTGCCCGGATCTTGCCTCCACAGCAAGCCCGGTATTCCGCGTTTCATATCCTTCTTCTTGCAGTTGCCGCGCAAGCAGCACATACAACTTGTTCCCCGGAACGCAGCCCAGCGCGGCGCACCATCCATACTGTTCCACCCACAAGCGCACCGGCCTGCTCAGCCGGTCCACAGTCCACCGGGTAAAGCTCTCCGGTGCGCATTTACCCAGCATCAGCTCATCCAGCAGCGTAACCACGCCCAGCGCCCAGGCCGCAGCTTTTGTCTCGCGAGCGCGCTCCATCACTTCGTGCCAAAAGCGCTCATCGCCACACCGCGCTGTCACATGCCGATGAAACTCAACCAGGTGTGCTGCGCGATAGTGCGCACTGCTTACATGCTTGAACAGGTGAAGCCCCTGCCCAAGAAAAATATCCTGCGCGCATAGCACCGGCATCTCCACACCGCAAAGAGTGCGTGTCTCTCGCCGCGCCAATCGCAACCCGCCGTCCGTATCGTGTAACTCCGCATGAAGCTCCACGCATCGCCAGGGAACATTGCGATAGAGATTTTGCATCGAGCCATTCGGCACGGCGTAAGTTTTGAACTCCCAGCTACGCGCAGAAGCCGCATGCAGATAGTAGCCGCGCTCTTCCAGAATCTTTCCCGCCGCAGCCATCCCTTCCGGCGCCACCAGGAAATCAATATCAAGCTGTGAGCGCAACTCAGGCCGCGCAACGGAGTCCGGCGTAAGCGAAAGCCCCTTCAACAATGCAAAGCTCACACTCACATCATTCAGTGCATCACGAATCGCAACAGCCTCATCAATCATCGCCTGCGTTCGCACAGCATTGTCGGCAAGATTCTTCTCCAGCCGCCGCCACACATCTGCGGGCAGCAGCGTGTTCTCGTCCATCTCCTGCAGCCGGTCGAAAAAATAAAGCGCCAGGCCGCTTACATCCAGCCAGCGCAGCAGCCCGCGCCACTCCTCATCCTTCACGCGAGCAAGCGGCGCAATGCCTTCCCGCGATCCTTCACTCACAATCCGCATCACTGCACGTTGAATTGCTTCCTGTCGGGACCATCGCCGGGGCTTCGCTATAAAAGAGTGCGTCAACATCGGCTTCAACTTACTCCCGCACCCACCAGTGCATGTCACTCCGTCGTCAACGCTTTGTCACTGTGTTGTTGCTGCCCCAAATGGCGCGCTATTCCCGTGTTTTTCTCTTTTCGCAACAACAATTTCGTCAATGACAATCCGCTGACAAACAAACGACCTTCCCAAGACACCCCCAATTCACAGCGCCGCTAAAGTCACACTCATGCGCGTCCTCCTTGCAACCGTCGCCCTCGTAACGCTCTCTGCAGCGGCGGTCTCCTCCCCTGCCTCGGCACAGGACGCGCCCCTGATCTCCGGGGGCGCGGCTTTCCTGCACTCAACCAACGCTGGCCAAACCTCATACCTGCCTCTGATTGAGCCGCTTCTAGCCGCGCCCATCGGCTCGCATATACTCGTCGAGTCTCGCGCCGCCCTTGCGGAAAGCATCTTTCCCAGGCCCGGCGGCCAACCCGGCGACCACTCTACCTTCGTAGCCAGCCTCACCTATCTGCAGGCCGGCATCACCGCCACGCCACATCTCACTGTTGTAGCCGGCAGCTTTCTTGTCCCCTTCGCCACCTATAACGAGCGCCTGTCGCCCGTCTGGATAAGCAACTTTCAGGATGGCCCCATCACCGCGCCACTTGGCCTCATGTCCAGCGGAACCGCGCTAGGCGGCATGCTGCGTGGCAACGCCATCAGCAATTCGCATTACTCGATCGACTACGCAGGATACTTCTCCGCACGCAGCGGCAACGAGCAGTTCAACTCCGAGCGCTCCGCCGGAGGCCGAGTCAATCTTTACCTTCCTCCCCAGCGACTTGAAGTAGGTCTTTCTTATAACCGCCTGCTGCAAGGCACGCAGGAAAACTTCTACTCCACGCATCTCTGGTGGGAACCCAAAGATGCAGGCCTGCGCCTTCGTTCGGAGTACGCACGCGGCCATCATGCCCAGGGCTACTGGATAGAAGCCGACTACCGCACGCAGGCCTTTGGCGGACTCGATAGCTGGGTAGGTCGCATCGAACCCGTCTTCCGCATGCAGCAAACCTTTCGCCGCGACACCGTCGTAAGCGATGGCGTGCCCATGCAAAACACGCAGCGCGCCGACTTCGGCCTCAATTACAACCTTCCTCACAACACGCGAATCATCACCAGCTACTCGCGCCAGTTTTCTGCCACCGACAACCACAACATCTGGGAGACAGGAATCGTTTATCGCTTTCTCTTTCCCGCATGGAAGAGAAAAGCACAATGAAACCCACTTCCCTCAAGAGCAGCATCCTTGCTGGCCTGGCGGTATTGGCCGCAGTGGTAATGCCCGCGCTATACGCGGCGGCGCAAACCGGCACAAGCAATACGCCGCCAGCCCCGACAAAGCACGTGCACATCCAGCACATCGCCACACCGCCGCAAAGCGATGGCGAGCGTATCTTCCAGCGCAACTGCGCCCGCTGCCACAATGCGCCCGACGGCTTTCCTCCCAGCATCTCCGGAACAGTCGTACGCCACATGCGTATGCGTGCCAACCTCAGCGAGCATGACGAGCGCGAACTCCTCCGCTTCTTCAACCCTTAGAAGACCGCACTCAGGCAATTGAACAAATGAAATCACGGGAAGAGAATTCAGGAGGCGCAATGGCACAAAAACGGGCACTGGTATGCGGTGCGGGTGGCTTCATCGGAAGCCACCTGGTAAAGCGCCTCAAGCAAGAAGGCTTCTGGGTGCGTGGCGTCGATCTAAAGATGCCGGAGTTCAGCTTCTCCGCCGCGGATAGTTTCGTAGTCGCAGACCTGCGAGACGCATCCACATGGCGCAGCATTCTCGACACGTCCTTCGACGAAGCCTATCAACTAGCCGCCGACATGGGCGGCGCAGGCTACCTGTTTACAGGCGAGCACGACGCTGCCGTCATGCACAACTCCGCCATGATTAACCTGCACATGGCGAACTTCGCATTGCGTGCAGGCGTCGGAAAAGTATTTTATTCCTCCTCCGCATGCATCTATCCCGCATACAACCAGGCAGACCCCGCCAATCCCGATTGCAGGGAAGCCAGCGCCTATCCTGCACAGCCCGATAGTGAGTACGGATGGGAAAAGCTCTTCAGCGAGAGGATGTATCTCGCGCATCATCGCAACCATGCCCTCAATGTCTGCATCGCGCGTTTGCACAATGTCTTCGGCCCCGAGGGAGCATGGCGCGGCGGCCGCGAAAAAGCCCCAGCCGCTCTTTGCCGCAAAATTGCCGAGCAGCCCAACGGTGGCGAGATAGAAATCTGGGGCGACGGAAAACAAACACGGTCTTTCCTCTTCATTCAGGAATGTATAGAAGGCATCCGCCGCCTGATGAACTCCAAAACATTCATGGGCCCCGTCAACATAGGTTCAGAAGAGATGGTCACCATCGACGAGATGGCGACCATGATTATGGAGATTGCCGGAAAGCAGCTCAGCATCCGCCACGTTCCAGGCCCCACCGGCGTTCGCGGACGCAACTCCAACAACGAGCTCATCCTCACCAAGCTTGGCTGGGCGCCGTCTGCCGCATTGCGCAATGGGCTTGCGCATACCTATCGTTGGATTGCCGCGCAGATGGAAGAAAGCGTAGCTGAAATCTCCATGACCGCGCATGTCGCGGGAGATTCCTCAACGCTTCCCTACAGCAGAGGGATATAACGCCTCAACTCTTTCGATAGCCCACATTGCAGCTTTAGTTTTCACGCCGCACAACAGGTCCAATCAGCAGTAGAAACAGCAGCGCAATCCCAAGCGCTGCCAGTGCAATTCCCATCAACGTATGCGGATACCCAAACTGCGTAAACAGAAACCCCGCGCCCGCTGTAGCCGCAGCACCAGCCAACGAATTCGCAAAGAGCGTCATCGCAGTAGCCGTACTGCGCTCCGCATCCGGCGTCACATTCATCAGCAGGTTGTAAAGCGCCGGCGAGCTCATCCACTGCGCTGCCGAATAGACAAGATACAGCCCTACCGCTAGCCGTACATCCGTCACTGTCGCCATGCAACCAAGCACCACGGCAGCCGCGGCCTGCATCGCCGCAATGCCTTTCACCATACCCAGCATTCGCGTCACCACTGGCATAAGCAGCCCCATGCAAAGCTGCACTCCCTGCACAACAGAAAAGATCACTCCCACCTGTTCCATCGGCACATGCAAATCGCGAGACAGGTAAAGATTCGCGAACGGAGTAAACGTCGCCAACACCGCAGCCCACAGCGCCATCAGAGGCAGATAGCGCCAGAGGAACGGACTGAGCCTCCAACCCGAAAGCCATGCACTCCCAGCCTTCGTCCCGTCCTCATGAACCTCTACAAATCGCAATCGATAAATCGCAAACAATCCCAACGGCACCACCGCGCAGGAAGCCAGCAAAATCCATTCCTTCACTGCGACAGCCGAAAGAGCAAATCCAGCCATCTGCATCCACTTCTGCAGATAGCTGCACACTACGCCGCCCAATATCGCAGCGCCCACGCTTGCGGAATAAGTAAGGCCGTACGCCGTTGCCCTGTGTTCTTCTCTCGTCAACCGCGCAACCGCAGGCAGATAGCAAACACCCCACGCAGACATCGCAATTCCCGCAACAAACGCCAGCACAATCTGCGCAGGCTCCCAAACCCAAAGCACGCGTGCCGCATTCGACAACGGCGCCGCAACAAACAAAGCAGCCATCAATCCGCGCAGTCCCATCCTGCGTGCCAGCGCACCGGCAGGCAGAGTTCCCGCCATCGAGCCTAGCGTAAACGCCCCGCCAACCAACCCAATTGTGCGATCAGAAAAGCCGCGATCCATCAGGTAAAGATTGAAGAGAAAGAAATAGATAACGAAGCCCGCGTCATAAAAAAATGCCGCCGTAAAAAACATCCAATATCCGCGGCCAAGATTCTTTTCGCGAAGCCATGCAACCGGATCACTCCAGAACACCGCACGTTTTACCGCAGTCTGCTCAGTCAGGGACGATGGTTCCATCATCGTCCCTCCCGCACCAGCATCTGTAGTCGCACAATCGCATCCTCAAGCCGCGAATACCGCAGTTCAAGCACGCCACCTTCCAACAATCGCTCCAGCACTTCGTACTGCTCAAGCCGAACCTGGTCCGGAGAAAAGAACGCTTCGCGCATCGAAGCCCTTGCCGCATCCTTGCTATAAGGTACAATCTCAGCCGGCCCGCCCTGTCTGCGATTCAGAAACACAAGAAAGTCCGCTCGCGCCGTCTCCGCACAATAAATCCCCGGCATCGATGCGGTAGGTACCTCAATCGACGGCTTGCCCGCAGCCCTTGGCGTAATCTCTAACCCCTCCAACTCCGGAAACAACTCTGCCGCACTCGGCCGAAAGCGTATCTGATGACAAGTCCCAATCACCTCACGAGCATCGCCGTCATTCATCAGCAGCGAAGCATCGTCACTGACATACGTCCATCCCGCACGCGCGCAAGCATAGGCCAGCGTGGACTTACCCGCACCCGACTCGCCGCTAAGCAACACGCCTTTGCCATCCAGCGCCACGCACGCTGCATGAATCGGCGTCACATAGCGCGCCGACACACAACTCATCGGCATCGCCAACAGAAAATACTTCGCATATAACGGATAACGCAGCGTAGCCCGCGTCATCACAATGCGCGACTCGCAGCGGTTCAGGTCAATCAAGCAATAGTTATTCGCATCAGCAATCGAAACCCACACACCGGAGATGAGCCGATGCGTTGGCTCAGGCGGACATTCCGTAGCATCGTTCTCCGTCACCCATACCTCGACGCGCATCGGTTCCATCTCGCGCCGCATGGAAAACGCGCCCCAGTTTTCCCCGCATAGCCGAAGCACCTCTTCTGCATTCGTCCGCACAGAAAACGGAAATCCCCATGCGTAGAAGGTGCCTTCCAGCGCAAGCTCCGGCATCTCCATCGCATGCTTCTGCACAACGTCGCTCCGCATTGGTTCGCAAGCAACCACTCTCTCCTCCATGCTCAGAAAAGAATCCGTCCTGCAAACTGAATAATCCTTGGATTCGCAACCGTTCCCGTAATCAGCCCAAATGTGGAGCTTGCCGAAGGATGCTCAAGCGTCGGGTCGGTATAACCAAGAGAAGTATTGGGATTGCCAAACTGCGGCGTATTCGTCAGGTTGAAGAACTCCGTGCGAAAGTGAAAGCTCAGCCCTTCCTTAATCGGAAACGCCTTCTCAATCGCCATGTCGAAATTGTGCTGCCCCGGCCCGCGTAACATTCCTACGCCGCTGTTGCCAAAATCCTGATCGGCAAGGCTTGTTCCAAACGGAGCCTCCGGCGCGCGCGTAAATGCAGCCGAATCCAGATAGCCATTCGCCACACGCGAAAACAACGACCCATGCGTATACGGATTACCTCCCGCCGTCTCCGCACGAACCTCGCCCGGAATCAGTCCATAAACAGACCCTGCATTGGTGTCGAAGACACTCTGCGGAATCCCTGTCTGAATCACCGCAATCCCCGAAAGCTCCCAGTCATTCGCCACCCACCGCGCAGCAGCCGAGTTCACGCGCAGCTTCGGAGTCTGCCACATAAAGCTCGCCACAAACCGATGCGTGCGGTCCGACCCCGCCGGACCATACGACGAATGCCGCAAATCACGCTGGTTATTCGTAGGCAACTGCAACTCAAACAAATCCGTGCCAACCTCGCCGTTCACTTCATCCAGGTTCTTTGACCACGTATAGCTCGCCTGCATCTGCAAGTTGTGTGCCAATCTCCGCGTCAACTGAGCCTGCAGCGCGTTGTAGTTCGCAATAAAATTGGAATCCGTATATAGCGAACCCTGGCTAACCCCCTGGATCGGCATGCGTGCATTTACGTTCTCAATCGAATTCGCAATCTCACCATTCACCGGATTCTGCGGACTAGCAAGGTATGCCTGGTCAAACTCCCACTGCCCCGACCGATGCTGCGACCGCGTACCCACATACCCAACCGTCAGCAGAAACCCATGCCGAAGCTCCGTTTCCACATTCAGGTTGTACTCATGCGTACGGCTATCCAGCAGGTCTGGATTCGTAGCCTCAATAAACGGCGTAGACGTACTCGTCCGCGGAGCAAACACCGGAAAGTTCTCGCTCGCTTCCACCTGCGGAACAAACGGACTCGCCAGCGTCGCATTGCCGTTCGGTGCACCGCTCACAATCTGCAACATAGTGAACGGAGGGTCATTCACAATCTGCTCAGCAATCGTTGCCGAATGCCGGTCATAGTAAATGCCATAACCACCGCGCACCGCCACCACCGGCGAATCCGAAGCCTGCCATACAAAACCAATTCGCGGAGAAACATCCCCATGCGGCGTCCTGTAAAGCGACGCATAAGGCGTACGCGCAACCCCTTGCGGAAAGCTGCCCTTATAGTTCGCTGGCAGCGTAAAGCCAGAAAATGTTCCCGCATCCGGCACAGGCCCAGTCGTAGCAAGATTCGGATTGAAGTTCGCAAGCAGCCCCTTCGTTTCAGAAGGCGCGCCAAATATCTCGTAACGCAATCCAAGGTTCAACGTCAGCCGATGCGTCAGCTTCACATCATCCTGCGCAAAGCCCGCCACATCCGTAAACCGCTCGTTACGCCGATAGATCCCCCCACCAGCCAGGCTGGTCGTCACATTGCTCAGCCCCTGCGGACTGCCATTCTGTCCCGGCCCATTTCCCGCGCTCTCGCCAATCAAAAAATCCGCAAAGGTGGAAATCTCTAAAAGCCCATCCGTCTCTTCCGGAAAATCCTGCCCCACCTGGTGCCTCTTAGCCTCGCCACCAAAGCGCAGGTTGTGCCGCCCATGCGTCCACGCAACTGTGTCCTGCCAGATAAACGAATTCGTCACCTGCCACATTGAAGGCGTGCCCGCATCGCCAAGAATGAACCCGCCCACCTGCACACCTGGCATGTTCAAACTCGCGCCCGTCGCACCCGTCGGCGCGCCCATCCCCACATCCGCCGCCGTCAGCGGATTCTCCACCGTAGAGTTCCCATAGAAGCGCATGTATCCAAAGCGCGCCACGTTCACCAGTCTCGCATTCACCACATGCGTATCCGCCAGCACAAACATCACGTTCTCGTTCAGCAGATTCGTGCCCCATCCCGGCACATTCGCCGCATTCGGAGAGAAGGCCTTCGTCGTCGGCGCATGCGAATAGAAAAACCGTTCTGAAAGCGTATTGCGCGGATGAATCAACTCATCCAAATCCGCCGTGAACTGGTCCTCGCGATAATGCGCCGGAATCGTGAACGTCGATTGCCCCACCGGCTGCTGGTCAGAGGCATCCGGCCCGCTCACCGGCAACGGTGTTTGCGGACTCGGCACCACAAACTGCCCATTCGCAAACTTCGCATTCAGAATCTTCAGCGCAATTGGGTTGATATTCGACCCATTGCACGCAATCTGCACGCCGCCCGCTCCAGACAAGTACCCGCTCGCAGGCTTGCCCTGTGCATTCAAATGCCCATCCGGGCAAAACTGCGCTCCCAGCGTAGCCGCGGAACGGTCGTTCGTCAGCAGCGGAAGAATCGCCGTCGTAGCATCGCCCAGCCCATTCACTTCCAGCAACCCTTGGTAAGCGCCAAAGAAAAACGCGCGATTATGAACAATAGGCCCGCCAAGTGAGCCGCCAAACTGGTTGTGATTCAGCACCGCACGCGGCTGCTGGGCTCTCTTCACAAAAAACAAATTCGCGTTGAGGTCCGTATTGCGCAAAAATTCCCAGGCGCTGCCGTGGAATTGATTTCCACCGCTCTTGCTCACCAGGTCCACATTCGCGCCAGAGCCTCTTCCATACGCCGCGTCATAATTCGCCGTCTGCACGCGAAACTCCTGGATCGTATCCGGAGCAGGAATCGCCGTACCCGCATCGGTCTGAGAGTTTGCGGCAGAATTCTCCGCGAGGTTGTTCGCATCAATTCCATTGAACTGAATATTGTTCGCCAGCGGAGACCCGCCATCCGACGCCACATTCTGCGTCCCGCTCCCCAGCGTCGTCGCATCCGGCAAGTCCACAACCACGCCTGGTGAAAGCCCAAGAATCTGCGTATAGTTTCGGTTGGAAAGCGGCAGTGACCGTACAGCGGCCTCGTCCACAAGCCCGCCAATCGTGGAGCTTTCCAGGTCAGCATTCGCAGCCGCTGCCTTCACCTGCACGCTCTGCCCCACCGCAGCAACCGCGAGCGTAATATTCAGCGCTGCCGTTTCGCTTGCCGTTACCGGAACCTCATCAGAAACGCTCTGCGCAAATCCCGTCGCATCGACGGTCACCACATACGTTCCCGGCGGCAGCACTGGTACTTGATAAAAACCCGCTTCGGTCGTCACCACAAACCGTGACAGATGTGTAGCCACGTTGACCGCAGCCACCTTGGCACCGCTCACAGCGCGACCCGACGGATCATCAACAGACCCGGCAATCGCGCCCGTGCCCGGCGTCTGCCCCAGCGCATAACTCAGCAGTATCGCCGGCATTCCTATCATCACGACAACACTTCGCCACAAAATTCTTCTCATACTCGCGTCTACAATCGCTGGCATCGCCATCTTGATGCTGAGTATGAGCAGCGCTCTCCTTGAAGTTGTTATCGCAATGTCACTCTATTGTCCGCATGTATTCGTGTGCTCCAGGCGCATCGTTGCCTGCAATCTAAGTGCGGTTTTTTCCGCGTGTATGAAAAATCTCAGGCACGGTTGCGATGCTGTCTTCTGCCGTTCTCTAGGTTGTGATCACGTATGCGGTAACGTACACATTATTCGCGCCAGAAGAAGAAAAAACTCTCACCCGCCCTGTCCACCTCCCAGCGGAGGAAATGGGTGGATTCAGAGACAAGCTACGAGCGCAAAGGCCACCATAGTTACCTTTGAAAAATGTTCCTTGACAATTCTTAACTCATGAGATTAACGTCTTTCCGTTAACGTACACACCCTTTATTACCTCCGTATCGTTAACGTACACGATTCGGAACCATAAAACGGGGCGAACGCAGACACACCGCCACTAGGAGAGAAAGAGCGATGGCGAAACAATTTTTGAGGCCGGCTAATTCCATACGCACATATTTCACTCGCGTTCTTGGAGCAACAGCGCTGCTGTTCATCCTGCTTGCCGCGACAAAATCCAGCACTGCCCAGACAGATCAGGGCGCCATTACCGGCATTGTGCAGGATTCGTCCGGAGCACTGATCCAGAACGCCCAGGTCACCGCCACCAATGTTGATACCGGCCTGGTTCTTCAAACCAAGTCGAACACCAGCGGCGTCTTTGTCTTTTCGCCGCTCAAAATCGGCAACTACGCCGTCACGGCGTCCTCGCCAGGTTTTCAAACGGTGACGCATGAAAACCTGCACCTGGACATTCAGCAGCGCCTGAACGTGAATTTCACGCTGTCGGCGGGCTCAGTTTCACAAACAGTTCAGGTAACCACGGAAGAGCCCGTCCTCCAAACGCAGGATGCGGCAGTAGGGCAGGTAATCAGCACCAAGGCAATCAACGATACCCCTCTCAATGGCCGCAACTGGGTCTACATCGCGCAACTGACCAATGGCGTTGCGCCGCCGCTAGGCAACACCCGCGGTTCAGGTTCAGGAGACTTCGTCGCCAACGGCCAGCGCGCCGAGCAGAATAACTTCATCCTCGACGGCGTAGACAACAACACCAACCTCGTCGATTTTCTCAACGGTTCAAGCTACATCATGCGTCCCCCGCCAGACGCTCTCTCGGAGTTCAGCCTGCAAACCAGCAACTTCAGCGCGGAATTCGGCCACTCCGCAGGCGCGGTTTTACAAGCCAATATCAAATCCGGAACCAACCAGATACATGGCGATGTCTGGGAATATCTGCGCAACACCAGGCTCGATGCCATCAACTGGAACGCCGGTCCCGACGCGACTGTCCCTCCCTATCACCAGAACCAGTTCGGCGCGACGCTGGGCTTTCCCATCTGGAAGAAGAAGCTCTTCTACTTCGGTGACATGGAAGTCAACCGCATCTCCATCAGCAACCCCACGCCCATCAATGTCCCGTCCGCGCTTGAGCGGGAAGGAGATTTCTCTGAGCTGCTCAATGGAGACCTGACAGGCGTAGGCGCGCCAACCTTGCTCTATCAGCCCAACACCGCCGATCCCAACCAGCCGCTCGTATGCAACGGCAGGCAGAACGTATTCTGCCCCAATCAAATCAACACCGTCGCGCAGGGCATATTAAAGCTCTACCCCTCGCCCAACGCCAATAACGGCAAGCTGTTCAACAACTATCTGGTCAATCTCGGCAACACTGACAACGTTGTCCAGTGGGACCAGCGCCTCGACTGGAACGTCAGCTCAAAAGACCAGAGCTACGCCCGTTACAGCTACCTGCATGAAATCAAGACCAACGGCCTGCCGCTGGGACCAATTCTTGACGGCAGCAACTACGGCGGCGAGTACGACACCAACCTCGCCATGAACTTCATGGGCAGTGAAACGCACATCTTCACGCCAACGTTCACCAACGAGCTGCGCTTCGGCTACAACTGGGGCGTGTTCAACTTCCAGCAGCCCAACGCCTTCAATCCTTCGCTCAACTCGTCTCTAGGCCTCGGCCCGCAACCCTCCAACCTGAAGCCGGGCCAGTATGGTCTCCCATTGGGCTATGTCAACGGAACCATTCAGGAGTGGGGCTCGCAAGGCATCAGCCGCGAATCGCAAAACGTGTATCAGATCATCGACAACGTAACCAAAATATGGGGCAACCACTCGGTAAAATTTGGCGCATCCTTCCAGGCCATTCGCTTCTACTACATCTACGCCCCATCTGACCTTGGCCAATATCACTGGGACGGCCAATACACTGGCCTAGTCGGCGTAGCCAACACCGGCAACGCAGTAGCGGACATGTTGGTTGACCAGGAAAATTACGCGCAACTTTCCGTCTCCCCCAACGTCAACGACGCGCAGTGGTATGACGCCGGTTATGTACAAGACGATTGGCGAATCACAAGGAACCTCACGCTCAATCTAGGCGTGCGGTACGACTACTTCCAGCCCTACAAAGAGAACAGCGGCCAGCAAATGAACTTTGTCGTGACCGGCCCATTGGGCTTTGGCACAGGCGCAGGCGTCGTGCAACTCCCAGCCAGCCAGCGCAACATCGTTCTCGGCGCACCCTTCCTCGACGCGCTCTCCAAAGACAACGTCAAGGTGCAGTTTGTAGACAATGACCGCCTGGCCACCGTGCAGAAAACAAATTTTGCACCGCGTATCGGCCTCGCCTACTCACCCTCGAATAAAACCGTAGTGCGCACCGGCTTCGGAATCTTCTACGGCGGCCTGCAGTCGGAAGGCAACGGCAACCTCGGCGCAAACTTCCCATGGTCCAACACAGCGAACTTCTTCGCGCCCACCTGCGTGCAGGGCAACTGCCCATCGCTGGCCTCACAAGGCGTCACGATACAGGCAGGCTTGCTCCCAGCCTCTGACGGAGGCCAGTTGCAAACCTTCATCTCGCAACCCGGCTTTCACTCCATCGACCCGCAAATCAAGCCGACGTACACCATGACGTTCAGCCTCGGAGTAGAGCAGCAAGTCTCAAACAACATGTCCCTTACCATG
Source organism: Occallatibacter sp. FHG110214_02 (assembly GCF_059115385.1). Classification (NCBI taxonomy): domain Bacteria; kingdom Pseudomonadati; phylum Acidobacteriota; class Terriglobia; order Terriglobales; family Acidobacteriaceae; genus Occallatibacter; species Occallatibacter sp. FHG110214_02. The sequence goes on along the minus strand of NZ_JBZYWK010000002.1, from coordinate 276,477 downwards.
ACGTATGTTGGCAACCTCTCCCGCCATCTGGAGCTCTACGGCGCGCCCAACACCGCGCCCGGCCTGTGGCGTCCCGGCACCAACACCAACCCGTTTAATCCCTTCCCAGACCTCGGCGGAATCGGTCAGATACACTTCGCCGGTGTCAGCACCTACAACTCATTCCAAACCAAGTTGGAAAAGCGCTACTCGCACGGACTATCGTTCCTCGCAACCTACACGTGGTCCCACGCACTCGATGACGCAAGCGACGCCGGCGGCCTCTTCTCGGCAATTGGCAACCGCCAGCCCGCCATCATTCCGTACATCGATGAGCTAACCAACTCCGTCTTCGATATCCGCCACCGCTTCACCATCAACGGCAACTACGAGCTTCCATTCGGACGTGGCCGCACATTCCTCAGCAACTCATCCCGCTGGCTCGATGAAATCGTTGGCGGCTGGTCATCAAGCCTCACTTACGCCGCGCAAACCGGCTCGCCGTTTTCCGTCAGCCCCAACATCAGCACAGCATCAGGCGGCGGAGCGCGCGCATATCCCGTGCGCAGCCCATTCGTTGCCGGAGGCTCGCCAGACCCAACCAACCCAAGCCTCACCTCTTGCCCCACGCAGGTCAAAACCAAGCAGAACTACTTCAACCCATGCGCCTTCCGCAATCCCTTGCCCGGCGAAATGATTTCGGACGCAACGCATCCCGTAGGCTCCATCAACCCTGACGGTGTCCCCGTCACCTTCCAGGCTCCCGTCACGGACAAGGCAACAGCAATCGCCCTGCTAGGCACGGTGCAAAACAACATCTACGGCCCCGGCTACTATCAGGTCAACATGTCCATGTTCAAAAGCTTCCCGGTATGGCGCGAGCAGAACCTGCAGTTCCGCGCCGATGCCTTCAACGTGCTGAACCACCCGACACTTGGCACTCCAAATGGTGGCATGAACGCGAACGGCGGCCTTATCTCCGGGCCAAAGTTCTTCCAGAACAACACGCCCGACGCGCGCTTCTTCCAGCTCGCATTGAAGTACGTGTTCTAGTCGTTCGAGTCTCCATAGAGAAGCGGCTTCTCACTACGGGAAGCCGCTTCTCTATCATTCTGATTTGCATTGAATCTCGTATCCAATGTTTATGATTCGCCCCGGAGGGTGACATGCAGCAATGGAAGTTTTCCGCCTTGAGCCTTGCTTTGATCGTTGGAGTTAGCGCCGCGCTGCCCGTCCATGCACAGCTAACCCCAAACGACGTAAGCTCACCCGACCATCAAATCACCGTGCACTTCTCCATACAGCCCGGCAAAGGCCAAACGGCTGGTCAAGATGGTCAACTCGTGTACTCCATTACCTTCCATGGCAAGCCAACCTTCGAGAACTCCGTCCTGCGCCTCGAACTGGCAAACCAGTCTCCACTAGGTGCGGCGGTCCACATTGCATCCGCCTTCGCAGGCTCCGGAGCAGACGACTACACACTGCTCGCAAGCAAAACCTCCGCCGTGCATGACGCCTACAACAGCCTCACAATCCACGCCGCAGAAAGCGCAAGCCCGTCTCGCCAATTCGACATCGAAGCACGCGTCTACAACACCGGCGTCGCATTCCGCTATCACATCCCTGAGCAGCCTTCGCTCACGCGCTATCAGCTCACGCAGGAAGACACCGAGTTCCGCCCCGTAATGGACGCCGATGCCTGGGCCCTACGCCTCCCGAATTACCAAAGCGCGTATGAAAGCGAATACGTCCCTCAAGTCCTAAGCGCATTAAGCAATCAAGGCGGTGTCTCCAGCTACATCCTCAACGGAGCGCCCATGCTGTTGCACATGCCCGGCGTAACATGGGCCGCTGTAGGAGAAGCCGACCTCGAAGGCAACGCCGCAATGTATCTTGAGAACCCCACCGGCAACTGGGGTGGTCACCACCTCATCAGCAAAATCTCTCCACCCGTCGATGGAAAAGGCCCTGCAGTCGATGCAAGCCTGCCTCACAACACCGCATGGCGCGTAATCCTGCTCGGAGACTCCGCAGGCCAACTCATCGAATCCAACCTGATTACCGACCTCAACCCCGCCAATCGCATAACAGACACAAGCTGGATTCATCCCGGCAAGGCCTCATGGAACTGGTGGAACGGCGACTTAGGCCCCGATGGCCAATCCGCCTACACAACCAAAAACATGGAGTATTACGTAGATTTCGCCGCCGAGTCCGGCTTCCCCTACATGATGCTCGACGCAGGCTGGTCCGGCAGCGACATCACAAAGCTGCGCGGCAACGTAGACGTGCCCGCGCTGGTGCAATACGCCGCCAAGAAGAACGTAAAAGTCTGGATATGGCTCTACTCCAAAGCAGTAGCCGCGCAAATGCAAGACGCGTTCCCTCTCTATGAGAAGTGGGGCGTAGCTGGCGTCAAAATCGATTTCATCCTGCGCAACGACCAGCAGGGAATCGAGTGGTATTACAACGTAGCCAAGCTCGCCGCAGAACATCACCTCATGGTGGACTTTCACGGAGCCACGCAGCCCTGGGGAATCCAGAGAACCTACCCTAACGTCCTCAACTATGAGTCAGTGCTGGGCCTTGAGAACAACAAAGAAGGCCGTCGCGACACTCCGGTGAACCGCACAACATTTCCCTTCACGCGCATGTTGAGCGGCCCCATGGACTACACCCCCGGCGGATTCAACAACGCCACGCAGGAGGAGTTCGTCGCGCAAGACAAGAGCCCCATGGTCATGGGCACCCGCGCGCAACAGCTAGCTCTCTACGTCGTTTTCGAGCAGCCGCTAGCCATGGTCTCCGACGCACCCTACGCCTATGCGAACCAACCCGCCTTTCAGTTCATCAAGGATGTTCCAACATCATGGGACGCAACCCATGTGCTCAACGGCGAGCCCGGCGAATTCGTAACCATCGCACGCAGCCACGGCAAGGAGTGGTATCTAGGCAGCATCACCAACTGGTCGCCGCGTGAGCTGCACATCCCTCTCAGCTTTCTGGGCAAGGGAACATACAAAGCCGAGATTTACGAAGACGCTCCCGACGCAACCAAAAATCCAAAGCACGTCTCCATCCGCCAGCAGAATCTGCGAAGCAGCGACACACTCACAGTCTCACTGGCCAGTGGCGGAGGCTGCGCAATCCGCTTCATACCAGTGCAGTAGCAGTCAGTCGTAACCTGTCAGGCTTGTTGCAAATTAGCAAGGCGGCTCGCGAAGAGCGAAAGATTGCTGCGCAAAATAATATGCGGAGCAAAGCGATGCGTCTTAACCGGCTTATCCTTGTCCATCAGGTGGCCAATAAGCGTTTCAAAAGCCGTCTTGCCCTGCGCCTCCGGGCGCTGATACAGCGTAGCCAGCACCTTCCCGGACTCCAGCAGCGGCACCAACTCAGGAAACAAGTCGGTAGTAATAACCTGCACGCGCCCCAGCAGCTTCAACTCTTCCAGCGCACGCAACACAGGCAGGCTGTTCGCCGTGCTGATGTAAAGCGCATCCGGCCGCGCCTTCCCCTTCAGCAGCGCAATCGTCTGTCGATAAGCATCTTCCGGGCTCTCATGCGACTCCACAACCGGCAGAAGCGTCAAATGAGGAGCAAGCATCGCCAGCGTAGCAGCAAACCCGCGAAGCTTCTCCGCATGGTCATAAGTAGCCAATTCACCGGTAATCGTAGCAACACGCGACGGCGCCTGCAGCTTGTGCGAAAGCAACTCAGCCGCCAGCGCTCCGCTGATGTAAGCATCCACAGTCACGGAAGAAACACGCCCGCTATCCGGCGCATCACTCGCAACGCAAAGCATGGGAATACCCTGCCCAACAATCCGGCGAATCACGCTGGCCAGCTCACGCGGACGTCCCGGCGTAAAAAGTATCCCGTCATATTTCTTGGCAGCAGCGCTCTCCAGCGCAGCCAGGTCACCCGACCCCAGTCGCGGATAGTCAATAAAATCCAGCGTAAGCCGCATCCCCAGCGCCTCATCCGCAGCAGCGCGAATACCGCCCCGTAGCGGATCAAAGAACGCGGCAATCTCACGAGGAAGAACAGCAGCGACCCGCAGATTGCGATTCAGCTTCAGCGACCGCGCCGCAATGTTCGGCTTATAGCCAAGCTGCTCCGCCATGCGCAACACGCGCGTCTTTGTCTGGTCGCTTACGCCGCTGCGTCCATGCAGCGCCCGGTCCACCGTTCCGATAGACGTTCCCAGCGCATTCGCAATCTCGCGAATGCCTACAGCCTTGCCGCTTTTGTTTGTCGTTCCCATTCTTAGGCTTCGCTCAACAGTTTCGCACATCCAGCCGCAATGACTTCACGCCGGCTCTCACGCGCCCGTTGCCCGCTCTTCAATCTCTTCAAGCGTCCGCCCCTTCGTCTCCGGCACGCACAGCAGCACAAACCCTACGCCCGCAAGGCAGATTGAGCCATAGACAAAAAAGCTCCCCGCGCTGCCAATGGAGTGAACAAGAAACGGAAACGAATAAGTCAGCGCAAAAGAGGAGACCCACAGCGCCGACACCGCGGCAGATACCCCCACCGACCGCAGCCTGTTCGGAAAAATCTCCGCAATCAGCACCCACGTCAGCGGAGCCAGCGTCATCGCATAGCAGGCAATCGCGCAAAGCGTCAGTACCAGCACAGAAATCCCATGCATCCCGCTGCGATAAGCAAACCCAGCCAGCAGATGCGAAACACCAATGCCCGCGCAGCCAATCAGCATCAGCGGACGCCGTCCCAGCCGATCCACAAACGCCATAGCCACCAGCGTAAACAGCAGGTTGATAGCCCCGGTAATCACAATGTCGAGAAGCACCTGGTTCGCGCCCAACCCAGCCGCGCTAAAAATCTCCTCCGCATAGTTGAACAGCACATTGATGCCGCTCCACTGCTGCAACACCGCCAGCACAATCCCGACAACAAACACCGCACGCGTGCCCGGATGAAGCGCACTACGCCATCCTGCTGACTCCGTCTTTTCCGTGCGTAGCGCCGCAGTAATCGCATTCATCTCCGCAGCCGCATACTCCGCACTGCCGCCAATCTTGCGTAGCACACTCTCCGCCTGCTTCCTGCGTCCATGCACAAGCAGCCACCGCGGGCTCTCCGGAATCCCAAACGATGCCACAAGAAAAATAACCGCAGGCAAAGCCACGGCAGTAAACATCCATCGCCATCCATACTGAACATTCCACGACGCAAGCAGCGCATCCTGCGCAACATGTTCCGGCATCGGAGCAGCAATCTTCCAGTTGGCAATCTGCGCAAGCAGAATGCCAACCACCACTGCAAATTGGTTCAGGCTCACAAGCCTTCCACGATGTGAAGCCGGACTAACCTCCGCAATATAGAGCGGCGAAACGCTGGAGCTAAGCCCAATTGCCACGCCCCCCGCAATGCGCCACACAATAAAGGCCACAAACGAAGAAGCCCACCCCGTCAGCACCGACGAAACAGCAAACAGCACAGCAGCAATCAGCAGCACTGGCCTGCGCCCCCACTTATCCCCCAACGCTCCGGCGACAAGTGATCCAACAAAACATCCCACCAGCGCGCAGCTATTCGCCCATCCCACTGCCGCAGCGCTTTCAAGATGAAAGTAAATCTCAAAGAACTGCCGCGCCCCGCCAATGACCACCCAGTCATAGCCAAACAGCAGCCCACCCAGGGCCGCAACAACCGCTATGCCCCACGCATATCCCGTAACGCGATTGGAGTGCAGCGGATTGTTGTTTTCATTGGAAGCGATAGAGACATGCACGGAGAATAATCCATTCAGTGAGTCAGATTGCCACCGGGAAGATCCTGTATCCCCGTGTGAGATTGATCCAGCCTGCGAACCTCATCCAGCGCCACGCGTGCCTCTGCATCTCGGCCAAGCCCAGACAGAGCCTGCGCACGCAAAAATGTCGCCGTAATATGCTGGCGCTGTTTCAGGTCCTGGTCAAACAGCAGCATCGTCGGCAGCGAGGTTGCAAAGTAATCAATCTTAGGCTCCTCGTTTTCAAGCGCCGCCGCATAATCAAGAATGTCCGTAAACAACGCAACCGCGTCGTCCTCGCGCCCCAGCCGCCGCATAGCCATGGCGCTCCAGTAAGTCATCTCAGACACAGCGCGAATCTGCATCTGCTGAAAATCGCCGCGCTGCCGCACAGCCTTTTCCCAGTGCAGCTTTGCACGTTCCATCTCCCCCGCCGCAGCCCATGCCTCACCCAGCCAGAACTCAATATTGCTGCTATTCGCCAACAGATGCCGGGCCTCATTGAGCGTCTGCGGAGGATGATCTGCCGCCTCAAAGCACTTGATCGCCCCACGCGCATCACCCACAGCCAGCAACGCTCGCCCAAGCTGAAGCTGTGCGCGAACATACTCTCCAGACACCAGTCCTTCGCCGCCTTCCCAAGGCTGAAACTGCCTCGAAAGCAGCAGTGCAAGCGCATCCGCAGGCTTTCCGGTCTGGTTGTATAAAGCAGCAAGCTCCACCGACAAATCATCCCGTCGCGCAACCAGATTCCACCGCGCCTCAAGCTCAGCCAACCGCTCTTGCGGCGCATCCCCAAGCCGCTTGCGAAGCTGGTCCTCTTCATACAAAATGCGCGCATCATCCGGGTCTGCAATCCGCGCATGATGAAACGCATCGCGAGCTTTCGTCGCATCATGCTCCACATTCAGATAAGCAATTCCAAGATTGCGCCACACCGTAGGAAACTCAGGAGCCAGCCGCGCCGCCTTCTCCCACTGCGCAATCGCATCATGATGACGCCTTCGGTCATACAGAAAATTGCCCAGGTAATAAGGTGCACGAGCATCCGCAGGATTCGCAGCAATCGCCGCCTGCAACACCTTCATTTCTTCCAGCAGACTCGGAAAAACATAAGCAGGCTCGGCCTTCTCAGCCTGCGCAGCATAAGCACGCCCACCATCATCATCCCCGCGAAGCCCACAAATCAGCGCCCGCGTATAAAGCGCCAGCGCACCTGCATCTGCTTGCAAAACCACCTCAGCATCCTTCAGCAATCCAGCGCGAATGCAATCATAAGCCAGATCCAGCCGCTTGCCCGCATCCACAGGCGCAGCACCAGTCTTCAAAAACCTCGCCCATATATCCAGCGGGTCCACCCGCAACACCGCATCCAGTTCAGCATCAGCCTCGCTTGCTCTTCCCAACTGCCGCAAAACCACAACCCTCAAATTCCGTGCATTGGAATTCTCAGCATCCGCCCGTAGGGAGCGTGACAAATGCTCAAGCGCCGCTGCCAAACGCCCGCGCCACACATCAATCTCAGCAAGCCGGTGATACCCCGGCCCGCGCCACGCTGCCGACCACGTTGCCTTGTAGAACGCATCGTAAGCCTCGTCCGCACGGTCCTCAAACAACAGCGTCATGCCGAGGTTGTAATAAGCCTCGCTGTCATAAGGATTCGGATTGCGCAAAGTCAAGCGCGCAATCGCCGCACGAAAGCAGCTCTCTGCCTGCTCCAACTCACCACGCCGCAGATGCACGCGCCCCAGCGCATTGTTCACGCGGCTATCCTGTGCATCACGCCGCAAAGCCTCGCGCCAATAAGGTTCAGGCGAGCGCGTAGCGTGCCGATACTGCTCCAGGTGAAGTCCCGTCAGATACAGCTCATCCACGCTGGCAATCTCTTCCGGCGCAGCAGGCTCACTCGCCTGTACAGGCTCCGGCGCAGGCGGAATCTCCGCAGGAGCATAGCGCAGCAAAACCTCGCCATCCGCCTCAAGCTCAACAGCCCAATCCGCAACCTCATCCGGAAGCGCCAGCGTAATCACGGCAGCGTCTTCCGGCTTCAATCCACCATTCCACACCGCCTGCGATTGCCCCACAGCAGTAAGCCGCAGCGTAGAGGCCTCAATGGCCTTAGTAACCAGCAGATGCACATGCGCGTTGCCGTCTTTACGCACAACGCGCAAAGCCGCATGGATATTGGCCGCATCCGGCACGCCTATCTCACGAATCGGATACCAGAACTGGCGAAAGCTCTTCGTCTCTCCCGGCGCAAGAAAAGAAAAATCCGGCTGATTATCCGTATACACACCGGCCATCAACTCAATGTACGGCCCATCATTATCTGTAAGGCTGCGGTCCCACGCATATCCAAACTCGTGATTGCCCCACGTCCACTGCTTCTTCCCCGGAGCAACATGGTGATCCGCCACATGCACCACGCCAGCACGCGCCGCATGGTCATATCCGCCAAAAAAATCCCCGCGCGAATTCACAATCATGTAGCTCGTAGGCACGGGGATATTCGCATACCAGCTCAAATCGTTCGCAGGATAAGAGCCATCCGGCACAAAATGCCGCGGCATCTCCTCCGCGGGAACGCCCTGCAGCGCCCGCTCTCCATACGGAATGCCGTAATACTCCCCAAGACTGCACGGAAACTCCGTAACCGCGCGCTTCGCATGGTCTGCGACATAACGAACATCGCCAGGAAAGAACGACTGATAGTGTTCATGCACACGCGTCGCCGCATTCGCCCACCACAAAAACGTCTGCGTATCCCACGTACGGTTAGAAAGGCGAACCTTCAGCTCAAGATAAGCGCATCCCGGCCTCAGGCATACGCCGTGCATCCCCTTCATTCGCGAAATCGGATCATGATCGCTGCACCAAACCGTAACCGACCCATCGTCCTCGCGCTCTATCGTCACCTCAACCGGCATAAACGTAGCCGGGCGATGATGCTGCGGCCAGTTAAACTCCACGCCGCCTGAAATCCAAGGCCCCGCAAGCCCCACCAGCGCCGGCTTAATCACATTCTGCCGGTAGAAAAAGTCATACCCGTTCCGCTTGTCATACCCCACATGAATTCGCCCGCCAATCTCCGGCAGAACCATCACGCGCAGATACTCATTCTCCAAATGCACAGCCTGCCACGCATGCTCGCACGCCTCCGTCGCAATGCGGTCAATCACCGGCAGCGGGTAAACCTTCCCATTGCTGCCCTGGTAAACACGCTTCTCCAGGAACAGCGGATTGCGGTCCGGCTCGTCAGGCAGGTAGGACTTCATCACCACAGGCTCTTCCCACGCCTTCACCGCGGCGGTTTCGCCCGCAGGCGCGTCAGGGAGTACCAGCAGCGGCATTTCTGTAGTGTGCGAATTCGTCATCAGGTCGCTCGTGCTGCCGTGTACGCAGCCATTCGTCTCGTTAACGTTACCGTCAATGCCTCCAAATTGGCAACAAGTTTTCTTCTGAAAGCAGTCATCCCAACTTTAGAAGCTGCCGCCAATCAATGCAGGCGCCATAACCAAACCGCCCGCAAAGATTGATTCTTAATATATTTCTATTCAAGCTTGACAACACTTTAACCGCAGGAATAAAGTGCCCATGTTTTTCGATAATCCATCTACGTTAACGTTACCGTTAATCAGCCCAACTTAACCAATCTCCTTGTTCGATGGAGGAAATCCCCAATGTCGCTTTCCACCTTCTTCCGCAGCCCCCTCAAGCCGCACCCGGGCACCTCGCATGCGCGTAAAAGCCGCAGCCCCCTGCTCAAACCCGCTGTTTGCATGAGCATACTCCTGCTCGCATCCGTCATCGCCCCGGCACAAGTCAACGGGGTCAGGGAGCGCCCTTATCTCGGCTGGAGCACCTTCAGCGAACAAACCATCAACTCCAGTTTTCTCACGCAGGCCAATATAACAGCGCAATCGGACGCCTTAGCCGCATCCGGCCTGCAGGCGCACGGCTTTGAATACATCAATATCGACTCCGGCTGGCAGGGCAGCTTCGATGCCAACGGCCGCCCCATCCCCAACACCACCACATTCCCCAACATCAAGTCGCTCGTCGATCACATCCACCACAACGGCCAGAAAGCCGGCATCTACTGGATTCCCGGCGTCGAGTATCCCGCCGTCGCCGCCAACTCGCCCATCCTCGGAACCCCGTACCACATACAAGACATCCTCACCGTTCCCAACACCGCAGGCAACGCCTTCGGAGGCCCCGGCACATCGCCCTACCACTACAAAATCGACTTCTCCAAACCCGGCGCGCAGGAATATATGAACTCCGTCGTAGCGCTCTTCGCCTCCTGGGGCATCGACTTCATCAAGCTCGATGGCGTAACCCCCGGCTCCGACAGCTATGACCTCTCTATCGACAACCGCCAGGACGTAGCCGCATGGTCCAAAGCCATCGCCGCCAGCGGACGCCCCATCTGGTTCACCATCTCCTGGGCGCTCGATCAGGATTACCTCAGCCTCTGGCAGCAGTACGCCAACGCGCGCCGCATCGATCAGGATGTCGAATGCGAAGGCGGCTGCGGCACGCTCACCGACTGGTCACGCATCTACGAGCGTTTCCGCGACCTCCCCGGCTGGGAAAACGCCTCCGGCCCCACCGTTGGCTGGAACGACCTCGACTCCCTCGACATCGCCGACGGCACACTCGACGGCCTCACCAATGAAGAGAAGCGCTCCGCACTCTCGCTCTGGTCGCTCGCCAACGCGCCCATCTACCTCGGCGGGGACCTCACAAAAATCGACAGCTTCGGCAAGCGCCTCGTAACCAATGACGAAGTCCTCGCCGTCAACCAGTCCGGCAAACCCGCCAAGCAGGTGCTCGATGGCGACATTCAAGTCTGGGCCAGTGACCTCGGCGACGGCAGCTATAACGTCGGCATCTTCAACATGAACGCCACCGTCACCAACGTGCGCATCCCGTGGAGCCTCCTCGGTTTCACCAACGCCATCGCGGTGCGCGACCTCTGGACCCAGCGGGAACTAGGCCCATCGCCCGCCGGCTACTCCACCATCCTTCAGGCGCACAGCGCGCGTCTGCTGCGAGTTCGCGGCATCGGCCATCCCGCCCCATCGCACTCCACCAGCTATGAAGCAGAAGCCGCAACGCTCAACGGTTCCGCGGTCATCGCAGACTGCTCCGCCTGCTCTGGCGGAGAAAAAGTCGGCGGCCTCGGCCTCGGCACAGGCAACAACGTCGCCTTCAACAACGTCTACGTTCCCCATGCCGGCGAATACCTCATGCAAGTCGATTCCATGACCCAAGGTCTTCGCTCTTACCTCTACAGCGTCAACGGTGGTGCCTACCAGACACTCGACAGCGGCGGTGGAAGCTTCTTCCTCCCCGCCAGCACAACGGTCCCCGTCTATCTCCAAAAGGGAATGAACACCATTCAATTCGGCAGCCCCGTCAGCTACCCGCCAGACCTGGACCGCATCGTCATCAGCGGCAACGGAGACTTCCCACGCCCCGAGTCAACAACCTATGAAGCAGAAGTCGCCACCCTCAGCGGCACAGTCGTCGGCGAGTTCAGTAACTACTCCTCAGGCTTAGGCAAAGCCGGAAACATCGGTGGAGGCGCAGACAACTCCGTAACCTTCTCCAACGTAACCGTCCCCGCCAGCGGCATCTATCAACTGGAAATCGATTACCAGACCAGCGGCCCACGCTCTTACTTCATGAGCATCAACGGAGCCACCGCAACTGAGCTCGACCTCAACGGAACCACCTTCAGCGACCCCGTGCCCACAGTGCTGAAAGTCCGCTTGCACGCAGGCGCAAACACAATCAGCTTCAGCAACCCTTCCGGATACTCTCCCGATCTCGATCGGATAGTAGTAGCCCCGGCTCTGTAAGCAAACATCAGCCCGGCAGCGGCTGTTTATCTCGCAGCCTTCTTCTCATCTGCAGATAAAATGTCGCTGCCTTCCACATTCGTCATCCGCAGTCCAAGCAGCGCGGCAACCGTCGGAGCAACATCCACAATATGCGCTCGCGGCAAGCGCCGGTGCGCAATCCCCGGCCCAACCACCGCAAACGAAGCATCCATATTCCTCGGCCCCGGCACATACCCATGCGCGCCGTGCCCATGCGAAGGAGTAACCCACGGACCATCATCCCCGCCATCGGCGGAAAATCCCGGCTTCATGCCAATCGCCAGAAACGAAGTCGCATATCCCTTCGCAGCCTTCAATTGTTCCCGGTTAAAAATCTGGTCAATCCCATACGAGCCCTTCTGTTTCAGCTTCAAAAAAGCCTTCGTAGCAAGGTCCATCGCCACCTGGTCCTTCGGATCATGCACAACCAGCCCAAACGATCCGCCGCCCCCAAACGAAGTCACGCGCCACTCTTCCGGATGGTCCTTCGGAGCCAGCAAATTCAAGCTAGCCAGTACCGCATTGGGATGAAATGACTGGCTCATCGGCAAAAAGCCGTGGTCGCTCACAATCACAATATAGGTCTGCTTATCCATGCCCGCAGCGGCAATCGCCTTCCGCAGCGTGCCAATATCGTTGTCAATACTCTTCAGCGCCCGAATCGCTTCCGGGCTATCCGGACCATATTTATGTTCCGCATGGTCAAAGTCCTGAAAGTAGACAAACATAAAATCAGGCTTCCGCGTCTGCAGCAAAAAGAGCGCCATCTGCGTAACCACGTGGTCGTCAAACGCCCTCGCCCCTATCGGCAACTCACCATACTTTTTCTCATACTCAGCAACAAGCCCCGGCGTGCTGATCGCCCGGTAGAGCATCCTGTCGCGTTCATTCTTCATCGGCGCGTGGTTCGGAAAATCCGCATCAATCGGAGCACCAATCGTCGTCGGCCAATAAGCACTCGCGATCCGCAGTCCCGCAGCATGGGCAACTGTCCACAAAGTCGGCACATGAATCAGCTCCGCATACTCATTCCCACTATCATCCGTGGTCATCATGTGCTCAGGGTCAAAAAGAAAATTCGTCGGAATACCGTGAACGGCAGGGGATACGCCCGTAACAATCGAGGCCGTGCTGGGAGCGGTTACCGTTGGCAGCACGCCAATCGTCCCCTCGGAGACGGCGCCCCGGTTCACAATCTCACTTAGATTTGTAAGACCCCAGCCCAGGCTTGGTGCGGAAGCCAGCTCAACTCCGCGAAGCCCGTCAATCGAAATCAAAACAACTTTGCGGCGTTGTGCCTGCAGGGGAAGCAGAGAAAAGAACGCAATTAGGACAAGTACCATCAGCCTCATGCCGACTCGCTTTCTCATGTCCTATATTTTTTCAGACCTGAGCGGACATAAGGGAATAGGTAGTATCTGACGAATCACAGATAGAGTGTTTGGGTAGGTCAGGGCTTTAGCCCTGACATTCTGTACTGTCAAATGAGTGGGCCTTTAGGCCCTGCGGTATGCCTTTGCGCATCTCACTGACCCAACTTCAATCCGGCAGATACCGCTTAGATGACACACACTTAAGCATTGACGAACATTAACAAGCCCGTAACAATAACCATCGCACCGCCATCAACAATTGCGGATGCGGCAACATGTACATCAGGTTTTCAACTAGAGTCTAACGGCGCTATGTGAACAACAGATGAATGCGCGTATGGAGCAGGGAAGTCCTCATCCACTATTCTGGATTGTTACGACATTTTTTTGTGATTGCAGCGGAAAAGAGGCATTGCGACTCCCTTTGTATCCCATTGATACGCCTATTCCACAGCAGGGTTGGTTATACAAGGAACATGAACATCTGACAGCTATATTTCAGCAGTGTTACAGATGCTCATGTTGCATAGTTCAGGAGATCAGCAGACCCGGGAACAAGCTGCCATCATCAATTGATTTACACGTTCTTAACATAGGCGGCTTGTTCAACGGAATTTGTTCAAACCAACTGCGCGAATTTTTTTCAACGCAGTTGCAAAAACATGTTTGGAGTAAAGATTCATGAGAGGCAAATCCTTATCCATCCTGGCCATAGTCATCGCTCTGTGGTTTCATGGAGCGCTTGGTTTCGCGCAGTTTGAAACCTCTGCGGTTCTTGGATTCGTTCGCGATACCAGTGGCGCCCCAGTTCTTGGCAGCAAGGTTACGTTGACCAACATCGCCACCGGCGGCGTTATGGCAACACAGACAGACGATCAGGGACACTTCCAGTTCTCTGACGTGCACGTTGGCCGCTACAAAATTTCGGCTGGCGCATCCGGTTTTAACGATTCCGTCACAGAGCCCTTCGCGGTCGATGTCAGCACCCGCCAGCGCGTAGACGTGACACTCAAGCCCGGCAATGTTTCTGAAACGGTAACCGTCTCCGGAGCAGCCACGCAGCTCGAAACCGAAACCAGCAGCACCGGCACCACCGTCAACCAGACCCAGGTTCAGGACCTGCCCCTCAACGGTCGTGCATACGGCGACCTCATGGCGCTCGCCCCTGGCGTCCGCCGTAACACTCTTGAAAACCAGTCCGTCACCAGCCGCGACGCTTCTTACAACGTCAATGGCCAGCGCTCCGAGTTCAACAACTTCCTGCTCGACGGTCTCGACAACAACGCATACGGCACCTCGAACCAGGGCTTCTCCAACCAGGCCATTCCTCCCTCTCCTGATGCCATCAACCAGTTCCGCATTGAAACCAGCAACTACAGCGCCGAGTATGGCCGCGCCTCTGGAGCCGTCATCAACGTCTCCATCAACAGCGGAACCAACCAGCTCCACGGCAAGCTGTGGGAGTACCACCGCAACACCATCTTCAACGCCATCGGACCCTTCTACGTCACCAACAAGCAAACGGGAGATGTAGAAAAGCCCACGCTCATCCGCAACCAGTTTGGCGCTGCGGTCGGCGGTCCCATCCTGAAGGACAAGCTCTTCTTCTTTGGCGACTACGAAGGCAACCGTCAGGTGCAGGCGCAGTACACCACTGCAACCATTCCCAATGACCTCCAGCGTCAGGGTATCTTCCAGACGCACGCAGGCGCTGCCGTCAAGCTGCGCAACCCGGTTACCGGCGCGCTCTATAACGACGGCATCGTACCGCAGTCAGATTGGACTCCGCTCGCCAAGCTCGTTATCGGCGCGCTTCCTTCTCCCAACGTCGCTGGCACGGTCTCCGGTGATTCGAATAACTACGCCTCGTTCCCCAGCGCAAAGCTGACGGACGACAAGGGTGACGGTCGCCTCGACTACATCATGAGCAGCAAGACCACGCTCTTCGGTCGTTACAGCGACCACAAGGGCGACATCGTCGATGCCAGCTCCATCCCCGGCGACGCCGGTGACGGCGGCAACGGCACCATCCATGCTTACAACCGACAGATCGCCGCGGGCGTAACGCACTCCTTCAGCACCAACACCGCACTCGACGCCCGCATCGGCTTCACCTGGACGCAGGGCGGCAAAACCCCCTACCTCGCTGGCGAAGAGAGCTTGAATACCCAGGCCGGCATCCCCGGTCTTCCTACAGACCCGACAGTTATCCGCCGCCTCAGCTCTGAGAGCGTCAAGAACTTCAGCGCATGGGGGGCACAAACCTCCAACCCGCAGTTCCAGAACCCCTTCGTCATCAACCCGAAGGTCAACTACTCCTGGATCAAGGGCCGCCACAGCATGAAGTACGGCTGGGAGTTCCTCTCCATCAACACCGAAATCGACGACTTCAACCCCGTCTACGGCGGTGAAACCTTCAGCCAGGGCTTCAGCCAGAACGGCAGCGGAACCAGCGACTCCGGCGCAGCGCAAGCGGCCTACCTCGCCGACTTCCTCACCGGCGCGCGTGATAGCTATCAGCTCAACAACTTCCGCATCGTCAACTACCACCAGCTCATGGATTACTTCTACATCCAGGACGACTGGAAGCTGCTTCCCAACCTGACCGTCAACATGGGTCTCCGCTACGAGCTGGTTACGCCGCAGTACGTCGATGGCGACCACCTTGCCAACTTCGACCCCGACACCAACAGCCTCATTCAGGCCTCCAGCGGTTCGCTCTACAAGCGCGCTCTCGTTCATACACCCAAGCTCGATTTCGCGCCCCGCGTAGGTATCGCCTACCAGCTCGACCCCAGGACGGTCATCCGCTCGGCCTACGGCCTCAGCTTTGACCAGTTCAACCGCGAAGGCGGCGAAAACCTCCTCGCCTACAACGGTCCGTACATCATCAACTCCGCCGTCAACCAGGTTGCCCCGTTCGCCTTCAGCGGAACCCCGCAGCAGCTTTGCACCGGCGACAACTACCTCAACTGCTTCCGTACCGTGTCGCAGGGGTACCCCACTGACTTCGTGGACCCCAGCAACTTCAACACCTCGGTCACGCAGAGCCGTTATATCCCCAAGGACATCCCCACGGGATATGTGCAGTCATGGCACTTTGACGTGCAGCGCGAGCTTGCCCGCAACACCGTCCTCACCGTCTCCTATATTGGGGAGCACGGCGTGCACATCTGGGTTCTCGCCGACTACAACCAGGCTGCACCCAACGCACCCGGAGCAGCGCTCAGCGTCAACGCCCGCCGCCCCATCACCAACTTCACCACCATTGAAGAGTCGATTCCCGCAGGCTTCCTCAGCTACAACGGCCTTCAGGCTCGCTTCGAGCACCGCTTTTCCGGTGGCGTCTACGTTCTCAACTCCTTCACCTGGTCGCATGCCATCGACAACGCATCCGGCCACCTCGACACGCCCAACGGCGACAACTCCCGCGTCAACCTTGCGAACCTCGCAGCGGAAACCGGACAGTCCGCCTACAACCAGCCTGTCAACAACACCCTCAGCGTCGTGTGGGATCTCCCCATCGGCAACGGTCGTCAGTTCGGTAGCCACATGAACCGCGCACTCGACACCGTGATCGGTGGCTGGCAGCTCACCGCCATCAACACCAATACCAGCGGTCAGCCGGTCAACCTCACCTACAGCCCCTCGGCTGCGATGCAGGTCAGCCCGCTGCTCAACCAGCGCCCCTACGTCACCGGCAAGGTAGCCAACTCCTCCAGTGCGTGGGTCAAGACCGCCACTTCGTTGACCGGCTATCTCAACGCGGCCTCCGTGCGCACGCCCACCAGCACCCTCACGGACCAGCCCTATGGCAACGCCGGCCGCAACACGCTGCGCTCGCCAACCTTCAACCAGCTTGACCTCGGACTGCACAAGAGCTTCCGCCTCTGGAACGAGCGTTCCTCCTTCGATCTTCGTGGCGAAGCCTTCAACATCCTCAACAAGGTCAACTACCAGGCTCCGGCCTCCAACACCAGCAGCAGCAGCTTCGGTAGCATCACCAGCGCTTTGCCTCCACGCCAGCTTCAGGTGGCCGGCAAGTTCACCTTCTAGGAGAAACAACCCATGGCACTCATCACGCGACGCCACTTCGGATCGCTGACAGCTGCCGCCGTAACCGCCAACCTCACGCGTTCCCTCTGGGCGCGTGAGGTTGTGCCGCATTCGGGCGGCCGCCGCTTCTATATCGCGCTCATCGCAGACACCCACATCATCGACAACTTCTACGTCAAAGGCAGCGAAAACGGCGTCGAGGACAACGAAAGCATCCTCGTCACCACCCCGCGCCTCACCTCCGCTCGCGACCTCATCAACTCGCTCTCGCCCGCCATCGAGCAGGTCTTCCTCATAGGCGATTACTTCCACAACTACCCATCCACCGACTACGACTTCTACTTCCAGAACACCACGCGTCTCGACAATGCCAAGGCCATCACCGACGCCTTCCGCATGCCCGTGCATCTCGGCTTCGGCAATCACGACTACGACGTCAAGCGCGTCCCTCGCGAGATGAGCCACCGCCTCTTCAAGGCCAAGTTCAACGCCGAGCCCTATTCCGTACTCGACTACAAGGGCTACAAGTTCATTCACGTAAACAATTTTCTTGGCAGCACGCAGGACCGCACCACCTCAGACTTCAACCCAGGCATCGGTTCGATCGGAGAAGAACAGCTCCACTGGCTCGAAGCGCAGCTCCAGCAGCGCAAGCCAACCTTCGTCTTCGTGCACTACCCGCTGCTCTCCATCCAGGCCACCGAGTTCCACGACTTCGGCCTGCACCCACTCCTGCGCAAGTATCAGGACACCATCCAGCTCGTAGTCTCCGGCCACGTCCACAAGTGGGTAGACTTCGCGCACACCTACGGCCCGCAGCACTACATCATGGCCGCCACGCGCTACGACCCCAACGCCTACATGCTGTTAGAAATCGACCCCGACAAAGGAACCTACCGCTTCCTCAACCAGGATCTAGTCGAGTGGTCCACCCACTACAGCAAGCCCTACCACTCCGCCTGATTACAAGCGATAACAAGCACAAGGAAGGCATAGAAACACAATATAGTCATGAACGGATAGGCCGGGGCTTAAGCCCCGGCCTATCCTTCCCCAAAAATTAAAGAGTGTCATCCTGAACGTAGCCGTATTTCAGGCGCAGCGAAGGATCTGCGGTTGCTTTTTCACCAGCAACAAAAAAGGCAACTCAATCAAGCGTAAGGTAAGAGATCATCGGAGGGAGCAGGGCATTCAGGCCCCTGAAAAATCCAAACATTTACAGCCGAGGCTCAACCGAAGGCGAATTATGCACCCCATCCGTCACCGGATGCCAATGAACCGCAACCTTCGACCGCACCATCTCGGAAAGCTCACGAAGAACCTGCCGTTTCATCTGATTCTGCTGCTCAATGCTGGGAATATTCGGAGCCACATCCGCGGAAGCAGACTGTTCCTGCGTCGCAGCAACCTTCCCATCCGGCAGCAGACCCGCATGCGTCAGAAAAATCCCGCAATAAGCAAGCAACAGAAAAGCCAGAAAGCCCCACGTCGCAGGCCGCAGCCAACTGCTTTTCTTCACCACCGCCATCGGAGCTTCAACCGGAACCTTCTCAACCGCAAAAGGCTCCACCTCCACAACCGACTCAAAAACAACCGGCTTCATAACCGGCTCAGTCTCAGCCACTGGCGGATGATTCGCCGAGCGATGGAACCTGGGAACATACGTCCCCTTGGGAAGCAGGATGCGAACCTCGTGGTTCTCCCCTTCCTTCTGGTAAAAAAGCTCCAGCTTGTTCCGTAAACGTCGCGCAGTCACCCGGACAATGGGATCAAGCTTCGTGTCATACCCCGGCGAGCGCCCAAAACAGAAAATCCCAATCGTCGTTTCCTTGAGATTTTCTTCATTCCCTGTCAGGGCGGCATCCACGCAGAACGTAAGCAGTTTTGCAATGCTCCGGGAACTGACAAACTGCTCGGAGTCGAGCAGTTGAGTTACATGCTCGTGTATTTCCTGCTGGCTGACCATGCCACGAGCCTAGCAGCCACATGTAAAGAATTCATGAACGCATGAACGCCACGTTACAACCACCACCCCAAACCACCAGAATCCGACACACCCAGCCTCCAACTCCCCTCCCCCCATCACACGTTCTCCCACAAAAGTCAGCGGTGTCATCCTGATCGAAGCGCACTGGGTCCCCGCGAACGGTTTCATCGTTCGTGGGGGTAGACGGAGCGAAGGATCTGCGGTTGCCTTTCGCTGCCCCCACCCCCATCCCGACCCCGACCACCGGGAGGGCCACAAAAGCCCCGTGGCGCGCCAAGCGCGCAGCCGCTGCATGCCATGCAAAATAAATCTCAAATCTGTGGATAACTCTTGCGCTCAATTAACCCCATCTGTGCCATACTCAAAATCACCAACAAGAAAGCCCGGTTCTAACGAACCGGGCTTTCTGCCTTTCCAGACCACAAAAAAGTTTTTTCGCGCCATTTTTTCTGCAAAGTAACCATTTTTCAGAAACCTGTTAACCAATCAAGAAACACCCAATATCGCCTCTAAAATGTTGATTTAACGCGCATTAAACAAAAACCAAGAGCACCGGGCACATCAGGAACAAAAAGCAGGCCGGGGATTTATCCCCCGCAATCAAAGCCAAAGGAAAGCACCGGGGCTGTAGCCCCTGAGGCATGCTTTGCAATCTCTGCGCATCTGGCAAGCAGGAGGAGGGTCACCGCAACCGTGAACCCCTCCCCGAGCCAGAAAAAAGGAAAGAATTTTTTATTTTTTGGAAAAGTAACCACTTTTCCCAAACCTATTAACCAACAAGTAAACAGGAAATATCGGGCATATATCATTGTATTTAAATAATTTACATGCGTAATTGTGCGCCTGCGGCACATCAGCACAAAAAGTAGGCCGGGGCTTCCGCCCCAGCGAACAATACATCCAGCAACAGGCACAACCAACTGAAATCTGTAACCTGACACCTGCCTCCCCTCCTACGGTTTCAACTCCCCCGCATACCCAGCCGCAACAACATTCCGCTGCACAGCCTCCATAACCTTGGCATCCGGCATCCCCTTGGTCATCACGCCCTCAAAAAAGTAGCCCGTAGCCCAATTGCTGTTATCCCCGCCAATGCCGAGAATAATCGCCCCTTCCTGCTGCATAGGCTGGTACCCCTTCGGCAGAGAAATCACCCCGGTACTCGTCAGTCCCCCCGACTGCGCATTGCCCTGGTAGATAGCGTAAGAATGCTGCCCATCGCTGGCCCCCATATCCGTAACAAAAGCCGTCCCCGCAGGCACCTTGAGATGCCCATAGATGCCATCCTCCATATCCAGCCCCGCATCCGGATTGCACCCAGCGCCGCGGCACATAATGTTGATCGCATCCATATGCCCGGCCTTGTTATCAAGGTCGTTCGTCTCCGCATTGCCAAAGTCAAAGCAGCACTTCTCGTTCAGATGCAGAGCAGAAGTCACCATGTATACACCCTCCGGCTGCCCGCGCACTGCAGTCTCCTTCGCCGAGTCATTGCGATATCCCATCCCCGCATCGATGGCAATGCCATAGGCCTTATGCCCACCAACCGTAACCGGCAGAGCATCCGCAACAGCAGGCAGTTGATAACCATTCGGCCCCGGCCCTTTCGCCGCGCCGCCCGGAGGCGCAGGCGTCAGGTCGCTATGATTAGGCGACTGGTCATAGAGCTTGGTAATCGTGCAGGAACTACGAGCGCAAAAAGCATCCTGCGCAGCCGCGTTAGCATAGCCGTCGGGAAGTAAACCAACATCCGCGGAAGCCTTATCCGACTGCCGCGTCACCTGGTAAAGCGGTCCGGCATATCCGCGATACAGCGAGCGCGTAGTGCTGAAAGCCGCAACACAAGGAGTAGTAGACGCATAGATATCGCACGGACGAGCCGCACCCTTCTGCGCCGCAGCGCTGCCATGCAACGCCATTGCAACAGCAAAAAGAACAGCTGCAGTTGATAAGATTCTTCCAAACAATGACCGCGATGTAAGTTGCATGGAGCTCCTTCGCTTCCTCAATTTCGCTTCTCAGTCAGGCAATGGATGAGAAGCAATGGCATTCTCGCATCGAATAGAGTGCCCTGCGCAAGAGCCGCTTTATCAAAAGACAAGTTGAACGAAAACGAAAGATGGGAATACTGTAATTCCATGGCAGACCCCGAAAAGAGAATCAAAGTGCTCGTCGTCGATGACCATCCAGTAGTCAGGCTGGGTCTGCGCACCATGCTCGAAAGTGAAGCGCACATTCAGGTAACGGGCACAGCGGGCTCCGCAAAAGAAGGCATAGACGAAGTGCGCAAAGCCCGCCCGGACGTAGTGCTCATGGACCTCCGCATGCCGGAAATGGAAGGCCTGGACGCCATCGCGCAACTCCGCCACATCGATCAGGAGATACGCGTCCTCGTACTCACCAACTACGCCGAAGACGAATACATATTCCGCGCCATGCAAGCCGGCGCCATGGGCTACCTGCTCAAAAACACCCCGCAAGAGGAGATTATCCGCGCAGTAGAAACAGTCCACCAGAACAAGCTCTGCGTCCCGCCTGACATCGCAAGGCGCTTGACCGAGTCAATCGCCCGTCAGGAACTAAGCCAGCGCGAGCTGGAAGTGCTCAAGCTGGTAGCCAACGGATTGACCAACAAGGAAATCGCCGACCGCCTCTTCATCAGCGCCAAAACCGCCCGCAACCACGTAGCAAGCTGCCTCTTAAAGCTAGGCGCAGACGACAGAACGGAAGCAGTAACAACCGCAGTCCGCCGCGGCCTGATTCGCCTCTCAGAGTAGAGCAAGCAGCCCTAATTGCTCAAAGCCGACACATCCCCAACCCTGCGTTTAATCAGCGCGGCAATCCTGTCACGCAACCCAACATTCTGCAGGCTGGCTTTCACGCGTACCTGCGTGCCTTGCCCCAGCGTACTTTGGATGTGCAATATTCCTCCCACGCTGCGAGCCCGCTTCTGCATCCCAAGAATCCCAAACCCCTCTTTTTCCTGCGAATACTCAAACCCACTGCCATTGTCTTCCACAATCAACTCAACACAGCCGCCCTGGTAACTCAACGCAATCCGCAGAAGAGTGGGGTCTCCATGACTCAACGCATTCGCAATCGCCTCTCGCCCGATATGCAAAAAGGCGTCAGCAAGCCGCAGGTTCAACGGAACAGGATCTCCACGCATCTCAGCAGTAGTCTTAATCTTGTTTCGCGCAGTCTTGCGAGCAGTTTCCGACAACTCACCAAGAAGATTGTTTTGTATCGAAGGCGAAGCCAATCCAAAAATCGCAATCGTCCTGCTGGCTTCCTCATGGCAGCTCCGAACCAGCTGATAAGCAACATTCAATTGGTCCGCAATACTCCGGGCATCAAGAGATTCCGCACGAACAATGCTTGTTCGAATCCCCTGGATCTGGTACCCAACACCGGCAAATCCCTGCGCCATCGTATCGTGAATCTCATGCGCCAGCCGCTCGCGCTCACGGTTGATAGTTCGTATCTTCCATGTCTGAAAACGAAAATAAGCAAGCTGAATCAGCAAAGCCGCAGATAGGATTCCCACAAACAGCATGCCCACATGCCACGGTGTCCACCACGGCGGCCCACTCGCATGGATAGGGTGCTGAACAAAAGCAACATGCTTCGCCAGCTCATGATAGTCATTCCATGTAGCCGGCTCCACGCTGATATTGCTCCACTTCGCATTGGCGTTCAGGCCTCGCACTCCAAACCGCCCATGCGTAAAGCAAAAGTGTTCCTGAAAAGCAATCCACGCAGTCTGCTGCGTAACAAGGTTTGTAACCGATGCGGCAATATTGCATCCATAAGCTGTAACCCGCAACCGATACCACGTATAGGGCCGTATTCCACCGGGCATGATAACGGGAGAAACCTCAAGCCACGCATAGTTCGCCCGTCCCAAAACCAGCGTCCCATCCAGGCTGCGCAGACCCACAAAGTACCCGTTATACGAATCAACTCCACGCATTTCATCATTGCTTCGGATAACGACGCCCATATCCGCGGCCGGTCCATCAAACCAGATATCGGTGTTCAGCGTGTAATTACTCCAATACTGAGAACCGGCAAGCAGCTTAGCGCCCCGTTCATACGAATTGGATTGCACCGCCCCATTGGCAATCTCCCAACTGCCGCCAAAGCCTGTCCACTCATGCGCATTTTCGCGTTGCAACAAGAAGCTGCGAGCAGGAACAGCATTCTCTTCCTGCCGGTAGTGGAGCCATAGCCATGTAGCGAAGGACAGCCCCACAACAGCCGATAAGACCGCCAAAAACTGGATTAGGGTTACTCGTGGTAAGCGCATACTCTCACTCTTCTGTTCACTTCAACAGGTTCCGCCACATCTCGCTGGCCGAACCGTGGGCTCTCAACGCAGAGGCAAATGCTTGAAATGGTATTGCTCGATTCTATTCATCTCACGTGCAACGCAATCATAGGTCCTTTGACCCACTCGAAATTGGTTCCGTCGTCCTATTGCCTATCCTGTTCAGTCAAGCCTAGGATTCTCGGCGACACAGGAACAAGAGTCAGGGATGTAAATGTTTACAGGTAGTCAAGATGCAATCCCTGCGGCAAGCCCGAGTTGGTAGTTCTTTTTTGCAGGAGGAAGACCGAATGAAACACCAATTGTTGCAGCTGAAGTCATGGCTGCGTTGCGTGGGAATGCATTCGAGCATAGTGGCATTTGGAGTGACGCTGGCAGTCATTTTCGCGAACCCGATTTACACTCATGCGCAGACCACAACAAGCCAAATCAATGGAACAGTGACAGACAGTTCTGGCGCTGTTGTGACTGGCGCAAGCGTTGCCGTTACAAACTCCGCAACAGGCATCGTGTACCAGGCAGTGACCGGCGACCAGGGCGCATACCATGTCACAAACCTGCCTCCCGGCAGCTACACAATGGAAGTGACCAAGTCCGGCTTTGAGACGCAGCGCATTCAGGCCTTCACGCTGGTTGTAGGCCAGGTATTCCAGAACAACATCACACTTGCGGTTGGCTCCGCGGAACAGACCGTATCCGTGAACGCATCCACCCTGCTGTTGGACACGGAATCGTCCCACTCTCAGCAGCTCATTGAAAGCCAGCAAATCACGGATATGCCTTTGAACGGGCGCGAATACCTGCAGTTGGCGTTGCTGTCCTCCGGCGTAGTTCCCGTTACCGTCTCCGGCATCTCTTCTCCCGCTTCCGGCTGGAGCGCCGCCGGCACGGTAGCCGTAGACGTAAGCGGCCTGCGCGAAGACGACAACAGCTACCTCTACGATGGCATCGAAACGCGCAACGCGTGGTACGGTGCCGCAGGTCTGCTTCCTGATCCCGACGCGGTGCAGGAATTTGCCGTCATGAATTCCGGCGCGCCAGCGCAATACGGTGCAGGCGGTGCCTTCATCAACGTCGTTACCAAATCCGGCACAAATCGCTTCCACGGAACAGCGTATGAGTTCCTTCGCAACAACGACTTCGATGCGCGCAACTACTTTGATATCGGAGACGCGCCGGCCTTTCATCAAAACCAGTTTGGAGCCAGCGTAGGAGGACCGATTGTAAGAAACAAGCTGTTCTTCTTCGCCAACTATGAAGGTTTCCGTCAGAGCCAGCCAAACGACTTATACAACCTGGTTCCGAATGATGCACAGTTGGCAGGTGACTTCAGTTCCGTTTCGCAGCAGCTCTACAACCCTTACCAGCAGGACCCGACTACGCCGTCCGGTTATGCTGCATTGCCAGGCAACCAGGTCCCACAGTCGCTTGTCAGCGCTATTGGGCAAAAGATATTGGCGTTGTACCCAAAGCCAAACGGCAGCTATAACAACGGCACCGCCAATTACTTCAACGTTGCCACTACAGTCAACAACTGGGACCAGTACAGCGGCAGGGTCGATTACACAATCGGTACAAGAGATGTAGCCTTTGTGCGTTACACAGGCAACAATCAAACGGTTACCACTCCCGGAATGACGGTCGCCAACACACAGATTTATCCGTCATCTCCAAAGAATCTGGCAGTTGGTTGGACACACACATTCACTCCCAATCTGGTCAACAATCTTCGCTATGGATGGAGCCACACCGCAGTGGGACTACAGCGCGGCCTTGGCTACGATGCCTCTCAAGCCAACCCGCTAGGCCTGATTAACGAAACAGATGCGCCCGGTTCCTACGGTCCTCCTTCGTTCGGTGTGTCGGGATATGGCAATCCTGGTTCCTCGAACGGCACTGACCTGGTGAGGGAAGGCCTGAATATGTGGACAGAGTCCCTGATGTATCAGAAAGGGAAGCATCAGATTACAGGTGGAGTGGACATTCGCTACGAGCCGATGTACCTGTACGAAGACTGGTCCGCCACTTCAATCGGCTTCAATGGCGCATACAGCGGAGACCCTGTTGCCGACCTTCTAATGGGCGTACCGGCGACTACGCGAACCTCTCTTGGCGATCCCACCTTGAATCTGAGAATGTGGTATCAGTCCTACTACGTTCAGGACAATTACAAAGTTAACCGCAAGCTCTCGCTGAACTACGGCGTTCGCTGGGAGCATCGTTCTCCCCCCGTTGAAAGAGACAATCGCGTCGGCAGTTTCGACATTTCCACCGGACAGGACCTCACCTACCCTGATACCAAGGTCATGGGCTTGGGCAGAAACATGGTCAAGCCGACGTGGAGCAATGTCTCACCGCGTTTCGGTTTCAACTGGAGCCCATCGGAAAAAGCCAATACCTCCGTCAAGGGTGGATTCGGAATCTATTTCACGCAACCGAATATCAACCAGTATGAAGTGGAAGTAGATACCACCAAACTCTACGAGGTAAACAGCTTCAACAACCCTGCAGTTGGCAGGCCGATAAGCTTCAATCTCGACGGCACGCATGGTGCTGCGGGAATGTACTCGGATGAGATGACGAGCGGAAACTTCTCAGGTGGTGGCCCGACTGTCTCCTTCATTCAGCCGGATGGAAAGACACCCTACGCGCTGGAATGGAACCTGATGGTCGATCACACGGTCAAGGACTGGTTCTTTGAAGTCGCCTATATTGGAACGTCCGTGCGCCATTACGAGGAGCGCAATGAGATTAACCCGCTCAATACAGATGGAGTCACAATTTTGTGGGCCACTTGCGGGACGCCACCAAACCTCGTTGGCTGCTATAGCGGTGTGCAGGAGAACCAGAACACAGGAACCTCAAGCTATCACGCGATACTCGGCCGCGTTGAGAAGCGATTCAGCTCCGGCTTCTCGGCAATGGCCAACTACACATTCTCCAAGTGCCTCGGAACTCCCTACCAGGATGAGTTCACATGGCATACGGATATGCGTCTTGACTACAGCCACTGCACGGAGGACATCAATAGCATCTTCTCTGCAAATGGAATCTACGAGCTTCCGTTCGGACACGGCAAGGCGCATCTGAATCGAGGTGCGTTCGTGGACGCGATTGTCGGAGGCTGGAAAGTTGCCGGCATCGCCTCTCTGCGTACCGGCCCGTGGACAACATTGGGCAGCGGCCAGAGTCTCGGATTTTTCGTGAACTCCCTGCCTGATGTTACAGGCCCCATCAACGATCATTCGCTACATTCGGGTCTTGGAAGGCACGGACGGCTTGGTCCCTACTTCAACACTCAAAATGTCGTACCGCTCCACGCCGTTGGAATCCAGGGAAACTCAGGAACACACAATGTTCAAAATCCGGGATATCAGGATTATGACCTTTCCGGATACAAGAGCTGGAAGCTTGGAGAGCCCGTTAGCCTGACCTTCCGCGCGGATTTCTTCAACGCCTTCAACCGGGTCAATTTCAACGCCGTGGACACAGGCAGTCTTGACGCGAATTTCGGCATGGTAGGAAGTGCAAATGCCCCGCGTGTAATTCAGCTAAGTGGACGCATTACCTTCTAAGATTGCTGAATGGGTTTTGATTTGCAATTGATGAGAAAACGCATCCTTCTAGCTGCCCTGGTTGTTGGCTGCCTGTCTGGCAGGCCAGCAGCCAGGGCGGAGGACGGAAGTGGGCAAGCTGCGTCTTCAACTCATTCCAGGCAAGTCCATTCCACATCAGGAAGAAATTGTCCCTCACAAAATGAAGTGGACGCCGCGCTGGAGAAAGCCAGCATGTCGATGGGCCAATCGCAATATCAGGATGCGGCTGCCATATTACAGCCACTTTCTGAAAAAAATTGCGATGCAAGGGTAAGCCTATTGCTTGCGGCTGCTGATGAAGGCAACGGAGATACACCGAATGCAATAGCTGTATTGCAGCGAGCACACTCTGTATGGCCTGCAAACAACAGCATTGCGGCGTCTCTGGCGCGTCAATACCTTGCCAGCAAAGATATAGATAAAGCAGCAAAGTCCCTGGCAAACTTCCACCCGAATTCAGAAACACCGGAGCAGGAGATGGAGATGGCTGCCGTCGTATATCTCTCAGCCCATCAGCTCCCTCAAGCACAAAACACGGCGGAAGCTGCCTACAAGTTCTATCCATCGCTTCAAACGCTGTTGTTACTGGCCAATACACTTCAGATGCAAGGCCGTTATCCGGACGTCAATCATCTTCTTGGAAAGCAGAGGGAAGCATATACGGATTCCCCAGAGTTTTTCGTCACGTTGGCGGAAAGCGAATTCGACGCATCCAGCTATGTTGAAGCCAAACAGGACTTGCAGCACGCCATCACGCTAAATTCCAGGTCATATCAGGCGCATTATCTCCTCGGAAATGTACTTTCCAGGATGCGTGACACGGATGGAGCAATAGCCGAGTATCACAAGGCAATTGATTTGGCCCCCGACCAGCCGCGAACCTACTTCCAGCTTGCACTTGCCCTGAGAGTAAAGCGAGATGAAACCGGGGAACAAGACATGCTCCGGCAAGCGTTGAATGCAGATGTGCACTACGCCCCTGCGCAGTGCGAAATGGGGGCTTTACTTCTCGATGGGCATCACCTAGCGGATGCCGTAACCCATCTTACTGCGGCAATCCAGGACAATCCACGCTACGAAAAATCGTACTTTCTCCTTGCCAAGGCATATGCGCAGCTAGGTGACAAGGATAAGAGTCAGCAGGTAGTGCAACGCCTTTTAGCAGTGAGGGATGAAAACAGACCAAACCAAAACAACAAGAGCAAAGATCCAGAAGCTTCCAATAGATCGACTACTCCATGATGTATAGGGTCGTCTCAAGACATAGGTAACGTAGACATCTCGAGTTAGCACGGGGGGAAACAGTATGAAGAAGTTCATGTTGAGCGTAATGGCTGCTATTGCGCTTTTGAGTGTAGAGGGAAGCCTGTTATCAGCGCAGAATGATCCCATCCCTGCGTTACGAGCTCCCGCAACACCGTTGGTTGTGCATGATCCGTATTTCAGCATCTGGTCTGCATCGGATAAGTTGACGGACGGAGCCACGCGGCACTGGACTGGAACGCACCAGGCGCTGAATGGCATTATTCGGATTGACGGCAAGAGCTATCGATATTTAGGAGATGCCAATTCTTCGATTCCAGCGCTGGAAGAAACACAGCGGCAGGTAACGCCCACACGCACAATCGTCACACTTCAAAATGAAAAAGTCGTCATTCGCGTGCGTTTCCTTACTCCTGCATTCCCTGACGACCTACGCGTAATGTCGCGGCCTGTCACCTACCTTAGCTGGGATGTAAAGTCGCGCGATGGTGCCGAGCATGATGTAACGCTCTACTTCGATGCCGATGGGACGATTGCCACCAACACTCCCAGCGAGCCAGTCGTATGGTCGCGAGCACGGATTGAAGGCCTAAACCTGCTTCGTGTTGGTTCCCAGAAGCAACCGATGCTCGAACAGTGGGGCGATAATGTTCGCATCAACTGGGGCTATTTCTACATAGGAGTTCCAGACGGTCAGGGCGCTGCCACACTCACAGCAGGCAACGAAAATGATCGCAGACAGTTTGTAGCTTCGGGCAACTTGCCCACGCGGGACGACTTGGACCAGCCTCGCATGCCGCAAAGCAGATATCCGGCACACCCGTTATTGAGCGTGGCGTTGCCACTAGGCAAGGTTGGATCGTCGGAAGTCTCGCGGCATATTCTGTTGGCATACGATGACATTTACTCCATCGAATATATGCACCAGAGACTGCTGCCTTATTGGCGCAAGGAGTTCCCGACATTTGCTGATTTGTTGCATGCGTCGGAACATGATTACCCATCGCTCGCAAAACGTGCAGAGCAGTATGACGCAGACCTGGAGCACGACCTGGTTCAAGCCGGTGGCCCAGAGTATGCGGCCATTTCCGTACTGGCCTTTCGGCAGGCAATTGGAGCCCACAAGCTGGTGGAAGACGCCGCTGGCGCTCCCTTCTTTATGCCGAAAGAAAACTTCAGCAATGGGTCGATCTCTACGATCGATGTGATTTACCCATCTGCTCCAATGTTTCTATTCCTGAATCCCAAGCTGGTGGAAGCGCAGCTCGAACCCGTGATGCGCTACGCACAAACTCCTCATTGGAAGTTTCCATTTGCCCCCCATGACATCGGCGTATATCCGTTAGCAAATGGCCAGCTCTATGGCGGAGGAGAGGTTAGCGAAGACGATCAGATGCCAGTGGAAGAGTCCGGCAATATCATTCTGCTCGTTGCCGCGCTGACGCAGGCGGAGCACGATACTGCGTTTACGACGCGCTATTGGCCTCTACTGACAAAGTGGGCCGAATATCTCCTCGACAAGGGCTTTGATCCAGAGAACCAGCTTTGCACAGATGATTTCGCAGGACACCTGGCACACAACAGCAACCTGTCAATCAAGGCCATCGAGGCATTGGCGGCCTATGGGCAGCTTGCCGAAAAGTTAGGCGACCATAAGACTGCAGAGAAGTATGGAACTGCTGCCAAGTCCATGGCTGGAAGATGGGTAGAAGCAGCCGCGGACGGCGATCACTATAAGCTGGCCTTCGACAAGCCAGGTACATGGAGTCAGAAATACAACCTCGTGTGGGATAACATTCTCGGTTTGCATATGTTTCCTGCCCAGGTTGCAGAGCGCGAGCTTGCCTTTTATAAAGGCAAACTGAATGAGTTTGGCCTACCTCTCGACAATCGCGCGACATATACCAAACTGGATTGGACACTATGGACCGCTACCCTGGCGTCAAATCCCGAAGACTTTCGCGCGATTGTGCATCCGATCATCCCGTATTTGAACCAGACAGCCGATCGTGTGCCGATGTCAGATTGGTATGACACGAAATCAGCGCGTGAGGTCAGCTTCCAGGCGCGATCCGTAGTCGGAGGCGTGTACATTAAGATGCTTACGAATTCCACTGTCTGGAATCAATGGGTAAAACGCAGCACGCAGTCGCAGTAAACTTCCACAGCAATATCGAGATAGCATAGTCCATCAGGCGCTGCTTTCAATAAGTGAAAGCAGCGCCTGATAGTTTCTAGGGCAGTTGCGGCAGTTGGGAACTATTCCATCCCCCGCCTAGAGCTTTAATCAGAAGGACAGTTGATTCAAAACGCCGACGCGTGATTTCGATATCGTTGCGCTGGTTCTGCAGCAAAGATGTTTGCCACGTAATAACCTGGAGATAGTTGTCCACGCCGTTCTCATAACGCGTATTGAACAAATCGAGAGATTGCGCTGCAGATGCGGTTGCATCGTGCTGCTGGTTCGCCTCGATCTCGAGGTTGTGAAGTGCGTTCAGATTGTCTTCCACTTGTTGGAAGGCCGTGAGCGTGGTCTGGCGGTAGTCAGCAATCGTAGCATCGTATTGCGCAAGAGCAATATCAGATGTAGCGCGACGGCGGCCATTATCAAAAAGCGTTTCTGAAAGTGTTGGGCCAACGGCAAAGAAGCGACTTGGCCATGTGAACCAGTTAACCGCGGAAGTCCCCATAAATCCAGCCGCAGCGGAAAGAGACAGCGTTGGGTAGTAAGCCGCGCGTGCAATGCCAATCTGTTCGTTAGCGGCAGCCATGCGGCGTTCCTTTGCCGCAATGTCCGGACGGCGCTCAAGTAATTGCGATGGCAGCATGCCTGGGATTGCAGGAAGGGCCAGCGATTCTACTGTGATGGGAGAAGGCGTAAGCGTGAATGAAGAAGGCGCTTTGCCAATGAGCACAGCGATGGCGTGCTCATAAGCCGCACGCTGAATATCGACGTCCGTAGCCAGTACCTGCGCGGCCTGCAACTGCGTCCGTGCCTGTGTTACATCGGAAAGCGGTGAGGCGCCACCGTTATAGCGGTCTTCCGTCAACTGCACAGCATCCTGAAATGCCTTCACCGTGTCATGCAACAGCCTGCTCTCGGCGTCGGCAGAGCGCAGACTAAAATAGTCAACTGCCAACTCGGCATGGAGCGAAAGGCGCGATGTTTCTAAATCAGCCGCAGAGGCTTGCGCCTGTTCGCGTGCCTGAGTGACGGTGCGGCGAATGCGTCCCCAGAGGTCAATTTCATAATCAAGGTCGAAAGGAAGAACAAAGTTCCCCTCTCCATTGTCAGCAGCAGATGAGTTGAAGTAGGGCTGATTCTTGGAATCACGCACAGCGCCGACACTTGGCCCCGTCGAGATCGTAGGCTTCTCTGCGGAGCGGTTCAGGCGAACAGCGGCTCTGGCAGCCCGGAAGTTAGCTTCAGCTTCCTGGAGTGTCTGGTTAGCCGTATCAACTTGCGCTTCAAGAGCATTAAGCTGCGTATCTTGAAACAACGTCCACCAGTCGCCCTTAAGCTGCGCATCACTGGGCTGCGCAGGTTTCCAACCATCCTCTGCCTTGAAGTTTTCCGGCAGAGGCTCTTTGAATGCGGGCGCGGTTGGAGCGGAAGGACGCACATAATCCGGCCCCACGCGGCAGCCTGCAAGAACAAGCCCGAGCGCAGCAGTTCCAGAGAGAAGAATTGTGTTTTGCCAGCGAAGCTTCCTCATTGCTTGCCTCGCGGAGAAACAAGCTGAGCATGCACTTCTGTGCCTGCAGCCAAGGAATCAGGTGGATCAAGAACCACCTGATCGTTCGTTGTGAGTCCGGAAGTAATCTCGACCGAGCTTCCAAAGTCCTGACCAATCGTCACGGCAACAAGCTCGACGCGGCTATTGCGTACAACTCCGACACGCAGGCCTTCAGAGCGGAAGAGCAGTGTATTCGAGGGCAGTGTGACAGTGTTGGACGAAGCTGGCAGGTGGAAGTGCACAAACACATATGCGCCGGGACGAAGAACCCCTTTTGAGTTATCGACGTCAACTTCGACATTCAGCGTACGGGTGGTATGGTCAATGGCATTAGCATTGCGCACAATGGTGCCGGAAATTTTAGCGCCGGGGTTGGAGTCCTGTGTGAGCATTGCGTTGTCGCCGTTATGGATAGAATCGGAGTAAATCTCAGGCACGGCAACATAGACGCGCAGTTTTTCAACTGCTGCGAGATGGAATAGTTCACGTGGATTATTTGAGCCAGAACCAGCATCGATCAGGTCGCCAATATCCGTATTGCGGGCAGTGATAACACCGTCGAATGGCGCAATAATGCGCTCGTAGCTTTGAAGTTGTTCAAGCCGGCGAACATTCGCGCGGCTTGCATCCACAGCCGCCTGCGCAGCAATGTAGTTGCTGCGGGCTTGATCGGCTTCCTGCTGCGAGACAGCATGCTTGGCAAGCAGTGCCTGCCAGCGATTACTCGTTACTCCGGCAAGTTGTTCGTTTGCCTGCATGCGCTCCAGTTCAGCGCGCGACTGCTGCAATTGCTGATCGATTTCCGGTGTTTCAATTTCAGCAAGAAGCTGCCCTTTGCGAACACGTGCGCCAATGTCGAAATACCACTTCTTGAGGTAGCCATTCGTGCGCGAGTAGATAGGAGTTTCCGTAAATGCTTGCACGTTGCCTGGTAGCGTAAGATCGCCTGACTGCGACCCTGCAATCGGCTGCGTAACATTGACCGAAAGAATGGCAGCCTCGCTCGTCGCCTGCGCAAGCTTGTTCTCGCTCGCAGAGCGCTGGTAAAGCCCGTATCCAATTGCAGCAAGCAGGGCAATTGCGGCAATGATTCCAATCGTGCGCCCACCACCGGGGTTCTCCGGCGTGGCCGATGCGTGGCCGGCATCTTCGTGCGCGGGCACCACATCTTCTGTTGCAGAGGCTGCCACTTTTTGCTCCTGTGCGGTCATCCGTTTCTCCATTTCGTTCGTGGCGCTCATGCGTGCTCCTCCACAAGGCGTTTCTGTTCACGTGCCTTTTGGCTCTTCTTTGAGCCATGAATGAGTGCAAAGACGGTAGGCACAAAGAGCAGCGTAGCAACTGTTGCGCAAAGCAGGCCGCCAACAACAGCGCGCCCAAGCGGTGCATTCTGTTCGCCGCCATCCCCAAAGCCGAGTGCCATGGGTACCATGCCAATAATCATTGCCAGCGCTGTCATAATGACGGGACGGAAGCGTGTAGCTCCCGCTTCAATTGCAGCTCGAACCGCATCGCTATGGTCTTCCAGGCGCGTCTTGGCAAAGGAAACAACCAGGATGCTGTTTGCCGTAGCCACACCCATACACATAATGGCTCCCATCAAAGCCGGAACGCTCAGCGTGGTGTGCGTCAGGAAGAGAAAAAGCACAATGCCGGCCAGCGCGGCGGGTAGCGCCGTAATGATGATGAATGGGTCCACCCAGCTCTGGAAGTTCACCACGATCAGCAGATACACAAGCACAATCGAAAAGATGAGGCCGCCAAGCAGTCCAATATAGGAGCTGCGCATTGTTTGCACTTGGCCTTTGAGCGTGATAAAGGTGCCGCGTGGAAGCGACTTCGAGTTATCGTTCAGAATCGTTGTAAGCTGTTGGCTGATGCTGCCCAGATCGCGTCCTTGAACATTACCGTAGATGTCAACCACACGCCGGATGTTGTAGTGGTTCACCACCGACATTTCATGGTTGCGCGACACGGTAGCCAGGTCGCTGAGAATCTCAGGATTGGAAGAAGCAGCCGCAGGCGTCTGCGTGCGCGCCGTCCGATTGATGGGGATATTCTGCAGGTCCTGCATCGAATCCATCTTGTATTGCGGCGTCTGAGCTACCACGTTGTAGTTCACCATGTTCTTCCAGTTGAGGAAGAACATAGGAGTTACCTGGAAGCTGCCGCTAAGTGTATTGAGCACGCTGGTGGCCACGTCGCGCTCGGTGAAGCCTCCCTGTACAGCCTTTGTGCGGTCCACGTCCACCTGCAGCGTCGGGTAGTCGAAAGGCTGTTGTATACGCAGATCAGTAAGCCCCGGAACCTGGCGCATCATTGCAAGAATTTTGTCAGCCTGTGCCTTGCTGGCATCTACATCGTTGCCTTCAATTTGCACGTCAATCGGGGCGGGTATGCCGAAGTTGAGAATCTGCGCAGTAATATCGGCAGGCAGCGTGTAGAAAGTCGCCTGCGGAAACATGCGCGGCAAATTTGCGCGCAGGGACTTCACATAATTAGCTGTCGGGTGATGCTCGGGTTTAAGAGTGACAAGGATATCGCCGTCACTGGCGCCAAGTGTGCCGTTCGTTAGATGCTGCGTATTCATCGTGCTATACGGCATGCCAATGTTGTCGAGAATGTTGTCGATTTCTGAGGCAGGAATCTCTTTGTGCATTTCAGCTTCGACCAAGTCGAAGAGGCGGGCAGTATCCTCAATGCGCATGCCGGACGGTCCGCGAACATGCATGATGAACTGGCCGCTGTCGGTGTCCGGGAAGAAGTCTTCACCGAGAAAAGGAACAAGCGCAAACACAATCAGGCAGACGCCGAGAAAGACAGGGATGAAAATATACCGGCGCAGTACCAGGGCCTGCAGCAGCGCGTGATACCTGGTGCGTATGCGCTCGAATACGCGTTCAAAGCCACGCTGAAAGCGTCCAAAAAATCCCTTGGTAGCCGCGCCATGCTCTTTGGCGCGCAGCAGATACATCGCCAGCGTGGGAACCAGCGTACGGCTAAGAACATAGCTGGCGAGCATAGCAAAGACCACAGCCTCTGCAAGCGGGACAAAGAGATAGCGCGCCACACCGCCAAGGAAAAACATCGGTAGAAAGACGATGCAGATACAAAGTGTGGAAACCAGTGCTGGTACGGAGATTTGTGCAGCGCCTTCCAGGATGGCTTCACGTAGTCCGTAGCCATCCTCGAGGAACCGCTCAATGTTCTCAATTGTGACAGTAGCGTCATCCACAAGAATGCCGACAGCCAACGCCAGGCCGCCAAGTGTCATCGTGTTGATGGTCTCTCCAAGTAGCCCAAGAATGATGACCGACGTGAGAATCGACAATGGAATGGACACGGCAATGATGAGCGTGGAGCGCCAACTGCCAAGGAACAGCAGAATCATTAGCGCCGTCAGTGCGGCGGCAATAATTGCCTCGCGTACCACGCCTTCCACGGCGGCACGAACAAAGACGCTCTGGTCCGAGAGTGCTGAAATCTTCAACTCTGGCGGAACCATGCTGGCCACGCGTGGTAGCAAGCCACGAACGCCTTGCACAACATCGAGCGTGGAAGAGTTGCCGTTCTTCAGAACCGAGATAAGCACGCCGCGGTGTCCGTCTTGCCGCACCATGTTGGTCTGTATCTGGAAGCCGTCACTTACGCTCGCAACATCTCGCAGGTAAATCGTGGTGCCGTTAACTTGCTTGAGGGGGACGTTAGCAAGCTCTGCTACAGTGCGCGGCGTTCCATTGGTGCGCACATCATACTCAGACTGGCCAATCTTGATGGTGCCCGATGGCGTGACAACATTCTGCGTGGACAAGGCATCGAGAATGTCTCCAGGAGCAATGCCCTTCGATTGCATCGCAGCCTGATCCATGCTGATGTTGACCTGGCGCTGCTTACCTCCATAAGGCAGAGGAATAACCGCGCCGGGCACCGTTACGAGCTGGGTACGAACATAATTTGTGGCATAGTCATTCAGTTGAGATTCCGACAAGCCATTGCCGGAAACACCCAGTTGCAGAATCGGCACACTGGATGCGGAGAAGTTGATAATCTGCGGCGGAAGAATCCCCGGCGGCAACTGGCGCAGCAGGTATTGTGAAGCCGCGGTAATCTGTGCGTTAGCGGTATCGAGAGACGCGCCGGGCTGCAGAAAGACCTTGATAACAGCCTGGCCGTTATATGTGGTCGATTCGATGTGCTGAATGTTGTCTACAAGAGTGGTGAGCGCCTTTTCATAAGGCGAAGTGAGTCGCCCTTCAACTTCTTCCGGGTTGAGCCCCGTATACTGCCAGCCGATCGAGATCACCGGGATATTGATATTCGGAAAGATATCTGTGGGCGTGCGCAGAATCACCACAGGCGCCGCCAGCAGGATGAGCAGCGCCAGGACAATGAAGGTATAAG
Organism: Occallatibacter sp. FHG110214_02; assembly: GCF_059115385.1. NCBI lineage: Bacteria > Pseudomonadati > Acidobacteriota > Terriglobia > Terriglobales > Acidobacteriaceae > Occallatibacter > Occallatibacter sp. FHG110214_02. The sequence goes on along the minus strand of NZ_JBZYWK010000002.1, from coordinate 240,106 downwards.
GCCGGTTAAGGGCTAGTTTAACGATCCACATGCAGTCCGAGCCTCATTTTTCACAATTCTCCGGGGAAGATAGATTCCGGTATATTTATTGATTCTACTTCCATCTAAATGTTTCACAGTTATTCCCGTTGTTAGCCATCGGGAAAACCGATACCATGAGGATGGAATGGAACTCAGGCACCTGCGTTACTTCGTTGCGGTTGCGGAATCAGGCAGCTTTAGTGCGGCTGCGCGCCTTTTGCACGTAGCGCAATCTGCCATCAGCGAGCAGCTTGCAAGCTTAGAGCATGAGATAAATGTCTCGCTTTTCTCACGACTGCCTAAGAAGACGGAATTGACTCCTGCGGGAGATGTGTTTCTTAAGGAAGCCCGGAGCATCCTCGCGGCTACTGACAGAGCCGTGCACATGACCCAGAGCGTGCATCGCGGAGAAGCTGGAACCTTGCGTGTAGGTTTTTTTGCCGGAGGCTCTGGTGTTAATTTCCCCAGGCTGATCCAGAGTTTTCGTAAACGCTATCCCGGCGTCCACCTTTCGCTGCTGGAAATGGCTCCTGCACAGCAGTGGCCGGCATTGGTCGATGGCCGGATCGACGTTGCTTTTTCTCGCCGACTGGAGCCGGAGTTCCACGCAGAGCTGCGCGCCATCACAATTCATCAGGACCCGATTGTCGCAATTCTTCCCAAGAACCACCCCGCCGCGCCGGGGCCAGTGGATTTGCGTGACTTAGCCAATGAAAATTTTGTGCTATCGTCGCGCGAAACCTCACCGGTAGTTTTTGACAAGGTAATCGAACTCTGTTCAGAGGCTGGATTTTCGCCGCGCATCGCCAGCATCTCTTCGGTCTGGTCAAGCGTTGTACTCATGGTGCAGGCAGGGGAAGGCATAGGCCTCTTGCCAGTAAATGAGCAGCAATTCCGTACTCGCGACCTGGCTTTTTGCCCACTCAAGGCAAAGGATGCGTTTGTGGATTTTGTTATCGTCTGGTCGCCCAGGCACGAAAATACCCTGATCCGCAGTTTCCGAGACCTGGCGCTAATGCACGTGACGCATCCCATATCGCAATAGTCCATGCACGGCGGCATTAAAGGACTAAACCAGTAGACTTATCTTGCATGAAGAAAATCGGCTTCCTCTCATTCGGCCATTGGACGCCATCTCCGCAATCGCACACGCAGTCAGCGGCTGACACGCTCCTGCAGTCCATCGATCTAGCCATTGAGGCCGAACGCCTCGGCGCAGATGGGGCTTACTTCCGCGTTCATCATTTTGCACGGCAACTGTCATCCCCGTTTCCGCTGCTCGCGGCAGTTGGAGCCAAGACGCAAAGCATTGAAATAGGCACTGCGGTAATCGACATGCGCTATGAAAACCCTCATTACATGGTCGAAGATGCGGGTGCTGCCGATCTTATCGCTGGCGGACGCCTGCAGTTAGGCATCAGCCGTGGTTCGCCAGAACAGGTCATCAATGGCTGGCGCTATTTTGGCTACAGCCCGGCTGCAGGTGAGACCGATGCGGACATGGGCCGAAAACATGCCACGGAATTTTTCGAGCTGCTGCGAGGCGAGGGCTTCGCGCAGCCGAATCCACGTCCCATGTTTGCCAATCCGCCAGGACTGTTGCGTCTTGAACCCCACTCGGAAGGATTGCGTGATCGCATCTGGTGGGGCGCAGGCTCCAATGCAACTGCCATCTGGGCCGCCAAACTCGGAATGAATCTGCAAAGCTCAACACTGAAAAATGACGAGACAGGTGAGCCATTCCATATACAGCAAGCCACCCAGATTCGAGTCTTCCGCCAAGCCTGGAAAGACGCTGGTCACACCCGTACCCCTCGCGTTTCCGTCAGTCGTAGTATCTTCCCGCTGATGGACGACCGTGATCGCGTTTACTTCGGAAGAAGTGGGCAGCAAGAGGACTCAATCGGCTTCATCGACACAACCACGCGGGCAATCTTCGGTCGCAGCTACGCCGCCGAGCCGGAGCTCCTGATTGAGCAGCTTAAGGAAGATCAGGCAATCGCAGAGGCAGACACGCTGCTGCTGACTGTCCCAAACCAACTTGGAGTTGCCTACAATATACATGTCCTGGAAGTAATTCTGACAGTGGTTGCTCCGGCTCTCGGATGGCGCTAAATAGCGGAGCGACCATTGTGTCATCGCTTAGAAAAGTTCATCCGTCGAAATCGCCGCGTAGATCGAGATCGTTCTCTCTGCGCCGGGATGAGCAAGGGCAGACGCATAAGTATCGCCCATGGGGAGATCATAAAGTGTCCAATTCTTCTCTGACGCTCCATGCACCTCGTCTTGAAGCCATGGCCTTTTCACATCTGGAAGGACATTGACGGAAAATCTGTCAAAATGCGTGAGCAGCCCTCCGCCAATTGCTTTGGCATAAGCCTCCTTACGCGTCCAGCACGCAAAGAATGCGCTCTAGTTCCTGCGGAGAAAGCCCGTGAAGCTGTTGCTGCTCTTTCGCAGAAAACATGCGACGCATCACCTGGTCCATTATTGGCAACGCTGCGAAGCTGCTCAATGTCGATGCCCACCTCCTCCTCGGAAGAAAAGGCATAGGCGGCGACGTTTCCTGAACGCGAACCATTGAAAAATATGTGCGCATCACTTTGTATGGATGGTTTGCCATGAGCCATATATGCAAAACGAATTGTGTTGGGTTCTCGATTGAGGTAGTGGCTGAGCAAAGAACGAAGCGCGGCTGCGCAAGTACAAATGTATTTTGCGTCGCGCGTGAGCCGATGCAACTGGCGCAGCTTTATTTTGACCTGCTCAATGAGCTGAACGAAACGCGCGCACAGTATGAGAGGGAATACTTCTCGCTTGTCTTCCTATCGCCTGAACCTGCGCGGGCCAAGTGTCGCGGTGCAGACAACCTGTTCAACGTCTCTGGTCGCCGTCTCCCTGGCATGTGAAAGCCTGCTCAGTCGCAGATGCGACATGGCATTCGCAGGTGGTGTTACCGGACGCGCTGCAAATCATAGCGCTTCGCGGACGGCCTATCTCCAATCTCCCACACGGCGCAATGCTGGTAGTGATGACGTCTGCCGATGCGCTCGACGCGTTCCTCCGCAAAGACGTTTCCGTTGCCGCAATCAACGCGACAAGCTTCTGCGTACTATCCGGCCCCAGCACCTCCGTGCGCTCTGTTGAAACAAAGCTAACCAAGGCAGGCATTGTAAGCCGCCGTCTCCACACCTCACACGCCTTTCATTCCGCAATGATGGACCCTATACTCGCCGAGTTTGAAGATGTCGTCGCGAAGGTTTCTTTGTCGCTCCCAGCGCGACCTTTTATATCGACACTTATTGGCAAATGGGTAGACGAGCAAGTAACCAATCCTTCTTATTGGAGCGAGCAGGTCCACCGTGCCGTGCGCTTCGCGGATGGAATCGGAACACTGCTTGAGAGCGCGCCGGCAAAAGACGCAGCGTATGTCGAGGTCGGTCCCGGCAACACGCTGACCACATTCACCGTCGAGAGAATGCGCAACGCAGATCGTACGCCATTATGTTTCACCTCGTTGCCCGGCCCGGACTCTCGGCGAGCCGACACAGAAGAAATTCTCTCCGCCGCCGGAGCTCTGGGCGCCAGCTGCGTTTCCATCGATTGGGACAGCTTTCATCAGAATGAGCCGGGCCGTCGTGTCAGCCTTCCCACGTATCCGTTTGAACGGCAAAGTTACTGGGTAGGCAAGCGGCCAGAAAACCCCGCAGCACTTGCAGAAGTGCGCGACACATCACAATGGCTTTACCTGCCGGTATGGACAGAATCCTCATTGGACGGCATCGATGCAGGTAAACTTGCAGGCCAGCGCATTGCCCTCTTTGATGAACCGGGCCCCCCGGGGCAAATGATCGCAGACAAGCTGGCCGCGCATGGAGCAAACGTAATCCGCGTGACACGAGGCGAAAGCCTGCAACGCACAAGCGAGACGGAATTCACTGCGGGAACTGTATCGAAGGACGATTTCAAAATACTTGCGGAGAAGATCAGCCAATCGGAGCCACGCCTTGCCGCTGTGTGTATTGTTGGGGCGCTACTGAGCCCGCCGATACCACACTGGATGCCGCGTCCGTTGCCGCGTTGTCTGCCCCTATGCACATCGTTAGCGCCTTCAGCATGCAGCCTACTGTCCGTCCGCTGCCAGTGATATTCGTTTCACGCGGAACAGTAAAAGCCAATAAGGAAGATGCAGTTGACCCGAACCGCGCGCTAATTGCCGGCATGTCCCGTGTCATTCCCCAGGAGTATCCCGGCATTCGTACATGTCACATGGACGTGGACGCAGCAGATTCCGTACCGCAGATGGTAGTGAGCGAATTAACCGGCGGACTACCTCAGCCCTGTGTTGCCTTGCAAAAGGGAAGCCGCTTTCTTGAAACCTACGTGCCGGTGAAAGCCGCGCAAGGACAGGAGCAGGTGGCCCTGCCGGCGAATCCTGTTGTTCTCATCACGGGCGGCCTGGGACATATGGGGCTTCATCTTGCAGAGGCCCTATTTCACCGTCTCCATGCACGCCTCGTTCTTCTGGGCCGCAACACGTTGCCTGATTCATCGCAGTGGCTCACCAAAAGCGAAGATGCCGCTCTGCCCGCAGAGCAGCGCACAATGCTCAAGCGTTTGGCTTTGTTACAAGCAAAGCGGGATGACGTGCTGGTCCTAAAAGCCGATCTGAATCATGCCAAGAGGTTCAGGCTGCTGTGGACGCAGCTATTTCACATTTCGGATCCATTGATCTTGTGATCCACGGAGCAGCGCGCATTGATGCTGCCGCCTTTGCCACCATCGCAGAAACAGGCCCAGAGCAGATTGAAGCACAGTTTTCACCCAAGCTGCGCGGTCTGGAGCATCTGGCAAATGCCATGCAAGACCACGAGCCGCGTCGATGGGTTCTCCATTCCTCAATCTCCACAGTTCTTGGCGGGCTTGCGCAGCCTTCTTATTCCGCAGCAAACGCCGTGCTCGACGCCTTGGCTCTGCGTGGAGGAAATCGCTGGCTCAGCATTGATCGGGATGCGTGGACAATGCTGCCGAGGCGCAGAGCCTTAGCCCCCCACTCGCGATCAATCCCGCCGAAGGCGGCAATGCCTTCCTGCGACTGCTTCGGCTTCCGCTTGGCCTGCGTGTTTTGGTTGCCATCAATCTTGAGGAACGGCCCAATGCATGGGTTGGACATGCAGCATCTGACCAGGCTGGTGCAGATGTCGAACGTCACCCTCGCCCAAACCTGACCACCGCGTATCAGGAGCCACGAACGGAGACAGAGCACAAAATAGTCGATATCTGGGCCTCGCAACTCGGCCTTGAATCCGTCGGCATCCACGACCGCTTCTTTGACCTCGGCGGCATTCGCTGCTGGCCGCTCAAATCGCATCGCAAATCTGCGATACATTCCAGATCGAGCTGCCGGTCCTGAAGCTCTTTGAGGCTCCTACCGTATCGGAACTCGCCGTCATCGTAGGCAACGCGCAATCAGGAGCTCCAAAAGTACAGCAGCCTGAAACTCCCGCTGCGGAGATAAGTGGTAACCAGCCAGAGCTGCTAGGCAATGCGGCAGACGTTGCGGCGAAATCAAGCTATCGCAGCTTCTATAACGATGTATCGCGGCGGCTGGGATAATCCGGAGTCGGCGGCGCGTCCTTCTTCCTCAATTACGGTTATGTCAGTCTGGGCAATGGAGACGAAGCCCGCTTTGAAGTTCCAGATGGCGTCTTCAATCGAAACTCCGTGCGGCTTGCCTTTGAGCTCATCGGAGACACCATGCTACAGAACCAGGCTGTCCTTGATGTAGGCTGCGGACGCGGCGGCACGGTCGCATTGATGGCAGAAGCATTCGGCGCAAACGCTACAGGTGTTGACCTCGCTCCGGAAGCGGTAGCCTTCTGCCGCAAGACACACACGCAGTGCGCATATTTTGAAGTAGGAGACGCTGAGCACCTGCCCTTTGACGACAACTCATTTCAGATAGTGACGAATGTTGAGTCGTCGCACACCTATCCGAACCTCCGCGTCTTTTATGCAGAGGTCCGCCGCGTCCTTCAACAGGGAGGCCGTTTTCTCTACACCTACCTTCTGCCAGTAGAGCGCTGGATGGAAGTTCGGATGCTTCTACCTTCGCTAGGACTTGCAATTGGCAGCGAACGCGAAATCACCGCTACGCGCGCAGAGGCCTTCGGCGGACATACCGAGATGATCGATAACTTCCTCGCCGTGCCCGGTTTCGGAGTCTATGAGCAAATGCGCAACGGCGCGTGGCAATATCGCATCCTGCGCGCCACGCGCCGTTAGCATTCAAGAAAAAGTCAGTAGCAGCCGCATCCATATTCGGAGCGATATGCCCCGCAGTGATTCGATAGCACTGCCACGGCAATCACCAGGGGCCGAATGTCGCATCCTTCCGCCCGCAGTGTTGCATAGGCCACTTTGCAGGAATCAACCTCCCCCACTTACGGAGGCGTTGTTATCTGCTTTCACGTCAGAACCCTTTACATCAGAATTGCCGCATTGCACAGGAACCGTAAGCAGTACGGTCTTTTCCCCGCAGGGAGGCAGTGTGAACGTAGTATCAGAAAGCGTTGCCTGCCATCCCAACTCCGTGCCTGACTGCGTAGCAAATGTACCTAGAGTCAACACAACATTCCGCTCACGCCGCGTATCATTTTCAAGGGTAATGGGAATCAAGCGAACTTCCCCGCAACGGGCATACTCTACAGCGTCCGCGCAGTGAACGTGGCAATCGCATTCACAATTGCAATCATGCTCATGCCGTTCGTGTTGCTTGCCATATCTGCTTGGAGATTCATATTTCGTTGAACCTGTGTTGCTCAGCATGTCGCTCAACTGCTGCAGAATGGTGGCCGGGCTGCTCACCATGTTGTTATATGTGGTCTGCGCGCTGTTCACATACTCGGGATAGGTCATCATCTTCATCTGGCGCGAATCGTGGCAGTAGCCATAGAAAAACGCCGGGCCATTGTTGCCCGCACTCTCATGAGAATGACAACGATACTGTTCTGTGTACATGTCTGTTCCTTCCGTCTCAAGATTTCGTGTACGGTCCCTTCAAACGGTTTCAATCATCCACGCGGACACGCAGTCCGCCCGCTCCGCGCGGTGCATCCGATACAGGTTGGACAGATCTCCGGGTAGGTTCTTTCTCCTGTTCGCAAGGCGGGCACGGATGTACATTTTTGGGCGTGTGCAGCTTCATGACCGAAGTGCCTGACAAGTTAAATCCCAGAATCTCCATACCCATGTACGTAATTCCGAAGTGTTGCGAATACGGTTGCTCCATATGAATAGGCGGCAACGGCGCTAGGCGAATAGTCTGGCAGGAATCAACAACAACGGGCTTCAGATCGATAAGTGACTTGGAATCGCTCTCCACGGAAAGCGGCTCAATCTTCAGATCGAGTGGATCAACCTTGACCTCAACCGGGTCTACCTTCAACTCAAGGCTCGACGTGGATGTTGCCGTACCGTTACTCGTCGATTGCGTAACAACCGGCTGTATCACCGCTAGGTTGGAGTTAACCGTGACGGGCTGAAGGTCCAGGTCAACCTGCAGAGGAGAACTTGTGCCTCCCACTCCAAGTGTGTAATTGCTGGGGATGCTAACGCTGCTGCCGCCTTTGCTCACGCCTCAAAGGCCTCCTCTTTCACTGGACCCGCTTGTCAGGATGGTTTATCCGACCCCACCTTGGCAGTGGTATAGATATCCACCTCAAGGGTGGCGTTATAAAGCTGCAGGTTTGCATGGTAGTGGCGCAGCGGCTTAAGTCCCGCAGGCAAAACAAACTCCGCCTCAGCTGTTACTCTTTGCCCAGGATGGATAGTGAGTGGCAGGCGATTGATAAGCAGCGTATCCACTTCAAGCCTAGCCTATTCGTCCAGCAGGCCCTTCACCATCGTCTCGACGGACGTTTTATCCGAATCATGCAATCCAGTAAGCAGGCTGCTGACAATGTCGAAGGAATCAAAGATGGTCGCCTGGCACTGAGAGCCGGTAGACAAGTCTACGTTACCGGCATTTTCAATCACGAATTGGCGCGTGTAGGAACTGGCGCTTCCGGCAAGCAACGTGATTTCACCCGGAGAAATACGGAAGTCAACCACTTCGGTAACTTGTGCCGTTGCAGACATGGTTTTGCCCGCCACCGTTATCTCAAAGTCATATTTGCTGGGCCGGGTAGTCGGGTCCAGCGCAATATAACTAGGCACACTAGCCTGCTGACCGGGATAAAGCTTCGCATGAAATGGGATTTCGTTAAGCGGCAGGCCTGCAGGCCCTTTCAGGCTCGCCGCATTGACAGCAAAAGAGCGAACTTTCTCTCTCGCAGAGCCGGTATTGCCTAGTGGAATATTTCCAGCGAGAGCTTGGGGTGGACCAAAGAATAGGAGCGGAGCATCAACAGCCGCAGGCTGAATGGCAACCTGAGCCGTGGACGCCCCGTATCGCCAGCGTTCATAACGTCTCCAAGCCTCCTGATTGACCGGCAACTCGGATGCCAAACGATACCAGCATTTTGAGAGCAATGTCAACGGTTTTCCTGATGAATACTTGGAGTATTTGAGTAAGCTTTTTTCTGGCGAATATCCAGATCGTGATTGACTAAACGCACTACGCAAAGCACCCGCTCGCAGCCACTGTTGAAGTTTGTAAAACAGCCTCGGAATCCCCGCAGGCTTCCCTGTTGAGACACCACTAGCTCCAAAGCCACAGCTCTTTTAGCGTAGTCGCAGAAATTCTTGTGTTCTACCAGTGAATTTTATATATCGCTAATGATAAATTGTTGCCGGACCAGTTCTACCGGATTGACTGCACCGAACTTTGCGGCGCGCCGGAGTTGGTTCAGTCACCAATCAGAGAGGGGAAGAGTCCATGAGGGTATCGAGGCGAGAATTTTCAAAAACTATCGCTGTTGCCGCATCAGGTTTGGCAGTCAGCGGAAAAAGCATGCAGGCCTGGGCACAGATTCAGGGCGAACACATTGCAACCTCAACACAGCATCCAGTGCCATCTATTCAGGACACAGAGACACCAGCGCAGAAAGACGCGCGTTTGCGCTGGTTCCGTGAGGCGCGGTTTGGAATGTTTATCCATTGGGGGCTTTACGCCATCCTTGCAGGGCGTTGGCAGGGGAAAGAAGTTTCAGGCATTGGCGAATGGATTATGAATAGCGGCTCCATCTCTGTGGCGGATTACAAGGCGCTCGCAGCGAAGTTCAATCCAACGCAGTTCAGCGCAGCCGGAATTGTAGGGCTGGCAAAGTCGGCTGGCATGAAGTATATCGTCATCACCTCCAAGCATCACGACGGTTTCGCCATGTTCGACTCCAAGGCAGACCCGTTCAATATTGTTCAGGCATCGCCATTCAAACGCGACCCCCTGAAGGAGTTGGCAGCAGAGTGCAGGAAGCAGGGCGTGAAGTTGGGCTTCTATTATTCGCAGGACCAGGATTGGACAGCACCCGGCGGTGCCGCATATAAGAGAGACGATCATCAGCCGCCGACCTTCCACTGGGACCCCGCTCAGAACGGTGATTTCGCCACCTACCTCCGCAAAAAAGCAATTCCGCAGATTCGCGAATTGCTGACCAATTACGGGGAATATCCAGCGATTGTATGGTTTGACACGCCCACAAAGGACATGACGCCGGAGTTAGCCGGTGAAATCGTGAAGGTGCTCAACGAGCATCCAAAACTGATTTGGAACAACCGGCTTGGCGGTACTTACAAAGGCGATACGGAAACTCCCGAGCAGTACATTCCGGCACAAGGCTATCCTGGACGCGACTGGGAGTCGTGCATGACCATGAACGACACCTGGGGCTATAAGCAGGACGACCTCAACTTCAAGAGCACCGAAACGCTGCTGCGCAACCTCATCGACATTGCCAGTAAGGGCGGAAACTATCTGTTGAATATCGGTCCAATGGCCACTGGCGAAGTACCGACTGTGGAAGTAGAGCGACTGCAGCAGGTGGGCAAATGGCTGGCGGTTAATGGCGAGTCCATCTATGCCACGCAGCCAACGTTGTTTGGCGCGGAAGCAGGTTCGTTCTCCCCGACAGAAAAGGATAAGCAGGGCAAGCCGAAATTCATCCCAAGCTGGAAGTGGCGCTCAACCACAAAGGCTGATCGAATCTATCTCCACCTGTTTGAATGGCCGGGAACAACATTCCATCTGGATAACGTGCCGCGCACCGTCACTGGAGCTTATCTGCTGGCCGACGCATCCAAAAAGCCCTTGAAGGTAACACAAAATGGGCACAGTCTGGATGTAGCACTTCCACCACAAGCGCAAGACCCAATTGCAACAGTTGTAGTCCTGAAAACTGCTTAGCCGTTGCTCATCACGAGCCAACGTTATAAACATGAGAAACAAATCAAGAATCCCGGCTGTCCAGTCTACTGCCTTCAGCCGGGATTCATCGTTCAGCACAAACATCGGCCAAAGAGCAGGGACTACTGCATGACATCCAATCTTCCCCAAACGCCAGCGCTGCCAGACACAAGCTCCATCGCCATGCCGCATCCAAAGCAACCGCGTCCCATCCTCATCATTGGTGCAGGTGGCATCGTTCGCGGAGCCCACCTGCCCGCATATGCCAAAGCAGGTTTCCCCGTTATAGGCATTCTGGACCAGGTTCCGGAGCGTGCTGAAACTCTGGCCGCAGAGCGTGGCATCTCACACACATTTCAAAACGTAGCGGAAGCTATACAATTCGCCCCAGCGGACGCAGTGTTTGACGTAGCGGTTCCCGCCTCGCAGTTGGTTCACATCCTTCCTCAACTCCGTGACGGTTCCGCAGTCCTGATGCAGAAGCCAATGGGCGACAACCTCGAAGAAGCCGCAAAGATAAGGGATATCTGCCGGCAAAAGAATCTGGTAGCCTCAGTAAATTTTTCTCTGCGCTACTCTCCAAACAATCTCGCCGTATGCGCACTCGCAGACGCGGGCCTGCTGGGCAAGATGCACGATATCGAGGTGCAAACCAGCACCTACACGCCGTGGAATCTCTGGACATTCCTCGCCACAGCGCCGCGGCTTGAGATTCTCTACCACAGCATCCACTATTTCGATCTGATCCGCTCATGGATGGGCAACCCGCGCGCCGTATCGGCAAAGACCGTAAAAAGCCCGCATGCAGCTAATCTGGCGCCGACAAAAACAGTAGCAATCCTGGATTACGGCGATGCAACGCGTGTCTTTGTTGCTGCCAACCACAGCCACAACTTTGGCGCGGCTCATAAACACAGCTTCGTTCAGTGGGAGGGCGAGCACGGCGCAGCCCGTATAACAATGGGTGTCAACCTCGACTATGAAGCAGCAAAGCCAGACTCCGCCGAATATGCACGATACGGCTCCAACGAGCCCGCATGGACCGCACTTCCCATCAGTGGAAACAACTTCCCCGATGGTTTCATGGGAACAATGGGCGCGCTGCAGGCATACATAGAGGGCTCTGCCTCCACCTTGCCCTCACACTTTGAAGACGCCTACCAAACCATGGCCCTGGTAGAAGCGCTCTATCAGTCCAGTGAAAACAGAACCGCATGGGTTCCGCTCAACAACTAAGGTCTGGCCACTAGCCAAAATCTACATCAGAAGGAGAAATATGAAGCGATACGGCATGGTCATTCGACTGAGACCCGAGCACGAAGAAGCGTACATAGTCGCGCATAAAGCTGTCCCAGCCGATGTGCTGCGCACCATCGAGGAATGCAACATCCGCAACTACTCCATCTTTCTGCGAAACTCCGTGCTCTTTGCGTACTTTGAATACATAGGCTCAGACTTCACGGCGGACATGACAAAAATGGCCGCCGACCCCGCAACACAGAAATGGTGGACGTTCATGAACCCCATGCAGGAGCCCTATCCAGACCGGTCTCCCGGAGACTGGTGGGCGTTCACGGAAGAGGTCTTCCACACCGATTGAGAGGTCGCAATCTCAGGATCACTCCCCGCCAATCTCACGGGAAATCTGCCGGCTTGCATGTTGCAGATGAGTGCGAACATCCTTAGCGGTAGTCGCATCCTTCATCCGCTTGAGAAAAGGAACAGAAAGAGCAGCAACAGCATATCCTTGGTCGTCAAACACGGGATAACTGATATTGATGACCCCATTGACTTGATAGCTGGCGCGTTCTTCAAACCCCCTCTGCCTGATCTTCGCAAGATGCCTCTCCAGGTCAGAGGGAACTGTTCCTCCCGTATCGCGTTTCCATTCGCGAATCGCGCGGTCGCGCACCTCGGGCCTCTGGTGCGCAAGAATCACGTGAGCAGTAGCCGCTTCCATAAGATCAACGCTCGACCCCGCTTTGACATAAAACCCTGTGCTGGTCGGAGCATCCACCTGCGCCAGGATGATCACCTGCCCGCCGTCCAGCACGCCAAAGTGGCATGACTGGTTGGTCTTGTGCGTCACATCATGCATCACAGGGAGAGCCTTCTCCGTCAGGCGCTTCACCGGAGGATGCTCCTGTGCCAGCTTGAAGAGCTTAAGCGTCAACCGCAAACGATCTTCGTCCAGCGACTGCGAAAGATACCCACGCTGCTCAAGACAAACCAGCATACGAAATATCTCAGACACGGTCCGCCCCAACCGTCGCGCAACCTCGCGCTTCGTCAGCTCTTCTGACGTGGATGCAAACATTTCGAGAATATCCAGCCCCTTTTCAAGAGCCGGCGTTGTATACCGAGTGGTCGTATCAGCCTTGCTTCTTCTGGCCACTGAATGATCTTCCTCCTATCAGTAGCATCGCATTCTACAGCCATTTTCTGGAATATGGCTATTTCATTTGCAAAACGAGGAGGCCGTTCTGCAGATGGAAATCAAGAAAGCCCCATGTCACGCCCCGCTCTGGAAGCGCGCCGGGTCTTTATACTTCGCTGTTTGTAAATGCTCACAGTAAAGAACAAGCTCACCCGGATGCTTGAACACCTCATACGAAACCCGCACAAGCCCCATATCAGGATATTTCGGAGTTTTTTCCAGGTTCGTTCGGATGGTGTAGATGGTATCGCCAATAAAGAGGGGCTTAATAAAGCGCAATCGGTCGTACCCATAGCTGAATGTATGAACGCAGTTATGCGCCATCAGCCCAAGCCCAAGGCTAAAAACAAACGCCCCCGCCACAATCCTGCGGCCAAAAACACCTTCCTCCACCGCGAACACTTCATCGGCCACATAGGGATGCATATCCATCACAAGCGCATTGAAGGCCATACTTTCCCCTTCTGAGATAGTGCGTCGAATCGAGCGCATCCGCTCGCCAATCTCAAAATCCTCGAAGTGCCAGTCCTCCGTATGAAAAAGAGGTATCTCCTTATGCTTTGCCGGATCAGGATTAGGATTCTTCATCGAACATTCCTCTCTGTCATAGCCGGCCTCTAAGCCCCAAAGGGAGGATGACCAATCAAACTCGCATCGTACGTGTTCAGCGCAGGCAGCTTGCTTGCAGGCACAAACTGGTCCCATTTCGTCACATGCTCCGGCTCAGCCACGCTTGAATCCGTCTCAAAGTGCAACGTCACAATCTGCTGAGGCCGAACCACAAAGCTGTAATGAGAAGACTTTTCCGCACTGGATATGCTGCGCCCCGTCAGGTCAGTAAATGTCATCTTGCTATGCGGAAGCGCCAGTTTCAGCTCTGCCTGCCCAGGCAAACCAAGACACTCCACCAGGCGCATCTCGATATGATTCCCTTCGCGACGCATGGCTTCCACAATCACATTGTCAGAAGTAGTAAGAAACGGCTGCGCGTCCCTCGCAGCCAGACCAGCCATCTGCACAGGGTCGCTGTTGTACTCCCACGCCGCACGAGGCACAGCCGCATGCTCCCATGCCTCGCTGCGAGGCAGAAGCGCATACGACAGTACATGACGCCCCTTCCCGCTCAGCCATGCGTTTTCATATCCCCAGTACTTGTCTTCCGCGTTCATAAGATAGATAACCGGAATACGCCCATTCAGCTCACGTCCGCTCAGTCCGCGGTCAAGAATAGCGACTCCCCCTCCGCTTGCGAGAGAAAAATCGATCCAGCGCACAGCCGGAACAATCCCCTTGGTCCACCCATGCAATGCAGGATTTGGCTTAGACCATGCACTATGAGAAAACCCATAAGGAATGCCCCGCCGCACCTCCAAAATATCTTCCGACAGTGGAAACTCAGCAAAGACGACCGTGTAGTTCGGAACATCATTCAGTTCCGTCTCAAAATCAATGCGCGGATGATTCTTGTAAAGCCGTATCGAGCGGCGTAGCGCCCCACCGCCATAAAACCGCCCAGTCACCCGCACGGTAATCGCAACCGGACTTTCCACCACCTCGATACTCGACGGAGCATCCGCTGATGTGGCCAGCCTGTCTCTTTCAGGAATAGGCGGCATATGATCCGACGCATCATCCGGCTTGGCCTTGGGACGCTCCGCAATAATCCGATTCCCCGAGCCCGAGAACAACTCCCGCCCCGTCGCCTTAATCTTCAAGCTGGCAATATCCCCGCTAGCAGCATCCATCTTCAAAACGTAGTGAGCAGTTTCAACTGTTTCCGACGAAGAAATTACCGTAGGCACCGAAGGTTCTTTATCGGATAGCTTCCAACTGCTCAAGCTGACCGAAGCCATCTCAGGCAAGCAAACAACAGAGCCATCTTCCAGCTTCTCGCCTGCAACTCCTTCCAGGCTCTTTCCAGCAGGCAAGCTCAGTACAGTCGGACTACTCCGTTTCCAGTTGAGCGGATTGAAATAGCTAACCTCTTTTTCAGAAGCATTCGTCAAGCTGGAACCAGCAGACGCCAACGCGGCATCAGCCGTCTTCTTTACCCACTCAAAGCGGTCCTGAACATCCCACGACTGCTCGTTAACAAACACCATTCCGCCAGCCGAACCCCATAGCGTATTCCGGTCCATATTCAGGCACATCAGCACCCACGCATCCTGCAGTTTCTGCGTAGGATACTCATGCTTCGCATGCAGACTGGCAATGGTAGCAAGCGCTTCTGCGGCTTGCAGCGCATGCTCATCGCGGCGGTACCAGTCCTTAACGGTCACGTTCTCGATATAGAACGCATTGAAGTCGTATTCAGTTCCACCGTGAAAAACAGGAATAGAAACACGCCCTGAATCAATCTCTGGCCGGATAGTATCGATATATTTGCTAAACGTCGTGAACCGGATTTTCCTCCCCGGCTCAACCTTGCCCCATTGCTGCAAAAACGAGCTTGGATATTGCTTCACAGCCGGAGCCACGGAATAATCCTCGCTGCCTCCCAGTACCATCAGCGGAGCACCCGCAGGTGTAATGCTCTCCTTCTTTTCAAAGAAGGCTTCAAGCTCCTGCATCTGCGGTTCCGTCAAAGGCGCTTTCGCGGAAAAGATACTACTGGCTTCGGTATAACTGCCTGGGCATAGCGTCAAAATCTTCGACCCGTCCGGAGAAACACTCCAGTAGAGCGTCTTCCCCGTAGGATTTCTCCGTGTATAAATCATTGCCTCAAGCCCCAGCCCCGCGGCAATCTGCGGCATCTGGTCGTGGATACCGCAGGTGTCGATATTCCACGCATAACGCGGCTTCAAGCCAAACTCTTTCTGATACCAGCGCTGCCCCATCACGCCAAGGCGCACCAGCGCTTCTCCGCCGGACAAATTGACCGTGGACTCCAGAAAAAATCCATTCACCAGCTCAACTCGCTTTTCCGCAACCCGCTGCTTTAGTTCCGGCATGCGCTGCGGCTGAAAGTTCATGATGGCAATGATGTTGTTAATCTCCGAAAGAACAAATTCATAGTTAGGGTCGTCTCTTACGCGGTCTAGGTGGCTCAGGTAGCTGTTCGCACAATAAATACGTTCTTTGGAAAAGGTGGTGAGCCAACCGCAGCTTGCCGGATGAAAATTCGGAACGATATACATCTCGCGCTGCGCGGCAGGAGCGGGCAGCAAAGACTTGCCGCTCGCAGTTTTTGTCGCTGCAACGGCAGCCATTGCAGCCACAAATTGGCGGCGGTTCCAGAAAAAGTGCTCTTGTCTGTTTGTCACTTTTGTCTCCTTGCGAAGCAAGCTGAAAAATTCGCCAATCATATTTACATATAAACAACTATTTTGGATATAAAAATCGCAACTTCCGCCAAATCGATATAATTCCCTTCCGTAATACGTTGAAGGTCTAGGGAAGCGCGAACACTATACAAGCAGAACCACCCTCACACCGGAGCATGGACTGAGTGCGAAGGAACCGGCAGCACAGATTGCACACAATACGGGCCACAGCCATAACCGCTCTCACGCTGTTATGGATTGCTCTTCTGCAAACCTACGCCCAGGGTAAGCAGGCGGATAAGAACAATGCGCCCAGCCCGTCCGCAGGGGAATACGTAGGCTCGTCCGCCTGCCAGCAGTGCCATTCCGCCATCTATGACAAGTACATGAAGACCGGCATGGGCCGCTCCATGGCAGAAGTCACGCCATCCTTGCTGCAAACCATGCACTTGCCCGCCACCTACGACGACCAGAAGCTAAACCGCCGTTTCTCGGTCTACGCACAGGATGGAAAGCTCTATCAGAGCGAGTCACAAATCGACATCGCAGGCAAAGAAGTCTTTCACGACACGCATCCACTGCAATGGAAAATCGGCTCAGGCAAAAACGGCTTCGGCTTACTGGCCAGCCGCGATGATTACCTCTTTCAAGCCCCCTTGTCGTTTTATTCCAAACCAATGTCCTGGGGCCCCTCACCCGGCTATGAGTTCGCCGACTATGGTTTCAACCGCCCCATCCTTGCTGGATGCATCGTTTGCCACAGCGGCATGCCACATCCAGTCGCCTCCGCAAATGGCCGCTATGAAAATCCGCCGTTTACCGAGGCAGCCATAGGCTGCGAAAAGTGCCACGGACCCGGCGCAAAGCACATACGCGCCATGGAAAACAAAGCGGCAAGCCCGAAAGGGCACTCGCTTATCGTGAACCCGGCACATCTCAGTGCTGCACTCTCTGACAACATCTGCATGGCATGCCATCAAACTGGCGATGTGCGAGTTCTGCAGCCGGGAAAGACGTACGATGACTTCCGCCCCGGCGTGCCGTTGAATGAAACGCTGGCCATCCTCAACGTTCCGCCCACGCGCGAGTCTCCTCCAGACGACGACCACGTAGAGCACTACTATTCCATGACGCTGAGCCAGTGCTACCGCGCCAGCAATGGAAAGCTGAGTTGCACCACCTGCCACGATCCGCATGAAGAGCCATCGCAGGCAGAAGCACCGGCATACTTCAATAAGAAGTGCCTGACCTGCCACACCAACCAGAGCTGCACCCTGTCTCTCGCAGTACGGGAACACAGCAAGCCTGCCAATAACTGCATCGGCTGCCACATGCCGCAGCGCGATATACGGGTAATCTCGCACTCGAGCGCAACCAATCACCGTATCGTGCGCGTCCCCGGCGAAGCATTCCCAGATGTCACGTTTCATCAGACAACATCAACGCTGCCGGATCTGATCCACCTCGACCCCACTCCCGGAAAGCCCGAAACCCCGCTCCCGCCGCTCACACTCCTCAAGGCATACGGTGAGCTCGCAGAGAACAGACCCGAGTACGTCGCCCGCTATCTAAAGGTTCTGGATGATTTAAGCCGAAGCACTCCGGACAACGCGCTGGTGCAGGCCGCCCTCGGCCGCAAATATCTAAAAGACGGAGATGCGCTCCAGGCCGCCGACCATCTTCGTCATTCGCTATTGCTTGATCCCATTCAGCCAGCCGTCGCAGGCGACATGGCCGACACACTAACGAAACTGGGCAAGCCTGAAGAAGCCGCAACACTGCTGAAAAAAGCAATTGACCAGGACTCCTTCAACCCCATCCTGCAAAAGAAGCTGATAGTGAGCTACATCAGCCTGCACAGATACGCGGAAGCAAAGACAGCCATGGAGCATTACCTATCGGTCTTCCCGCAGGATTCCTTCATGCGCCAGCTTCTATCTCGCGCAGAATCCGCATCGCCAGCGCCTTGAACCCTTGCATCAGCAGAACAGAGCAGAGAAAATGTTGGGCGATATCCAATGCAGCGGGAATAAGTCGCAAGAAACCACCCAGGAAATGGATAGTTAGAATGTTCGAGACACAAGCAAGCTCGTTTTTCTCGACAGGCAAATCCGCTCCATGCGCCATGCAGCCTGGCCAGCGGCATAAATTCAGAGCACTCGTCCTGCTTTCCATCTTCTGCGGAACCTTTTCCCATTCTCTTCCAGCGCAGAACACCGCCGCATGCAAAGGCCCGGACGACCTCGAAAGCGCCGTTCGATCCCATCCTTCCGCTTCCGCATGGAACGCGTTAGGCGCATGGTTTGGCGGCAGAAATGATCTCCCCTGCGCCATCTCCGCGTTTGAATCAGGACTGCGCCTCGCTCCCAACTCATCGGAAGGCCACTATGATCTCGCACTCGCATTGCTCAATCAGGGAGATGCGCAACGAGCCTCTCAAGAACTGCAGAAAGCGCTTGCGCTCAAGCCGGAAATGCTGCAGGCCCATGCCGCATTAGGAGTTGCGCTCAGCCGTCTCAATCAAACAGCAGCAGCCATCAGGGAATTCAGAATAGTCCTCAAGCAAGACCACACATCCATTGCCGCACTCGATGGAATCGCAAAATCCTTCATCGCAGAAAAGCGATTTTCTGAAGCTGTTACCGCGCTTCAAAACGCTCCGGATGTCGAGCCATTACAGCTCGATCTCGCAGCCGCATATTCAGGGCAGGGCAATGTCGATAAGGCCGTAGCAATCTTATCCAGCCTGCTGGCAAAGAACCCCTCAGACCTGCAGGCGCAAACAAATCTCGGATTGGTATACGCCAGCGCGTCACGCTATAACGAGGCAGAAGAAGCACTGCGCAAAGCAGTCGCACTGAACCCAGAGAACCCATCCACGCGAACCTCCCTCGCCATGATTCTCTCTCGCCTTGACCGCAAGGATGAAGCAATTGAAGAGATGCGCAAAGTATGCGCCCTCGATCCCTCATCCTCAGATGCACATCTGAATCTAGGCATAGCGCTTGCAGACGAGGTGCAGTTAGATAATGCCCTCGTGGAGTTTACAGAAGCGGTCCGTCTCGCTCCAGGCAGTGCTGCGGCGCACTACAACAAAGGCCGTCTCCTGCTCGACATGCAGCGCCACGATGAAGCCAAACAAGAACTCGAGGCCAGCCTCCGCTTCGACCCGCACCTCGCTTCTTCGTGGTATCTCCTCGGCCTGATTGCGAGAGGCAGAGCAAAGGACGAAGAGGCTGCCCAGATTTTTCAGAAAGTGGTCGAGCTTGATCCCCGCAATCCAGAAGCGCATTACATGCTGGGCCGCGAAATGCTCAACAGCGGAGACAAAGTCGGCGCAATGGCGGAATGGCGCAAGACAATCGAGCTTCAGCCAAATTATGGCGAAGCGCTGTATAACCTCGCTCGCATTCTTGCCCGGTCTGACCCGCAGGAATCCAAACGCCTAGAAGACCGCTTCCAGTCCCTGCTCGCAGAACAGCACGTTATGGATCGCGCTCGCCTCCTCGGCAACTTCGCGTTGGCCTCAGCCAGGGCTCACGACTGGCCACAGGCAATCTCTCAGATGAAAGAGGCCTTCACCGCCTGTGGAAGCTGCGCAGAGCTGCCTCAACTGCATAAAGATTTCGGCCTGATCTACTGCCGCTCCGGCAACTTCCGGGAGGGGAAAGAAGAACTGCTCGAAGCCCAAAAGCTGCTGCCCAACGATGCGGAGATTCGTAAGTCGTTGCAGATATTGGCATCCCAGTAAGCCGCATCCATCCAATTCAAAATCCTGCAAGGCAAACCAGGCCGCACAGCCGATAGGCTGCTACAGGTGCATGGATGCCGCTTGGATAGGCCTGGCAATTGCCCTGCCAAGCAATCTAAATCTCCCCAAAATTCGTCCTTGAAAAACTTCTGAGAATTGCATTGACAACTCATTTTGCGCTCATGTACGTTTCTCGGCATTTGACAAGCGAATTCTGAATTTGACATGTAAAACATCAAAGTTTTGAAAAGCTTGCGAACCCGGTACATGGCAGCACACGTAACTGGCTTCTCCGGAAAGGAAAAAAAGGGACAGATTCACTTATTAGGGAGGGAAGGCGCAATGAGAAGAAACGTAGGCCCGCGGGAGACCCGACGGACAGGCATCCGGCTTTTGAGCTTGTTCGTTGGATTTTTGCTGTTGGCGATGAACGGTATTGCCCAGGTATCTACCGCGTCGCTGAACGGAGTGGTGAGAGATCCTTCAGGGGCAGTCATCCCCAACGCCACCATAAAGTTGAAAAACCTCGACACCAACGTAGAACGCACCACCACATCTAACAACGACGGCGTATACGCAATCGTCAGCATCCTCCCAGGCAGATATCAACTGGAGTCCACTGCAAACGGATTCAGCTCAGAGCGGGTCGCCTCTTTCACGCTCGCTGTAGGACAAACAGCAACATTCGATTTCGTCCTGAGCATCGGCGTGCAGAACACCATCGTTACCGTAACCGGAGAAGCGCCACAGTTGGATGTGACCAGCTCCAACCTCGGCACCGTAATGGCCACCAAGCAGGTCAACGACCTCCCCTTGAACGGACGCAATTTCACACAGTTGCTCCAGCTCACTCCCGGCGTCGTTCCCATTAATACAGGCCAAAGCAGCGGCGGTGGATTCGCAGGTCCAGCCACAACACAAGGCTCCTCGTTCACCTTCCCGGCAATCAACGGACAAACCAACCGAAGCAACTTCTACTTCACCGATGGCCTGATGAACTACGGCAGCTTGCTCAGCACATACGCCGTGCCACCCATCATCGACGCCATTCAGGAATTCAAAGTCGTCTCCCACACCGATGACGCACAGTACGGCTCCGTCCTCGGCGGTGTCGTAAACGTCGTTACCAAGTCCGGAACAAACGCATTCCACGGCACGCTGTGGGAATACGTCCGCAACAATGACTTCGACTCCAACGAATACTTTTCCACCGTTCCAGCCTTCCGCCAGAACCAGTTCGGCGTCTCCGCGGGCGGCCCGGTCATATTCCCCAAGCTCTACAACGGGAAAAACAAAACCTTCTTCTACGGTGCCTATCAGGGATTCCGCTACACAAAGGCCAGCAACAGCCCGCTTCTGGTCCCTACAGACGCACAACTCGCCGGCGACGAAAGCAGTTGGCCCACGCAAATCTACAATCCGTTTTCAACAAGGCCTGATCCTAACAACCCCGGCCAATATATACGCGACCCCTTTCCGGGAAATCAGATCCCTTCCAGCCTGATTAACCCCACAATGGTGGCCTACGCAAAGTTTGCTTTCCCTGCAGCCGGGCCAGTCGATCCCAGAACAGGGGACAACGCCATCGACCCTACCCCGGTGATTCAAACGCAGAACGAGTGGACCGCGCGCATCGATCAAACAATCGGCTCCGGCACTTCGGCATGGTTCCGCTATAGCTCAATCGACTCGACACTGAAGCAATCCGGTGGCTTGCCCAGCCTTCGCAACACCACGGAGACTCCCGGC
Organism: Occallatibacter sp. FHG110214_02; assembly: GCF_059115385.1. Taxonomy (NCBI): domain Bacteria; kingdom Pseudomonadati; phylum Acidobacteriota; class Terriglobia; order Terriglobales; family Acidobacteriaceae; genus Occallatibacter; species Occallatibacter sp. FHG110214_02. The sequence continues at coordinate 218,543 of NZ_JBZYWK010000002.1, read as the reverse complement.
CGCAACTGGGGTGGCAGCTTCGTCCACACCTTCAATCCCAGCCTCATCGTTCAGGTCGATGCAGGCCATACAAACGTGCAGCACAACGGATCAACCCGTTACATTGCGTCCACCACGGACATATTCAGCCAGATAGGATTCTCCACAAATTTTGCCGGAAGCTTTAATGCAGCAGACGGCGGAAATCTTATCCCCAATCCCGGAATCTCCGGATATTCCGACGGCGGTGAAAGCATCCAGAACCAGCCGAAAGTCACGGACAGCACCCAGGTCACCGGAACTGTAACCAAGATCGTTGGCAATCATGAGTTTCACATCGGCGCTGGATACATCTCCAACACCTTTGCCACTCCCATCGGCTACGCCAACCTTGGATTCCAGGCGCAGCAAACGGGCAACCCTGAAAATTCCTCGGAGCCAGGCGACCCAATGGCGTCCTTCATTCTCGATGTTCCCGGCAGCGCAAACCGCCGCAACGTCAATGAGCAAACCCGCCCGGGCGGTGTGCTGAGCGCGTTCGTTCAGGACATCTGGAAAGCAACGCCCAAGCTGACAGTGAACGTAGGCCTGCGTTACGACCTCACCTTCATTCCACCCTACGGCACAGATTCCACCATCGGTGAGAACGGCGGAATCGAAACCGGAGACATGGATTTCTCCAACGGTACATATGTTCTGCAGAAAGTTCCACCACCTTGCAGCGTGCGCGGTCATGCACCCTGCATCCCCGGTGATGGCAACCTTCCCGACCATGTCGTAGTAGACCCGCGCGGAGAGATAGCCCACAACACCTACACAAACCTTGGCCCACGCGTAGGCTTCGCCTATCGCTTTGATCCCAAGACTGTCGCACGCGGCGGCTTTGGAATCGTCTATGACAACTGGGCCGCCGTCAGCCAGATGTCGCAGAACATTGAAGGCTCATGGCCCGACATTGGCCAGTTGATTAACAACAGCATGAACATTCCCACCACTACTTCTGCAAAGCCCACGCTCACCGCGCAGGACCCATTTGCAGGAAGCACCAACGGGCTCTTCCCCGCACCCACTCCCTTCCAGCAGGTGCAGTGGTTCTACGACCCACACATCAAGAACTCATACTCCGAACAGTGGACACTCGGCGTAGAGCGTCAGTTAAGCAATTCCACAACAGTTGGCTTGAACTATGTAGGCTCAGTAGGTCGCAGGGCTGACGTTGGCGGCTACTACAACACAGCCGTCACACCGGGCCCCGGCGATGCTCAGGCACGCGCTCCATACCCGTACATCGCGCCAACCTACTACGACCGCAGCATCGGCTCGTCAACCTACCACGCCATGCAGTTCCAGTTAACCAGGCGCTATGCCGATGGATTCTCCTATCAAGTTGCCTATACCTGGTCCAAGTCCATCAACGTAGGTGGCGATGGATGGTTCGGCGTAGAAGGTTCCGTTCCTCAGGACCCCTACAACCCCGCCGGCTTTGGCAGCCGCGGTGTTTCGGGAACTGACCTGAGAAATGTCCTCTCCGTAAACACCCTCTTTGAAGTTCCCGTTGGAAGAGGGAAGCGATACTCAACCGGCAATGGCTTCGTCGATTATGTGCTGGGCAACTGGCAACTCAATAACATCTTCGTAGCTCGTTCCGGCCAGGTATTCACTCCAGTTATCAGCAGCGATATTGCCAACACCGGCAATGGAGCAACCTACGAAACGCTGGATGTCATAGGCGACCCCAACAAAATCTCGCATCGAACATCGCTGGAGTGGTTCAACACCGCCGCATATAGAGTCCCTGACCTGTACACGTATGGCACCGCAGGCAGAAACTCGTTACGCACCGCAGGCTACTGGGACCTCGATACCTCCATCTTCCGGCAATTCCCAATTCATGACTCGTTGAGTTTTGAATTCCGCGCGGAAGCATTCAACCTTCCCAATCACCCTGTCTTCGGCACGCCGGACTCGAATTACAACGACGCAACATTCGGCAGGGTAAACAGTACGGCAAGCACCGCCCGTCAGTTGCAATTCGGAGCCAAGATCATCTTCTGACAAACAGAAAACAAGCACAAAATAACGCAAGCCGCAGGATGTAATCCTGCGGCTTGCGTTTTGGTTCCCAATCCAGAAGTCCTACAGCGTCCGAAGTGAAATCACACTCACATCCGCATCAGGAGCCTGCCCCGGAAGATCAATCTGCAGCCCAGCCTCTGATTGCCGAAATTTCAATGGCTGACCAGTCGCAAGCAGATGAGCAGAGATAACCTTCTTCTGCACTCCCGGAACATCCAGCGGTTTAGAAGGCCAGTCAAAGACATGAACAAAGATGCTCTCACGCTTCGTAGTAGTCCGAATTCCATCTACTCCCTGAACCGGCCCATAGGTCGTTCCATAGATCGAATCGCCATTAACAGCCATCCATTTGCCAATACCCTGCAGACGTTCCTGAAACTCCGGCTGAATACTCCCATCAGGCTGCGGACCAACATTCAACAGGAAGTTTCCTCCGCGGCTAGCCACTTCAACCAGGCAGCGAATCAAAAATTGTGTCGATTTGTAATTATGGTCGTGCATGTTGTAAGCCCATGTGTCATTAATCGTCATGCACGTTTCCCACAACTGAAAGTCTTCCAGCCGCGGAACCCCCGGCTTAAGCTCACGATTCACACTCTGGTCCGTAGCAGAAAAGTACGCCGCCTTGGTAGGAATCGCCTTGGGAATAAACTGCTCCGGCGTCACATAATCAGCAGGAACGCCAATGCGATCATTCACCAGTGTCGCCGGCTGCAGCGAGTGAATCAGCTTCAGAAAGCGCTCTCCATCATATTTCTCCTGGTGATTTAAGCCATCAAACCATATCAACACAACAGGGCCATACTTCCTCAGCAGTTCCGACAACTGGAGCTGCATGTAGTCCAGGTAAAGCGACCACTGCGGCCTCTCCGGCTCGCCATTCCAGTTCTCACTGGCCAGCTTCGACGTATCGCGAAAATCAGGATGATGCAGGTCGGGCGGTGAGTAGTAAAAGCCAAGCCGCATCCCTCTTGCGTCGCAAGCGCTCGACAACTCCTTCACAATGTCCTTCCCGTAAGGAGTATTTGTGATTTTGTAGTCGGTGTAAGACGAGTCGAACATGCAAAAGCCATCATGGTGCTTCGTAGTAAAGACCATGTACTCCTGCCCGGCCGTGCGAGCCAGGTCAATCCACGCACCCGGGTCAAACTTGCTTGGGTTGAACCGGGGCGGCAGCGCGTGGTACTCCGCCTCGCTAATCCCACCGGGCTTGGGTCGCATAATCGGCCACGAGGCTTCAACGCTGGCAAGCGAATACGGCCCCCAATGAATGAACATGCCAAACTTTGCCTCCCGGTACCATGCGGTACGTTCATCCTCAAGCGTCGATCCAAAGCTAATGCGAGGGAAAAACGATACAGCGGAGGTAGCAAGTGCAAGCTGCAGAAAATCACGGCGTGGAATAATTTGAGCGCTCATAGTAGCACAAACGTTAGGACCGCGAAAATACGAGTGTCAAGCAGTTTTTCAAATAATTTTCAGAATTATCGCATAGAAAATGAAAGTTACGCTGCGTATCGAGAAATAGAGATTGTCGATATTTGAGCGCTCATTTAAAATTCCGCCAGCGATGTACAGAGACTGAATCTGGACGGGAATAAAGATGTTCATCAAAGCTGTCACCACGCGGGATGCACGATTTCAACTTGAGCCGGGAGAAGGCTCCGATGCCGTGCACTCCACCCCTCAGTATTCCTTTGCCGTAACTCAAATCAATCTTGATTCAGGAGTGCAGGGAACAGGAATCGTCCTGACCATGGGCACGGGCAACGATTTGGTTTGTGGCGCAATCGAGCTGCTTGCAAACAGGCTGGTCGGTTGCAATCTGGAAGAATTGATGGCCTCTTATGGAGTCAAGTTCCGCGAAATGGCCGACGATCCCCATCTGCGCTGGCTCGGGCCGCACAAAGGAGTCGTGCATCTCGCACTCGCGTCCATCACCAACGCCTGCTTTGACGCATGGGCAAAATCCCGTCAAGAGCCTTTGTGGAAGCTGCTCCTGAGCCTATCTCCCGAGAGCTTCGTCAACCTGCTGGATCTCAGTTATCTCGAAGATGTGCTCGACAGAGACACAGCGCTCAGCCTGTTGCGTGAAGAGCTGCCCAACCGCAGCGCCCGCACCAGCATTCTCGAAGAAGGCTATCCCGGTTACGACACCAGTGTCGGCTGGTATCACTACGGGGACACGCAGATTCGCGAAAACGTACAACGCAGCCTCGATCAAGGCTTCGGCGCATTCAAGCTCAAGGTTGGTGGATCACTCGAACGTGATCTGCAGCGCGCCCACAATCTGCGCAATCTTGTAGGCGACGACGCAGCCATCATGCTGGACGCAAACCAGCAGTGGTCTTTGCCAGCGTCCATCACCGCATGCAAAGCGTTGGGAAGCATCAAACCCTTCTGGATTGAAGAGCCAACCCATCCCGACGATGTTCATGCACACCAGGTGCTCGCAAAAGAAATTGCCCCGCTCGCCCTCGCCCTCGGAGAGCACGTACCCAACCGCGTAGTCTTCAAGAATTATCTGGAATCAGGGTGTGTCGCATTCTTACAGCCCGACTGCACGCGCCTCGGAGGCGTCAGCGAGTTCCTTGCCGTCAGCCTTCTCGCCCGCAAATATAAGGTGCCGGTCGTGCCGCACGTCGGAGACATGGGACAGATTCATCAGCACCTCGTCTTGGTAAACCACATCGTCGTGGGCCACCCGGAAATATTTCTCGAACACATCCCCCACCTCAGCCGCTACTTCGTTCACCCGGCGCAGCTATTGGCAGGCCGTTACCGCACACCGCAGGAGCCAGGCAGCAGTTCCGACCTCTTATGAGCAGCAACGCAATCGGCATTGTCATGGCCCTGCTTGGTGGCATCTGCGTGGGCAACTGTATGCTGCCCCAAAAGCGCATCCGCCTATGGCCGTGGGAGTGCGTATGGCTTCTCTTCAGCCTTGTATCCCTCGTGTTCGTGCCATGCTTGATTGCCGCATTGGTAATCCCCAAATGGCCCGCTCTCTATCTTTCGCTACCTTCAGCAGCATGGCTCCCCACGCTGTTATTAGGCTTCGGATGGGGAATCGCACAGGTACTATTCGGCATCTCTGTGATGCGTCTGGGCATGTCGCTGGCCTTCACGCTTATCGTTGGCTTGGGCACAATCTTCGGAACAATGATTCCGCTGGTCGCATTGCACCGGGACCAATTATTCAGCCAAAACGCCGCAATGCTAATCTCTGGCTGCGGCCTCATGGTCGTCGGCGTTGCGCTTTCCGGCCTCGCCGGTGCACTGCGTGAGCGCAGTGCCGCACCTGCTCCATTCGATAACAAGCCCGGCAAAAACTCCGCATATCTTACCGGCCTCGCCATCGCAGTCCTGTCAGGCCTGTTGTCCTCCATGCTCAATCTCTCGCTCGCATTCGGAACACCAATTGCGGATGCAGCTATACATGCGGGAACAGCAGCTTCAAACGCGGCATTTGCCGTATGGCCAATAGCTCTCGCAGGCGGCCTCATTCCCAATCTTGGTTACTCCCTATGGTTGCTCGCCCGAAATCAAACCTGGAAGTTGCTTAAACACGGCAAGCAAGATGCGCTATTAAGCATGCTGATGGGACTTCTCTGGATTGGCGCCGTCGCCACCTACGGCATCTCCACTCGTTTCCTCGGGCATCTGGGCGACGCCGCGGGATGGGCCATCTACCAGATAGCGATGGTGCTAACCGCTAACATTGCAGGTGTAGTCACAGGAGAATGGAAGCAAGCGCCACGCTACTCCCTCGCCGTGCTTATCGCCGGAGTGCTGGTGCTTGCAATCGCAACAGTAGCAACAGCATTCTCCACACGTTAACGCCAATCAGCAATAGATGAAGAACGATAAGAACCTATGGATGGAGCAAGGAACATGGAACTCTCCAAATTGCATTGCAACTCGAAATTAGCGCATTTCAAGCTAGTGCTCATGCTGCTTCTCGCGGCACTTGTAAGCGCAGTGCCTTTAGTCGCGCAGTCTGTTTCCAAGCCAGAGGAAATCGAGTGGACCTGGGCGGTAAGGCCATTGCATCCGGATTCCAAGCTGCCAAATGTGCTGCTGCTGGGCGACTCCATCACCCGCAATTATTTTCCGCAGGTCACAAAGGACTTGAAAGATGTCGCCAATGTATATCTGCTCGCAACTTCAACATGCGTAGGTGATCCGCGCCTGCCCAACCAGGTCGCCGAATTCGCAACCATGGAAAACATTCCATTTCGTCTCGTTCACTTCAACAACGGCATGCACGGATGGGACTACACAGAAGAGCAATACCGGGACGCCTTTCCTGACTATCTCCGCTCCCTGCACAAAACCTTTAGCGGTGCTGAATTCATATGGGCAACCACAACCCCGGTCCGTGCCGATGCCACAACAGGCGCAACGAATCCACGAGTAGACGCACGCAACAACATCGCCAATACATTAGTCAGCGCGCAGCATATTGCAATCGATGACCAGAACGCGCTGATGCTGAAACATCTGGACAAGTACCAGGACTCCGTGCACTTCAACCCCGAAGGCTCCGCATTGCAAGGAGACCAGGCAGCACAACTCATCCGCGCCGCACTCTCGCAAACGCATGAAAAGGGAATGATTCATGGCAACTAAGAGCCGTTCAGTTAAAACAGGCAGCGTAGCGCGAGACGGACTGTTAAAACAAAGCCTCGCGGACAAGCTGCGTGACCAGATTATTCAAGGGAATCTCGCCCCAGGCGAGAGAATCATCGAAGGCTTCTGGGCGCGCCGGTTCGGAACAGCGCAGGCCTCCGTACGTGAAGCAATCAATCTTCTGATAGCGGAAGGCTTCGCGACCAAGACCTCCGGACGAAGCGCGCGCGTTACATCATATACAGAGGCCGACATCGCACAGGTCTATGAGCTGCGTAGCGCAATTGAAGGGCTAGCGGCAAGGCTTGCTGCTCAATGCAAAGCGAATCTTACGCCGCTTCAGGACGCCCTGAATGAAATGCGAAAACTGGCAAAGAACAAAGATACGCTGGGGCTCATCGAAGCGGACCTCCGTTTCCACCTGTGCCTGTGCGAGCTAAGCAGAAACCGCTTCTTATCCTCCCAAATTCGCACGTTGCTTGTGCCGTTCTTTGCATTCGTCTCCATGCGAACAATCCAGGTGCATCAAACAGCCAAAGCATGGGAAGCGGATCTAGGCCGTCACGAGCGTATCGTCGAGTGGATTCGCGAAGGCGCCCCACTGGCGGCAGAATTTGCCGTGCGGGCCACGCTGCAGCAGTTCGCCACAAGGGCGCATGGCATCTGGCAAGCCGCCCGCTAACTTTAGCTATCCTTGCTCTCTCTCTTCTGCATAGCAGTGAGGCCAAGCGCCAAGGTAATGCGTTCTGCACAGCTCTGAATTGCAGGAATCAGTCTGCTTTCTTTGCCGTGGTTTGCCGAGCCAGCCAGAAAGGGAACACCCAGCGCCGCCAGTACATCTACCTGCGGATTCCCAACAATGCACGAGGCATCAAGCCCGGTACGGCGCGTGCTCGTTGCTAACAAATAGCCATCTTTTCGTACCTGCTTGAATTGTGTCGCAAGGTTTGCACGCTCTCTCTTCGTCATCGCAGCAAAATCAGCATCAGCCGCAAGAAACCGTTCTTGCTCGTCTGAATGCAGAAATGCCGTAAGCACACGGCCAGATGCCGTCTGCAGCGGAAGCACGCGGTCTCCAATCTCTACCGAAAGCCGCACCGGCTCTGGGCTTTCCGCTTGCGCAACTACCAGAAGCATCGGTCCACTAAGCACACACAAATGGCAGGACTCGCGAATCTCCTCCGCCAGCTCGCGCATAGGAACCATTGCAGCTTTCAATAACTGGTCAATCGGAGAATATTTATGCGCAAGCTCATAGAGGCGCAACGTGAGATAGTAACCCTCCGAAACAGGATCGCGAGCAATAAAAGAACGGCGTTCCAAGGTGTCGAGCATGCGAAACAACTCACCCGGCGTGCGCTTGAGTTGCCGCGCCAACTGCGTAAGCGATTGCGGAACATAAGCCGAGGCCAGGCACTCAAGAATATCGAGTCCCTTCTCCAGCGCCGGAACAGAATAGCTAAGCTTCTTTCTGGTGTTCATTGATTTAAGTGTGGCACGAAACACTAAAGATGAGAGCAGTTCCGTTTATAGTCCAAACTCTTTCCGCAGTGCCTCTGTATGTTCTCCAAGCCTCGGAGCGCCGCGAGAGCTCTTCAGCAGCATCTCATCAATCCGGATAGGGCAGCGCGTAGTCTCCATCGTAATGGATTCTCCACGAGTCACAGTCTGTAACATATCCAGCGACTGAAAAGCTGGATGCTCCATCAACTTAGGCCAGGTAAAAACATCCGCGCACCAGTAGCCCGCCGGCTCAAGACGCGCAAGCCAATATTCCGTAGCGTGCTGTTGCAAGTGTTCCGCGAGCAAAGCCTTAATTTCATTGCGCTGATTGAACGCAGCCTCAGCAGCGCTATAAGAAAGCAGTGCGGAGCAGTCAAGCAGACCAGCAAGCTGCGTCAGCGATCCCATAGCCAGCGCTAGGTACCCATCTTGCGTAGCGTAAATCCCGTACGGCGCGCCAAGATAAGCATGCGCATTGTTATGCCTGCTTCGCTGTGGCAGTTGACCACCATCATTCAGAAAAGTAGTAAGCACCTCAAACTGTATATCGAGAATAGATTCGAGCAGGCTCACCTCAACCCTACCGCCTCTGCCTGTAATTCCACGGCGTACCAGGCATGCAAGAATGCCCTGACAAAGATGCGCTCCGGCATAAAGGTCCGCCACAGCCAACCCAAACGGAACCGGCGGCTGATCTGCGTCTCCATTCAACCACGCCAGCCCTGAGAGCGACTGCACAAGCAGATCCTGCCCAGGCTTGCGCGACCACGGCCCCGTGCGACCATACCCGCTAATTTCGCCATAGACAAGCCTTGGCTGCCGCGCGCTCAGGGTTTCATAATCAAGCCCAAGCTTCTCAATCACGCCGGGGCGAAAGTTGTGAATAACAATATCCGCTTCATCAATCAACGCCAGCACAGTTGCGCGCCCCGCCGCATCCTTCAAGTCCGCAACAAAGCTTTCCTTGTTGCGGTTGATCGAGTGAAAAAGCGTGCTATCTCCATCTAGATCAAGATTAGAGATATAGAGATCACGGCACAAATCTCCGCTTTCAGGCCGCTCAATCTTAATAACGCGAGCACCAAGATCAGCCATACGCAGTGACGCTGAAGGCCCGGAAAGAAACTGGCTAAGATCGATGACCAACAGGCCTTCAAGCGGCTTCATCCCGCCTCACTTTCATGTGTCTTGCGTGCCTTGTGCAGCAAACTATTCATCCCCTCCATTACCCGCGCCTCTGAGCCACCCGCGCGTAAATACTCATGCAGCAATTCCGCCGCCTCGCTCTGAAAATCGAGATAGCCATCAAAACGGGGCCTTATCCACGCGCGATCAAGCACCGGCAGCGTCTTCTCAAAAAAGCCATTTGAGCGTCGATTCACTTCGGTATCAAGCCATGCTGCACGATGTCCCGGCTGCCCGCCCGCATCAAAATACAGCGTGCTCTGGCAAAGCCCCGATGCAACATATTGAGCATAGGAAGCAGCCATTGCCACATCGCCGCAGCACGTAGAGAGCGCTAGCCCCGCGCCTCCAAGAGTAGAGCGCAGAGGGCGGCCATACAGAGTGACCAACTCACCGGCCTCTATCACGTTCTTCGCATAGCCACGCCTGCTGTAGTTGGAATACCCATAAGCAAATGGGCAATAGACAGCATGGGAACCTGCTGCAAGCGCATTCCAAACCGCAATTGGATTCGCATTCAAGCATTCCCGAGGGCATAGCTGCAAAAGTTCCCGAAGCCTCTGCATCGCCTCCTGCCCAACCGGCGCTGAGACCATATACTCATCACTCGCAAACGGCTCTTCATCAAGAGCATTGCAAAGCATGAAGAAGTTCATAAGGCTGTCAATAGCCAGTCCCGCAACAATCACCAACCCCTTGCTGGCAAGCGCAATCAGCTCGTCCCATGTCTGCGGAACCGCCTCCCCAGCCTGCACCAGCAAATCCGTTCTGCAAGCGCTGATCGGAGTAGCAGCATCAATCGGCAACGCCCACAGGTGGCCATCGTAAACATAGCTCGCATAGCTTGCTCCAACAGAATTCTCGGCCTGCTCCTGCAAAAATGCTGCTGGCAGCACATCCCCTAAAGGCAAAAGAAATCCATCCGCTGCAGCGCGTCCGCACGAAGGGTGATCGATGACCAGGAGATCGAAGCGCCCCGCCAGCGACTCCAGCGGTTCATCCGCAAATGCCTGTAGCGAGCGGCATTCCCACGCAATCTTCACGCCTGTATGAGCCTCTTCAAAGCGCTGCGCCGTAGCCAGCATAGGCAGTAGCCCGCGCGTATGCTTCCAGGTAATCCCTCGCAAAAATGTTTGAGCCGAACTCGCCATGATGGGCACTCACACCCCAACGTCAGATTGGCCATGATTTTATCAACAAAATTATTTTTTATACCAGAGATTTACGCATTAGAATCAAACCGCAAAGAAAGCGGGGCAAAATGAAGCTCGAAGAGGTCTTCTTTGAGGACTACATGATCGGGAGCCCGCGCGTCACAAGCGGCAGAACAATCACAGAGGCGGACATCGTGCTACATGCCGGCCAAACCGGCGACTTCTACCCGCACCATATGGACGAAGAATGGTGCCGCACGCAGCCATTTCAGCGCCGAATCGCCCATGGCACCCTGGTTCTGAGTGTCGCCATCGGCATGACCGCTGGCGACATCAATCCTCGCGCCATGTCCTATGGCTACGACAGGGTGCGCTTCATCCGCCCCGTCTTCCTCGGTGACACAATCTACACAACAGCAGCAATCCGTGAAAAGCGCAACGATCCAAAGCGCCCCGCCCACGGCATCGTTGTTGAATCTGTTGAGGTCTACAACCAGTCACGTCAAGTTGTGCTCGCATGTGAGCACCTGTACCTCGTCGAAAAGAAAGAGCGCACAGCTTAGCGAAGGAGGAGCACCGGACCATGGCAGCAACACGATTGCGCATTGCAGTTCGAGAATTCCCGGATTTTGAGCATGCCTTGTCCCAGCAGATTGAGCTTTATCAAAAGCTACATCCTGAAGTGGAGATAGAAGCCGTCCCGCTTGACCTGTGCAGTCTCCGCAGCAAACTCTTTGAAGAAGATGGCTTGTGCAGCGGCGAGTGGGATATCGCTTTCATCGTCACCGACTGGCTTGCCGAGGCCGTAGAGCGCAAACTAATCGACGAGCTGACACTCCGCCATGTCGCAAAACCTATCCCCGACTGGCCCCACGGATGGGCATCTTCACTGGTCCGCCCACTAGATTTCAACGGCAAACTCTACGCGCTCCCATGGCATGACGGACCAGAATGCTTCATATATAGACGCAACCTCTTAGAAGATCCAATCGAACAGGAAAAATTTCGCAACAGCTACGGATACCCATTAGCGCCACCAACAACCTGGACGCAATTCTCTGACATTGCGCACTTCTTCACGCGCCCCGCCGAAAACCTTTATGGCACACTCTTCGCCGCATTCCCAGACGGCCACAACACTCTCTATGACTTTGCGCTTCAGCTATGGAGCCGCGGTGGGGAATTAGAAAGCAGCAACGGAACCCCTCAGATAAACACTCCACAAGCCGTAAGATCTCTCGATTTCTATCGCGGCATAATCGGCGACGCTTCAAGGTGTTATCCCGGTGCAGAAGAACTCGACTCGACGCGCTCCGGCAATATCTTTCTCTCTGGAACAATTGCCATGATGGTGAACTGGTTTGGCTTCGCCACGCGATGCGACAGTGAGGGCGCATCCTTGCGCGGCAAAGTCGCCATCGCTCCCATCCCTTCGGAAGAGGGCATCCCTCCGGCCTCGCTTTCCGTCTTCTGGACTCTGGCCATTGCTTCCGGATCAAAACAAAAAGAGGTCGCATACGACTTCATCCGTTTTGTGGCCAGCCCGGAGATGGATTTAGGCGTCGTAGCACATGGCGTAGTCGGCGTTCGTCTTTCCACCTGGCGCAATGCCGAAGTTCAAAAGCGAATCCCCGCATACAGCAAAATTGAAGAGATTTCGCTAGGAGCGCGCGCACTGCCGCGCAGCAGCCACCTTCCCGCATTCGCGGAAATCCTCAATGACGTTGTGACCGATGCGCTCCAGACGCAACAGCCATCCGCCGAGATTCTATCCAGAGCCCAGCAGCGCATCGCCAGCCAGAAAATTATGTTCCGATAGCATCGATATGAAAATTACAGTTCTGTAATCTATGTCATTGCACTGGCATGCGAAACTCGACATAGCTCCCCGCGACGCTGAATGAGAGTGCTCGGCATATAGGGATATGCTGCAATCCATCGATTACCCTTCTAAAGACCAGCAAGGCGGGATTGTGTTCGACAGGCCCCACAGGGGTATTGTGCGTAGTCAATCTATAGCAACACAAAAAAGAGGACAATTTCAGAATGTTTTCCAAGTGCCGAAGCCTTCGCGCATTCTTCAAACTCGGAGCGGTCTTTTGCTTTGCCGCAACATCTTTCGCGCAGGTAGACCGCAGCGGACTAAGCGGCACGGTCACCGATCCCTCAGGCCGGGTACTGCCCCAAACGCACATCACGGCGGTGTTGAGCGCAACACAACTGCGCCGTGAGACAGTGTCGTCAAGAAACGGAAGCTACAGCATTCCCGAGTTGCCAGTGGGCGTCTATATCGTCACCTTTGAGCACTCCGGCTTTCAAACGCAAAAGTTCGTGGATGTACAGCAGGTCATAGGCAGAACGCGCACTCTCAACGCAACCATGCAGGTAGCTGGCGGCGAAGAAACCATGACGGTCCCTTTTGCTTCGGCGCTAATGGACCGCAGCAGCAGTGCCGTGACAGGCCTGATTGAGAGGGAGCAGACAGACGAGTTGCCGCTTAATGGCCGCAACTGGTCGGAGCTGACCACCTTCGTTCCCGGCGTTGTCGATATCGGCGGAAGCAACCAGCGCTCCGTGCGTTTCGCCGGACGCGGTACCGACGACAACAACTTCACCTACGACGGCGTCGATGCCACCAACATAGTCAATCAGTCGCAGCGCGCCTGGGTGCGCCTCGCCATTCCGCTGGATGCAATTCAGGAGTTCCGCGTCGATACGCTGCTGTCCCCCGCGGAATCCGGAGGAACAGCAGGACCGCAACTCGATGTCACCTCGCCTTCGGGCACAAACCACTTCCACGGCACGCTCTTCGAATACCTGCGCAACAGCTACTTCGATGCCACGGAACCATCCTGGGCCTCTGACGGAGAAGCGCAACAGCCGCTTCGTCTCAATCAGTTCGGTGGATCGTTAGGCGGCCCCATCGTGCGCGACAAGACATTCTTCTTCCTCGCCTCGGAAGCATACCGGCAAAATTGGGGCTATCCCGTCATCGGTTATGTGCCCGACCCCGCCTTCCGCGTAACAATTCCCAGCTCTTCGCCGGTCTACGCACTTATGAATGCATACCCGGTCGCCGGTCCGCGGACCATCCTCATCCCCGGCGTGAACAGCGACCCCAACATCGACGAGCTGGTCTGCGCCTGCGAGCAAGTGGTCAATGAGAGCTCCGCGATGATACGCATTGACCACCACTTCTCCAGCAAGACCACCGCCTTCATGCGCTTCAATTACGACCGCTCAGTAGATACGCAGCCCTTCGCCGCAAACGCGGCTGACCTGCAGCAGCAGGTCTCCTCGCCCATCAACGGAGCCCTCGAATTGCTGCACGTCTTCAGCCCCCACTTGGTCAATGAAGTCAAAGTCGGCTTCAATCGCGCCACATCTAATACATATAGTCTCAGCGGAATTAACAGCTACTATCAGATTGCTGTTACCGGCCTCAGCACCCTGAACTACAACCGCATCAGCATCGGCGTAGGCAACTCGTTTTCCTACCTCGACAACCTAACCTGGACCCATGGCCGCCAGACCATCAAAGCCGGTGTGGAAGTCCGCCGCATCCAGATGAACCAGGGCAAGACAATCAGCGGCAAAATCACCTTCTCTTCTCTGGAGAATCTGGCAGCAAACAAAATCTCCAAGGCGTCGCTGAACGATGCCCTGCCCACCAACGGCCTGCGCAAGACCGATACCATCGGCTACATCCAGGACGAGTACAAGATAAGCCCCACCCTCACCACAAACCTCGGCCTGCGCTATACCGTCTTCAGCCTCTTTCATGAAGTAAACGGAAAAGCCAACCCCTTCGACTTCGACACCTGCGGCCCGCAGGGATTCTGCGGCGTCGGCGCCAGCTTCGGCCAGCAGAACTACGGCGACATCGATCCACGCATCTCCGTAGCCTGGGCCCCGGATAAAGACAAAACGGTCTTCCGCGCTGGTTTCGGCATATACCACGAAGACGGCCAGTTGGACGACCAGAACCTTCCCACAAGCAATGAAGTCGGTGCCTATTCGCTGACAAAATGCTCCGGCGAGGCACTCACCTACCCAATCTCGCCGTCATGCTACTCTGGCCCCGGAACCATCGCCCCAGATGCGCAGGACCGCAAGCGCAAAGACACATACACCGAGCAGTGGAGCGCCTCTGTCGAGCGCACATTGCCTGCCAGATTCGTCAGCACCTTCTCTTATGTAGGCAGCCAGGGCCTCCACCTGCTGACCATCTCTCTACTGAACATGATTGATCCCACCACGGGAGAAGCCCAGTACCCAGCCTTTGCTCCGGCCATCAACTGGCGCGGCACCAGGCTCAACAGCTCATATCACGGATTCCTCGCCTCCGTACGTCGCCCCTTCTCAAACGGCCTTCTCGTCGCAGCCAACTACGCCTATTCGCATGAAATCGATGACGACTCCAACGGCAGCGGTGACGGCGATTCGCAAGTGCCGCAGAACGTCGCCTGCTCAGCCTGTGACCGCGCCAGCAGCAACTGGGACGCACGCCACGTCTTCAATGCCAACGCCGTCTACCAGCTTCCTTTCGGCCACGGCAAGCAGTTCCTGAACCACGGCGCCTTTGCCAACGCCGTCGCAGGCGGCTGGGAGATGACAACCACCGCGCTTGCCCGCACCGGCTTCCCGGTCAACGTAATTCTGCCTAGCAGCTACACCGCGCCAGACGGCAACAACGCCGGAACCCAGCGCCCTGACCTCGTTCCCGGCGTCTCTCTCAAGCCGTCCACAGGCAGCAGCGTCACAGGCTGGATCAACCCAGCAGCCTTCACCACTCCCGCAGGAGAATTCGGCGCCGCACCGCGCAACCTGCTTCGCGGACCCGGCACCTGGCAGCTCGACCTTGGCACAGGCAAAGCCTTTTCAATCGCCGAGCGCATGAAGCTGGAGTTCCGCTCCGAGTTCTACAACATCTTCAACCATCCGCAGCTGGGCCAGCCGCAGTCCACCTTCAACCCGGACAACACAACGGACTTCGGCAGCATCCTCAACACCGTGAACACCAGCATCGTTTCGCCTATCACTCCGGTCGGTTCAGGAACACCACGCGAGATGCAGTTCGCTCTGCGCCTGAAGTTCTAACACCACCAACCCAAAGCTCAAACTAATCGCAGCTTTGACGGGTATCCCATCTCTCCCTCTTCTGGAGAGATGGGACACTCCCAGTCCCTCATCTCCCCAATACAGACAGCAAGGCCGCGCAGGCATAAGTCCACGTGCAGGCCGCATACTATTGGCAGCAACATATTTTGATGAAGCAAGCCAAGCGGAGAGTTCATGCCCCAGCCGCCTTTCCCTGTTTTTGCACAAATCTGCCTCGCAATCACCTGCGCATGCACAACCCTGTCAGGCCAGACCGCCAAACTCACCGCAAGCGGTGGCAGCATAACAAGCGAGCAGATTGTCGTCGATTGGCAGACACAGAAAGACCTTCCAACAGCTCTCGCAGTCCACAGCAAGCAGAGTTCCATCGCACTCGATGGCCCCTTTCTCCTCTCGATTGAAAAGCGCGGCATCGTACATCCCAGCGATCTGCTGGCGCAAGGCACACCACGCGTAGAGCAGCTATCTCCGCTCGCAGGAGCCTCGCGCTACTCCGACCAGTTGCCCGGCATAGCGGTGCATTATTCGTTCGCAGACCCGCAGGGGCAGTTCCACGCGGAGTGGTCGCTAATAGTGCGCGAAGGTTCCAATTACATACGCCAGTCGCTCACAATCACTGCCGAAGACAATCCCGTTCCCATCAAGGGCATTCGACTGATTGACGTCCACACTCCCGACCTCGTTGTCTCCGGAACAGTACAAGGCTCCCCACTGGTAGCCAGCCGAGAGAAGGAAGATTTCTTCTTAGGCTTCGAGCAGCCGCTGAGTCAATCAAGCGTGGTCGCAGACCATGGCGTCAGCGAGCTCGCAAGCGCAGTTTCTCTGGGAGCACACCAGTCGCTCATCTATTCCGCAGTGGTTGGCATCGCAAACAAAGGCCAGTTGCGGCGCGACTTCCTAACATATATCGAGCGCGAACGAGCCCACCCTTACCGCACTTTCCTGCACTACAACAGTTGGTTCGACATTGGCTTCTTCACTCCCTACTCGCAGCAGGACGCGGTAACACGCATCCATGAAATAGGCGATGCCCTGCACAAGCAGCGCGGCGTAACACTCGATTCTTATCTGTTTGACGATGGATGGGACGACCACAACAATCTCTGGCGCATTCGCAGCGACTTTCAGGACGGCTTCGCGCCCCTGCAAAAGGCCGCTGCAGAGTACAACACCGCGCCGGGAATCTGGCTCTCACCCTGGGGCGGCTACGGCAAGCCAAAAGATGAACGCATAGCCACGGCAAAACGCGATGGCTATGAATTAGCAGGCGGCCTGCTCGCACTATCAGGGCCAAAATACTACGAGCGTTTCCATGAAGCAGTAACAGGACTGGTAAAGCAGTACGGCATCAACCAGTTCAAGTTTGATGGAACAGGCAACGCAGACACCGTAGTAAAAGGCAGCCAGTTCTCCAGCGACTTCGACGCAGCCATTCACCTCATTCACGACCTGCGCGAACTGAAGCCCAACCTCTATATCAACCTGACAACAGGCACCTGGCCCTCTCCATTCTGGTTAATGTACGCCGACTCCATCTGGCGCGGCGGTGACGATACCGAGCATGAAGGTGTAGGAACATGGCGCGAACGTTGGATTACCTATCGCGACGCCGACGTTTACAACGAAGTAGTAAAGCGCGGCCCGCTCTATCCGCTCAACTCACTCATGCTGCACGGCATCGTCTATGCGCAAAAGGCCCCGCATCTCTCTACCGACCCAGGCAATGACTTCACGAAGGAAGTGCACAGCTACTTCGGCACAGGCACGCAGTTGCAGGAGATGTACATCACACCCTCACTGCTGACAAAGGAAAACTGGGACATACTCGCAGAGTCAGCCAAGTGGTCGCGCACCAATGCGCAAACACTCAAGGACACGCATTGGGTAGGCGGCGATCCACGCTGGCTGCAGGTATATGGATGGGCCTCCTGGTCATCGCAAAAGGGAATCCTGACGTTGCGCAACCCATCGGACAAGCCACAATCAATTACGCTGGATATTGCGCAGGCTTTTGAATTACCGGAAGGCGCGGCGAAGCGCTATAAAGCGCATAGCCCATGGGCTGCGGATGCTTCACAGCCCGCAATCGAGCTTCACGCAGGCCAACCATACACTTTTCATCTTGAACCGTTCCAGGTTGTAACTTTGGAGGCAATGCCGCAGTGAAGAAACGTTGTTTAGCGCTTTTAGCTTCTCTTGTCTTGTCAATGGGTTCCATGGCAATGCACGCGCAGGATCACATCCTGCGCCCGGTAGACGACCATTTCGAGTTGGATGGAAAACGCCTTCAGATTATCTCCGGAGCAATCCACTACGCACGCGTCCCGCGTGCATATTGGCGCGACCGCCTGAAAAAAGCCAAAGCCATGGGCCTCAACACAATTGAGACCTACATCTTCTGGAACCTGAACGAGCCCGAGCCGGGCAAGTACGACTTCAGCGGACAACTGGACGTAGCAGAGTTCATCCGCGAAGCACAACAGGAAGGTCTCCACGTAATCCTTCGCCCCGGACCATACGTCTGCGCCGAGTGGGAGTTTGGCGGCTACCCTGCATGGCTGCTCAAGAACCCGGATATCAAGGTAAGAACCTCAGACCCGGCATTTATCGACGCAGCATCAAAGTGGCTGCACCGTCTGGGCCAGGAGCTTGCGCCGCTGCAGAGCGGCAACGGCGGACCAATCATCATGACGCAGGTAGAAAACGAGTACGGCTCGTTCGGCAATGACCATGCGTACATGGAGCAGATTCATCACATCCTCGTCGATGCCGGATTCACCAAGTCCATGCTCTATACAGCCGATGGCGCAGACGAACTGCCCGGCGGCATGCTCCCTGAGCTGCCCGCAGCAATCAACTTTGGCACAGGCGATGCAAAGGGAGAGTTCGCAAAGTTTGAAAAAATCCGCCCCACTGGCCCGCGCATGTGCAGCGAGTATTGGGCCGGATGGTTCGACCATTGGGGAGAGCCGCACCACACCGCCAGCGCAAAGACAGAAGCCGACGAAATCAAGTGGATGCTCGAAAAGGGCTACTCCGTCAACCTCTATATGTTTCACGGTGGCACCAGTTTCGGCTGGATGAACGGCTCAAATATCGATAACGGCAAGTATGAGCCAACCGTAACAAGCTACGACTACGATGCGCCTGTAAGCGAGAGCGGAGAGCTGACGCCAAAATATTTCCTCTTCCGCGATGTAATTCAGCAGGCAACAGGCATAACGCCGCCAGCACCGCCCGCGCCAATCCTCGCGCACGCGCTGGCCCCCGTCACACTCGCAAGCGCAACACCAGTCTGGAGCACACTGCCCAAAGCCGTCGAATCCAACACCGTTCTGCCCATGGAGCAGCTTGGGCAAAGCTACGGATACATCCTTTACCGCACAACCGTAAATACATCGCAGTCCGGCGAATTAAAACTGGATGAGTTGCACAGCTACGCGCAAATTTATCTGGATGGCAAACTCGCAGGCACACTGGACCGCAGGCTTGCGCAGTCTACGCTCCCGCTCACAGTCATGCATGACGGCGCGCAGTTGGACATCCTCGTAGAAAACAGCGGCCGCGTCAACTTCGGCCACCAGTTTCCCAACGAGCGCATGGGAATCACAAAGCAGGTAACGCTCTCCGGCACGCCGCTGGCACACTGGAGCATCTATTCGTTGCCCATGAAAGAAGTAGGCGCGTTCCCATTCAAGCATGAATCATGTGAAGGCGCATGCTTCTACTCCGCCGACTTCCATGTAGACAACCCTACGGATACATTCGTAGACACGCGCAATCTAGGCAAAGGCGAAGTCTGGATTAACGGCACACCATTAGGCCGCTTCTGGAAAATCGGCCCGCAGGGCGCACTCTATCTCCCAGCATCCTTCCTGAAGAAGGGCCGCAACCAAATCGTTGTCTTTGACCTCGAAGGCCACGCTAACCCCACCGTAAGTTTTTCCGACAAGCCCATTCTGGACTTTCACCCATAATACTGCCGTAGCAATCACATAAAGAAGGGCCTTACAGCAAGCCAGGCACTGTAAGGCCCTTCCTTTCTGGTATGCATAGTTGCATTCAACCCGCTCCGTCGAGTCCAATGAATTAGCACGGAATCAGGAGCCCGAATGGCCACCAGCAAGACACACCCCAAAGCGCTCACCAAAAACAAGCATCTCATCCGCTGGGTAGAGAAGATGGCAGACCTCTGCCAACCCGACCACATCCACTGGGTCGATGGCTCCCAGGCCGAATACGATTTCCTGTGCGACCAGCTCGTAAAATCCGGCACCTTCCTTAAGCTCAATCAGGAGCAATGGCCCGGATGCTTCTACGCCCGCTCATCCCCCAATGATGTAGCCCGCGTAGAAGACCGCACCTTCATCTGCTCGCTTTCCAAAGACGCCGCCGGCCCCACAAACAATTGGGAAGACCCCTTCACCATGCGGCGCAAACTCAAAGAGCTCTTCCGAGGCTCCATGCGTGGCCGCACCATGTACGTGCTCCCCTTCAGCATGGGCCCCGTCGGCTCTCCCATGAGCCAGATAGGCGTGCAGCTCACTGACTCTCCTTATGTAGTCGTAAGCATGCGTATCATGACCCGCATCGGCACGCCCGTCTTTGAAGAAATCGACAAGGATGAAAAGCGCGTAGTCCCTTGCATGCACTCCGTAGGCGCGCCTCTCTCGCCCGGCCAGCAAGACGTCCCCTGGCCCTGCAACGACGAAAAGTACATCGTCCACTTCCCGGAAACACGCGAAATCTGGTCCTACGGCTCCGGCTATGGCGGCAACGCTCTGCTCGGCAAAAAATGTTTCGCACTCCGCATCGCATCCAACATAGCCCGCGACGAAGGCTGGATGGCCGAGCACATGTTAATCCTCGGCGTCGAATCCCCTGAAGGCGAAAAGACCTACGTCGCAGCAGCCTTCCCCAGCGCATGCGGCAAAACTAACTTCGCCATGCTC
Organism: Occallatibacter sp. FHG110214_02; assembly: GCF_059115385.1. Lineage (NCBI taxonomy): Bacteria > Pseudomonadati > Acidobacteriota > Terriglobia > Terriglobales > Acidobacteriaceae > Occallatibacter > Occallatibacter sp. FHG110214_02. The sequence goes on along the minus strand of NZ_JBZYWK010000002.1, from coordinate 197,941 downwards.
GTCCCTCCCAAAGGCTTTGAAGGCTGGAAAGTCTGGACCGTCGGCGATGACATCGCATGGATCAAGCCCGACGCCACCGGTCAGCTCCGCGCCATCAATCCCGAGGCAGGCTTCTTCGGCGTAGCCCCCGGCACCAGCACCAAAACCAATCCCAATGCCATGGCCACGCTCGCCAAAAACACCATCTTCACCAACGTCGCTCTCACTCCCGAAGGCGGAGTCTGGTGGGAAGGCATGACCGACGAGCCCCCCACCGAACTCCTCGACTGGCGCGGCAACCACTGGACTCCCGAAATTGGCAAGCAGACCGGCAAGCCCGCCGCGCATCCCAACGGCCGCTTCACCTCGCCCGCATCGCAGTGCCCAACCATTGACCCAAGCTGGGAGAACCCCGAAGGCGTTCCCATCTCGGCCATCATCTTCGGTGGCCGCCGCAGCACCACCATGCCCCTCGTCTACCAGGCATTCAACTGGTCTTCCGGCGTCTACACCGGCGCAACCATGGGCTCAGAAACCACCGCCGCCGCGGAAGGCGCAGTAGGCAAAGTCCGCAGCGACCCCATGGCCATGCTGCCTTTCTGCGGCTACCACATGGGCGACTATTTCCGTCACTGGATCAAGATGCAGCGCTCCCTCTCCGTCACGCCGCGCATCTTCCACGTCAACTGGTTCCGCAGAAACGCGCAGGGAAAATTCCTCTGGCCCGGCTTCGGCCAGAATATGCGCGTGCTCAAGTGGATCATCGATCGCGTTCACGGTCGCGCCCAGGCCAAAGAGTCTCCCATCGGCTGGACACCCTACTTCGACGACATTCATTGGGACGGTCTGAACTACTCGCCGGAGCAGTTCGACGAGTTGCAGCAAATCGATAGGCAGCTATGGAAGAGCGAAATCATCCACCATGAAGGCCTCTTCCTCAACCTGCACGCGCACCTTCCTCCTGAAATGATCTACGAGCGCGAGCTACTAATCTGCCGCCTCTAATCACGGCATCATCAGCGGCAGGAGCAACCCTCCTGCCACAATTTTTTTGCGGCATAGTACGAAAGAAACCTACCCCGCTCAACCTGTTGTTAATTACAGGTCAAAAAAGTTGATGTATATATAGGTTGAAAAAGAGGACCCATCATGCGCCTGAATTCTCCGTTTGCGAGCGGCAATGCTCGTTCTATCCTGTTGTGGATGCTTGCGGGATCTGCCATGTCCTTTGCGCAGGCAAAGCCACCCCAAACCAGCACCCAGGATTTCAATGTAGGCCCGTCAAAAACAGCTCCAGAAGGAGCCGCACCTGCCGAAAAGGTAAAGGGCCTATCGCAGGTAGATAGCCCAGACCGCACCGTAGGCCCGCAGCAGGATGGCTCCATCGTCGCGTCAAACAATCAAACGCTCACGCCCGCCGGCAGAATCATCGAACTAGGCTCGCCAGTGCGCGCCAAAGCAATCGCGCTCAATCCCAACGCCGCCACGCACAGCGGCGCCGTGCTGTTGATGGGCTCGCTGCAGCCGGTCATCGTCTTCAATACGGTCACAGGAGAAGTCCTCCAGCGCTTCCTTCCAACAGGCGAGCCAAGCGACTCTGCAAGGTCACTAAGCACAGGCTCCTTTACCGGAATCACCTATTCCTCCGACGGCTCTAAGCTGCTCTTCAGCCAGGACAACAATTTCGTCGTCGTTGCCAACGTGAACCACGAGACCGGCCAGCTCACGCACGAGCAGCGAGTCAGCCTCCCCAAGCCTCCGCAGGATGGCCGCACCTACCACAACGCAAACTCCATTAACCCCGGCGGCATTGCCTTCGCGGAAGACAACAAGCACGCCTACGTAGCGCTCAACGTCGCCAACACGCTCGGAGTAATCGATCTCACATCGTCCCCCGCCAAGCTCATCGGCCAGATTTCTGTCGGCAACGTCCCCAACAGCGTAGTCGTTCACGGCAAGTACGCCTATGTCACCAATGAAGGCGGCCGTCCCGCAACAAAGAACGACTTCACCAATGACTCCGACGGAACCGCAATCGTTGTAGACCGCACCGATGCTTTCACACTCACCGGCACAGTCTCCGTCGTAGACCTCGCCGCAGGCAAGGAAGTCAAATCGATTCCCGTAGGACTCCATCCAGCAGGCATGGCCATCTACGGCGAAAAGCTCTACGTAGCCAACGCCTATGGAGACAGCCTATCCGTCATCGACCTGCACACCAACGCGGTCACGCGTACCATCAGCCTCAGTGTCCCCATCGCCCACGGATACTTCGGCTCAGGCCCCAACGGCGTAACGGTAACAGAAGATGGAAGAGCCTACGTCACGCTCGGCCAGGCCAACGCCGTAGCTGTCGTAAACCTGCAGGGAAGAGACGCCAACCCGGTCATCGGCTACATCCCCACCGCATATTTCCCAACCTCCATCGCCTATGACAAAGCGCAAAAGCAGCTGGCCATTGCCGATGACAAAGGCCTCGGCGCGCGCGGCAGAACCAGCACCCGCAACGGCGTAGTCGGATACAACACGCATGCCGACACCGGCGTAGTAAACCTGATTGCCGAGCCCAATGCCAAAGAACTCGCAAAGTTCAGCAAGCAAGTCTTCAGCAACAACCACTGGGACCTCACTACCAACATTGAAGTAGGCCCGCAGTACGTAAACGCCCATGCTGCGCCCGTAGCAGTGCCCAAGCACATCGGCGAGCCGTCGTTCATCAAGCATGTCTTCTTAATCATCAAAGAGAACCGCACCTACGACGCAATGCTCGGCGACGTAGCATGGGGCAACGGCTCACCCCAGCTTGCCGTCTTCGCCTCCGGCGTTCCCAATCAGCATGCCTTCGTAAAGCGCTTCCCACTGCTCGACAACGTCTACGCTCCAAGCCGCCAGTCAGCCGACGGCCACCCGTGGATTGGCATGTCAGGCTCCTTCTACTCCAATGACATCCTCTCGCCCGACTGGATTCGCTCCTACCCCGGCGGCACCACCGAAGACGCGCTGCAAAACACCCCCAAGGGCTTCCTATGGACCGAAGCAGAAGCCAAGGGAATGACAGCCAAACTCTACGGTGAGTGGAGCAACCACACATTCATCGACAAGAAGCCCGACGGCAGCGCCTACACATGGACCGATTTCTACAACACCTCGCTTTGCAAAGAAGGCAAAGCCCCGGCATCAAGCTGTGTTGTCCCTGACGGTGCGGTACATGTAAGCTCGGACATTCCCTCGGCAAAGAAAATCATGGACCCGCACTACCCGCCGTTCAATCTAGTTATCCCTGACCAGTACCGCATGGACTATTGGATTAAGGAGTTCGAGCAGCAGGTCGCATCCAATCAGGTCCCCAACCTCACCATCCTCTGGCTGCCCGACGACCACACCGCCGGAACCACCAAGGGCCAGCCCTACCCCATCAATTATCAGGCCGATAATGACCTCGCATTAGGCCGCATGGTCGATGCCATCAGCCACAGCAACGTATGGGCGCAGTCAGCAATCTTCGTGGAAGAAGATGACTCGCAGGATGGCGTGGACCACGTAGATGGCCACCGCCAGCCGGTCTATGTCATCAGCCCCTACACAATTGCCCCGCAGGCTCCCGGACAAGGCAAAGCAATCCACACCACGTACACGGCGGAAAACATCAACCGCACCATCGAGAACATCCTCGGCCTCCAGCCCTTGACGCAGTTTGACTTGGTAGCCTCGCCCATGTTCGACGCCTTCCAGGACGCGCCGGACCTCACCCCCTACGACCATCTGGCAAACGTAATTCCGCTCGACGCCGGCCCGGGCCTGCCCAACGGAAAGGCCATGGCCTACACGCCAATGCAGAAGGCCTGGCTCAAGGCCACAGCCGAGGTAATGAAGGGCAAGTACGACAAGGCCGACTCAGTTGACCCTAACTTCCTCAACCACGTCACCTGGTACTCCGCCACCAACTGGACGCGCCCCTATCCCGGCGAAACAAAAATACTGATGCCCGGCCCGCTCGTAAAAGCCGCCAAAAAGTACGCTGGCGACGATGACGACGACTAAGCGGAATCAGCCAAATCAAAAAACAGGGTAGCCTTGCAGTTGCTTTTTGCCAGTTGGCCACAAACTCCCCGTGCCCCATCCTTGCGATTTCTTTCTATCGCAAGGGTGGGAAAACACCTCCGCCAGACTTAAGCTTTTTGCATGAGGCTTCGCGTTTTCGTCTTGCCTGCATGCCCAAAAATAAATCTCAAATCTGTGGATAACTCTTGCGCTCAATTAAGGGGTTTTATGTCACACTCATAATCAACAGCAGAAACGGCCCGAGTCCAAAAGGACTCGGGCCGTTCGTCATTCAGCCTCAAAAAAGTTTTTTTGCGTCATTTTTTCTGGAAAGTAACCACTTTCCGTCAACCTGTTAACAAGAAAGTAAACGTAAAAATATACAGTAATTGTATTATTTTTCAATTTTTTACAGAAAAACCAATGACATTGGAGCACATTGGTGCAAAGGTAAGCTGAGGCTCCACCCCCATCAATCAACCCGTGTCATGCTGCTTTGAAAGTGCGCGGCTTCAGCCGTGCCAAAAGCGCAGAAAGGGCACTGGGCTTTAGCCTCCAAGGGGTGTTTTCCCAACGAGAACCCGCCCGCACAGCTACACCGTCTCTTCAACCTTGAGAATCTGGTCAACGGCAGGATGAGCCAGGCGCTGAACAATGCCACTGGGCCAGCGAATTTCCACGCGGTCAATCTTTGTCTCCGCCCCCAGGCCAAAATGCACCCGCTTGTCACTCGACGACATGAGGCCAACACTCGGCGAAAGATGCCCATAAAGCGACCGGCCCGAAGCCGTCACCACCTGTATCCGCGCTCCAATTCCGTTGCGGTTGCTCTTCCGCCCGCGCAGATCAAAAGTGATCCAGTGGTTCTTCACCAGCGCATTGTTCATGAGAATACGCGGACGTTCCCTCAGCGACGTGACAACAAGGTCCATGAACCCGTCATTGTTCAGATCAACAAACGCCGACCCGCGCTGATAACCAACAAAGCCAAAGTCAGGCCCCATCTGCTCTGTAACATCAACAAGCTTCTTCCCATCAATGTTCTGAAACATCGTGTCATGCTGCTTCGATGTAGCCGTCAAATCATCCACGTCGCCATTCGCGGAGTAAATATCCCTCCACCCATCGTTGTCATAGTCAATAAACCCCATGCTCCAGCCGGAAAGCGTGCGCGTGAGTGTGCCAAACTTACTGCTCCACGTAATATCGGTGAACGACTTTCCATTCTCATTGCGAAGCAGCCCAAAGACCTGCCCGGTAAGGTCGTTGTAAATAACATCATCCAGCCCATCGTTATCAAAATCCTGAGCATCGCTGCCCATGCCCGATACGGAATCTCCATGCGCGTTATAAGCAGCGTTGTACTCCAACCCAACTTCCTTGAATGTGCCATCCCCTTGGTTCAAAAAGAGAAAGTTAGGCTCAGTATCGTTTGCGATAAAGATGTCCATGCGCCCGTCATTGTTGAAGTCCGCAATGGAGATGCCCATCCCCTTGCCCAGCGCCTTGCCAATGCCGCTTGATTCCGTAACATCCTCAAAGCGCCCCCCGCCAAGGTTGCGATAAAGGCGGGAGGGAACGCTTTTGTAGAGCGTAGGACTGCAGTATTCCTCACGCTTGTCACCCGTCTGACAGTGCACGTCTGTTTCAGGCGTCCAGATTGTGTAGTTCGTAACAAGGAGATCGAGCAATCCATCATTGTTGTAATCGAACCACGCCGCGCCAATGCTGACGACATTCTGCGGCTTATGTTCCAGGCCGGAGCCAACGGTAACATCGGTAAACGTGCCGTCCCCGTTGTTGTGGTACAGCGCATTGCGCCCAGCATTGCAGACAAAAAGATCGTCAAAGCCATCGTTATCGTAGTCAGCGGCAGCAACACCAAAGCTGAAACCAAGCGACGCGCCAACAAGCCCGGCCTTAGCTGTTACATCTTCAAAAGTCCCATCGCCGCGGTTATGCAGCAGGCAGTTGTCAAACGCATGCGCCGTCTTGGTCAAGCCCGGCAAAGTTGCGCCATTGCTAAAGAACAGGTCCATGCGCCCATCGTTGTTATAGTCAATCGCCGCAACGCCGCCGCACATCGGCTGAGGGATATACTTCCTGCCCGTAAGGTTGTTGTTCGTGCGATAGGGAAACGTAGAGCGCGCAGCTACATCCGTAAACCAGAATTGAGGAGGCTCAGTAGCAGTAGGCGCAGCAGACGGATGCTGCCCAAAAAGCAGATTGCGCGGAACACCTCCACGTAAAATGCCGTTGCCAATACAACTCGCAAGTCCAGTGAGCAGGGAGCGGCGCGTAAAAGACGTCATAAAAGGTTCCATGAAGAAGAGAGTGAAAGGCAGGCCGCCGTAACTTCAGGAGTATTGAAGCCGTTAAGGGCAGGCCTTGTAAAGAAAATGCTTAGCAGCATAGGGAATCCCGGATTTCTAAAGGCCTCAAGCGACAAATGGGTAAGGCGGATATCGCCCTGTCTTTTACTCCGAAAGTACGGTTCATAAAACGTGTTGACAGTTCAATTTTCAATCGAGTAGTATTCTCCCCGCTGCTGAAAACGTTTCCATATGTCATTCATTTTTAGGCACTTGCCGGAATGAAATGGAATCGCCATGTAAGCAGCGGGCCCATGGATGAATGAACGGCGTGTTGGAAAAGCGCCGGCATAAAAGATCTCGGTGAAGATACAGGTTCGGTTACATCCGTTAATAGGCGAAAGCCAGATATGTTGGCACGGATAGAGCCGCACAATGAAAACGTTTCACTCGAGGGCACTTGTCAACACGATTGAACAGGAGACGCTATGAGGTGCAGGTTTAAATATGTGACGCGCACTCTGTTGCTCGTTCTGCTAGGGGTGTTTTGTGTGGCCGCACGTATACCAAGCTACGGCCAGGACACAAACGCTTCGCTCAGCGGTACGGTGACCGACCAAAATAATGCCGCGATTCCAGGTGCGAAGCTGACGCTCGTCAACCTGGCGACAGGCTTCACATCAAATTTCGTATCAGACGCTAACGGCGAGTTTTCATTCCGCAACCTTACGCCGGGTAAATATGATCTGGCGGTGGAAGCGGCAGGCTTCAAGTCATCAACCCAGAAGGGAATCGAACTGTCTGTCAACCAGGCGGCCCGTGTTGATGCCCACCTGACTATTGGTAACGCGAACGAAACAGTGACCGTTATCGGTGATGCCTCGCTCATCAACTACGACAACCCGACGCTGGAAGGCGGCATTAACCCGGAGACGCTGCAGGACTTGCCGCTGACGGTTTCCGGTGCTCCGCGTTCTTCAGCCACGGTTGCAATCTTTCTTCCCGGTGTGACGACGGGCGGCGGCGGCAATGCGTATAACGTTCGCGTGAACGGCGGCCTGGTCTCCGGCGACGAAGCCATTGTTGACGGCGCCACCACGATGGAAGGCTACATGAACCAGAGCGGCATGGTCGCTCTGCAGACCGACTTCGGCATGTCGCCGGATATTACGAGCGAAGTGCACGTGTTGACCGCGGACTATGACGCGCAGTACGGCAACACGACCTCAGGACAGATAGTTATCCAGACCAAGAGCGGTGGCGAAAAGTTCCACGGCGCGGCGTATGAATATCTGCGCAACGACATGTTCAACGCAACTCCTTACGGCGGCACCAAGCCCCCGGACAAGGAGAACGACTATGGTGCGAACATCGGCGGACCTATCTGGTTGCCGAAGCTGCACGGCCCCAACTCCTTTGTGAAGGGTTACTTCTATTTCAACTGGGAAGGTTTCCGGGATCACGGCGCATCAAACTCGTCCACGCTGTCGATTGCCTCAAATAATGCTCGCAACGGCAATTTCGGTGCATGGCCGACACAGCTCTATTACCCCTTGGATCCGGCGAAGTACGGGGCCGATGCCGGAAAGGCGATTGCCTACAACGGCGTGCGAAACCAGATCAACCCGGCGTATGAAGATCCGATTGCTAAGGCGTGGATTGCGGCGATGCCGACGCCCACCAATGGCAATGAGTTCAACAACTATTACATTCCGAAGTCGGGCCAGGGTTCACTGACGGCTAGCGAAAATGTGTACTTCTGGCGTGCGGACTTCAACGTAGGCAGCAAGGATCATCTGTACTACACCTACTGGTGGCAGTACGCTGGCGCGAACACGTCGAGCGATCTGCCGCTGGCGCTTTCCACCGCCAGCCCTGCGAACCCGGAGAATGCTCCGATTCAACGACTGAACTGGGAGCATAACTTCTCCGATGTCATGACCAACCACATGACGTTCGGCTACCTGAACCGCAATGAAGGCTACTACGCTCTGAACGGCGGCTCTCCTCTGCCGAAGGTGCCCGGCGCACCCGATCCGACTCGTCTGCCGGCGATGTCTTTCGGAAGCACCTACAGCGGCCTCGGAAGCTCCAACCCTCCGAATGGCAACCTCGGCAAGACGACGCGCGGAACCTACGCATTCAACGATGTCCTGACGCGCGTAATCGGCAAGCACACGCTGAAGGCAGGCTTTGAGTGGCGCCGGGCAGGAACCTCGATCCACAGTGCAGGCAATGAGGGTGGTACCTTCACCTTCAATGCCGACACGACTGGCACCGCGGACACGGATTTGTGCCCTGACAACGGAGGCTGCCCTGGCGATGCAATGGCCAGCTTCTACTTGGGTGCAGTAGGCGGCGCTTCCGCAACCTGGTACAACGTGGGCGCAACGTATCCACGGCAGGATGGCTTTGCAGTGCACTTTGGCGATTCGTGGCGCGTGACTCCCAAGCTGACGGTGAACTATAGCCTGCGTTGGGATTACATTGCACCGTTCCGTGAGAAGTACAACAACATGGCGTTCTTCGATCCGAACGGCGATAACCCTGGCGCGATAACGGATGCGACGACGGGCGCGAAACTGAAGGGCAGGCTTGCATTTGCCGGAAGCAAGTGGGGTGCGGCCAGCTATGGTGCGGAATTCCCTGAAGTTGCGCAGCATGTAAACTTGGCTCCGCGCGTCGGCTTTGCCTACACGCTGAACGAGAAAACTGTGGTGCGTGCCGGCTACGGCATCTACTTCGGGCAGGCCTTCTATCCCGGCTGGGGTGGCGGCATGAACCTGGATGGATTTAACAGGAACCTCAGCTTGAGTGAGGCGCCTAGCGGCAACTTCAAGGTGCCGGCGCTTTATCTGCAAAACGGTATTTCCGCCGCGCAGGTTGGATCGACGGCGAGCAACATTACCTCCGATTATGACAACGGCGCGAGTCCTAACTTCCGTCCGTTGGATGGCAACAAGAGGCCCTATTCATCGCAGTGGAACCTGACGGTCGAACGGCAGATGCCGCACAACTTCTTTGTGTCTGTCTCGTATGTGGGCACGAAGGGCACGCATCTTCCTTCCGCTCTCAATCCGATCAACATTCTTAACCCATTCGATCCGAGGCTGCAGGCAATTGGCGCGGATCTAAATGCGAACTATAACGACCCGGATGGACCGGCGACCTTTGCCAAGTACGGTGTGGGCGAGCCTTACATTGGTTGGGCAAGCCAGTTGAACGCCAAGGGTTCGTGCTCGCCTACTCTGCAACAGGCGCTTGTTCCCTATCCGCAGTATTGCGGTTCGCTGCAAGGCGGAAACGAAGGACATGGCAACTCCATCTACAACTCGTTCCAGGGACGTGTAGAACGCCACATTACAAACGGTCTGTATGCGCTGGGATCACTCACGGTACAGAAGCTGATTACCAATGCGGCTTATTCGACGCAGTCGAGCGCTGGCGGTATTGGCACCGGGGCTTACTTCTCGCCGTACGACAACAGCCGCGCCCGGGCGATTGCTCCGGACAACGTTCCGATTACCGGACAGGTCGCTGTTGTATACGATCTGCCTTTCGGTAAAGGAAAGCAGTTCTTGAGCGATGCCGGGGCTGTAAGCAGACTGGTGGGTGGATGGCAGGTGAGTCCGATCTACCGCTATGAGTTCGGAACGCCGTTCTCGTTCAGTTCGGGCACTTGCCAAACGTCGTTGCTCCAGGGCGCGTTCCATCAGAACTGCGTACCGGGTGTAATTTCGGGCCAACTGGCGCAGCCGCATGGCCGCAACGGTTTCAATCCCGCGAAGGGTGGTACCTACTTCAACCTCGCAGCATTTGAGCCGGCCTCATCGTTCACTTCCCTTGGATACACAGGCGTGGGCAAAGCGGTTTCAACGATCTACGGTCCGACGTATCAGAACGTTGATATCTCGTTCACCAAGAACACGAAGATCGTAGAGAGAGCGAACTTCAAGTTCTCGGCGAACTTCTTCAACGCATTCAACATGCACTCTCTGATCGGGCAGGGTAATGGTCCACAGAGCTCGTTCAATACCGACGTGGCTAACCCGAGTGCCTTCGGCCAATGGAACGGCAATGCGTCCGCTCCGCGTACGATTCAATTCGCGGGACGCATTGAGTTCTAAGAAGGCAGTTTGCTGGTAGCTGCTCTTGCGCGCCATCTGGCTCTGTTCGATGAGCCAGGTGGCGCTTTTCCTCTCGGTGTGCAAAACACAGGCTCACAGCAGCAGGTGCAAGCGAAGTAAGAGAGGGGGAGCCGGAAAGCTACGGAGCGGGCGTCTTGGCGCGAAGCTTCTGGTAGGTTTCCACTTCGTCATGCGCGGCTTGTTCCTGGCCGAGCTTGTGATAAATGCGTGCAAGAATGATGTGCGGCTCAGGATAATCTGGATTCAAACGAGCCGCTTCGCGAAGTTCAACAACAGCCTCATTTGATTGATTGAGATCTTCCAGGACTGTACCGAGCTGCAGATGAGCCGGTGCGAGGGATGGATCGATGCGAAGCGCTTCATGCAGATTTGCTTGCGCATTCGAAGATTGACCAAGGAATTGCTGCGTGATCGCGAGATTGAGATACGGCCAGGGAGAAGGATGTTGCGAGCCTCGGTCAAGCTCTATCGCTTTGCTGTAATTGGTAATGGCAAGTTCATTTTTGTTTTCGTAGTAGTAGCAAAGTCCCAGGTTGTCATAGGCGCGCGCCATGGATGGGTTGAGTTCGATGGCGTGTTGAAAGTGCTGGATTGCGTCATCGTACCGATGCGCATCGTAGTCAAGGCGGCCTTGCCAGTAGGGAAACAAGGCATCGCGCGGAGATTGCAGCGCAAGCGATTCAAGCACCGGACGCGCCCAGTCAGGATGAGCAATGCGGATGTAGGCCATTGCAAGCGAAAAGCGGAGACTGGGGTCAAGCGGAGTGATAGCATCAGATTTTTTCCATGCAATAGCGGCGTTCAGGTAGTCATGATTAAGAAAGTAAACAGTTCCAGCGAGAGCAAGCAGCTTGCCGGCAGAAGACGAATGCGGATCGTGGTCAATTTCGGCCAGGAGAATTTTCTCCGCTGTAAGATAGTCGCGTGTGTCGATGGCCTGTTGCAGCTCTGCGGCGCGCGGTGCTGGCAATCCGAGGGAAACAACGGCGGAAGGATGCGGGGCGGCTTCTTCTTGAGCTTGGATGGAGGGGTTCTGAACAGATTGAGCCTGAATGGAGCTGCTGATTGATGCTTGTGCAAAAGATGCAACTGTTAACACGGATGTCAGCAATTGTGTACGCCGAATGCTCATGGAGATCAGTATAGTAGGGTGCCGCATGCCGATAGCCATGTATCTTGCAAGGTGGAGAGCGTACCGTAAGGTGTTTTTGCTGACGGCTGTTTGTCTCGCAGGGGTTAATGCGAGAGCCCAACAGCGTGGCGCTGCCTATATGCAGAGCGTGTTGGCGATTCAGAAGCAAATTGAATCAGGTGATCTGGATGGAGCGCGCACGGCAATTGTGTCTGCGTCGAAGCAGTATCCAGCAGATGGCGGCCTTGAAAACCTTCTTGGCGTAGTCGAGATTCAGCAAGGACATTCAAGTGAGGCAAGACAGGCATTTCTGGCTGCGGTGCGTCATGATCCACGCCTGACAGGCGCTTATCTCAATCTGAGCCGTATCGATATGCAAACGGCCGCGCAGAATGCTACTGTCCGTGCGGAAGCGCTTCGAATGAGTGAAAAAGTAGTGCAAATGGACAGTAAGAATGATGAGGCGCGCTACCAGATCGCAACCATTTATGCCTGGGAGAAAAACTATGCGCGATCACTTGCCGAACTCGAGAAACTGAGCCCGCAAGCGCAGAGCGCGATAGGATCACAAGTGCTTACGTGCGAAGTTCATGCTTCGTTGGAAGACGGTGAAGCTACAGCTAAAGCTGTGCATTCGCTCGCAGCCAATCCTGACTTGAACGAACAGGACGCAAATGCATGTGTAGTCGCGTTGCGTGCGGCACATCGGCCAGCTTTGATTGTTGATCTGCTTTCTGCAACTGCGGTGCAGCATGCTCTTTCTCCCGCAGGATTACGCATGCTGGGGCTTGCGCTGGAGGCTGACGGCAAGTTGAATCCAGCGCGGGCCACGCTTGAGGAAGCATTTGCCGCAGATAGCACATCAGTCACAATCCTGATTGACCTTACGCGTGTGGCTAGAGCGGCAGGGGACAACCAGGGGGCACTGGGATATTTGGCGCATGCGCGTGAGCTACAACCGAAAGATGCCTCCCTTTCATATGAGTTCGGTGTAATTTGCTTGCAGATGGGACTGTACGCCGAGTCTCGCAAGGCGATTGGTGAAGCACTTGCAATTGCACCGGACAATCCCGAGTACAACCTCGGAATGGGCTTGGTTGTATCGTTCTCTGAAGATCCGGAACAGGCTGCACCTTATTTGCAGAAGTACATTAAGCTGCGTCCACAGGATCCAGAAGGCCTTCTGGCAATGGGCGGAGCCTTATTTCGCGCAAAGGATTATGACAACGCCACATCGTGGCTGAAGCAGGCTGCTCAGCAAACATCTACGGCTGCGGAAGCCCATTACTACCTGGGTCGCGTAGCGCGTCAAGAGGGCCGCATGAGTGATGCAATCAGCGAACTGAAGGAATCGTTGCGATTACATCCAGACCAGCCAAGTGTGCTGGCGGAGTTGGGGCAGATTGCCGTGACACAGAGCAACAATGTAGATGCTTCCGCATATCTTGATCGTGCCGTGAAGATCGACCCGGACAACTATGCCGGCAATTATGGCTTGCTCCAGTTATATGCGCGCACCAACGATCCACGCAGGGAACAGCAAGCTAAGCGATTTGAAGAGGTCAAGGACAAGAAGGACGCAAGGGACCTGGAGATGACACGTCGGTTTGAAATTCGCCGTGATGGGGAATCGAACGATCCGAAAGAACAACAGAAGCTCAAACAGTAAAAAGTTTACTTACGGAGATGACAATGAATTGGAAGCTGCAATGCAAAAGATGGACCCGCGTATTGATGGCTGCGGGTGTGATGACAGTTGCCTTATGCCCAGCATGGACCGGAGCATCCGCACAGGAATCGGCCCTGACCGGACGTTGGGCGGTTACAGGCAATACGTTGCATAACGGAGAACGAGAGAAGACCCTGTTCGACCTGAAGCAGGATGGAACGAAAGTGACAGGTACCGTTCGTGGGCTCGGGTTTATCGCAAAGGTCAGGGGCACGGTAAATGGAAACCACTTCGAGATATTTGGAGCGGAGTGGAATGACACCAAGCCATTTATTGTGGGCAATCTGGTGGGGAAAGACCTGCAGGGGAAGCAGTGGGGAAACTCCTTTACGGCGCATCCTGCAACGCCAGCGGATGATTTTCCAAAGTTGAAGTATATTGAGCCTCCAGCGCTTCATGATGTGGCTGACAACGGCCTGGCGAAGACGCCGCCGATGGGCTGGAACAGTTGGAACCTTTTTGCGGACAAGGTGGATGACCAGACGGTGCGCACCATGGCCGATGCGATGGTCAGCAGCGGAATGCGTGATGCAGGCTACATCTATGTGAACATTGACGACACCTGGGAAGGCACGCGTGACGAAAATGGTGTGTTGCGCACAAATCCCAAGTTCCCCGATATGAAAGCGCTTGCTGATTATGTACATTCCAAAGGATTGAAGATCGGCATTTACTCGTCGCCTGGCCCGCGTACTTGTGGCTCATATCCGGCGAGCTATGGTTATGAAGAGCAGGATGCAAAACTGTTTGCGTCATGGGATATTGACTATCTGAAATACGATTGGTGCAGCGCGGGCACAATTTATTCCGACGACAAGTTGCAGCCCGTCTATCAAAAGATGGGGGATGCACTGCAAGCGACTGGCCGGCCTATTGTGTATAGCTTATGCGAGTACGGATTGGGCAGGGTAGAGACATGGGGACCAAAGGTCGGCGGCAACGTGTGGCGTACTACGGGCGATATTCGCGATGAATGGTCCAGCATGATCTCCAACATCGAAAAGCAGGTCCCCACCGCGCCATATGCGGGGCCTGGTCATTGGAATGACCCCGACATGCTGGAAGTTGGCAATGGGCACATGACTGCGGACGAGTACCGGACACATATGGGGCTGTGGGCTTTAACTGCGGCTCCGCTATTGGCCGGCAACGATATTCGAACCATGTCCGATGTCACGAAATCGATTCTTCTGAATAAAGAAGTGATTGCCGTTGACCAGGATCCATTGGGCAAGCAGGCATTACCGTCGAAGGATGGCGAGCTTGAAACATGGATAAAGCCACTGGCGGATGGAGGAGTAGCCGTCGGCGTGGTGAATCTAGGCAATTCTGCGGCAACAGCGACGCTGAAAGCGAATGATTTGCTACCAGGCAAGAATGTAAATACTGCGCGTGATCTGTGGGCGCACAAGGACGTAACGTTCACCAATGGCGCTTATTCGAGCGAGGTGCCTTCCCACGGCATCCTGATGCTGCGCGTGACGGGCAAATAACGGAATACCTGTTGTAGCTTGAACTGAGGCTTGTCTGTATATATGCGGACAGGCCTCAGATATAGATATAGATATAGATATAGATATAGATATAGATAAAAAAACACCTCTTCTTGCGGAGCGGAATCGCTAACCTGAGTGCTTACCCATGTGGGTACGCATATTGATCCAGCCTATTTCCAAGATTCATGACACAAACATCTCATTTTTTTAGTGACAGCACTCTTCGCCTTCATACAGCTTTCACTCACTTGAGGTTTTAAACATTTCAAGATAAGACGCTGCATTGAATCTTCTTAGGAGGCACGATGAAATTTTGTTTTGCACGGCGTGGGATATTTGCCGAGGCGCGGAAACAGGCAAATGCGGACTGGTTTATAGGTTCGCAGTCCCGGTGATGTTAGGGGGGAGGGGATCTCCTGCCTGATGCGGCTAATACGGATGGTGTTAGTGATTCTCTCTTATGATGTTTTAAATCAATGTGTTGGATGCTGAACTGTATGTTTATTGAGTAGTT
The DNA here is from genome assembly GCF_059115385.1 of Occallatibacter sp. FHG110214_02. Taxonomy (NCBI): domain Bacteria; kingdom Pseudomonadati; phylum Acidobacteriota; class Terriglobia; order Terriglobales; family Acidobacteriaceae; genus Occallatibacter; species Occallatibacter sp. FHG110214_02. The sequence continues at coordinate 182,590 of NZ_JBZYWK010000002.1, read as the reverse complement.
AACAGGTTTCTGAAAAGTGGTTACTTTTCCAAAAAAATAAAATTTCTTTCCTTTTTTCCGGGCACCGGGGAAGGAGTTTTACTGTCCCAGTATGCCCCTCCTGCTTGCCCGATGCGGGAAGTTTCAAAAGCATGCCTCAGGGGCTGAAGCCCGTACCCTTCCAAACCATTCGGAAGACGCTGCCTAAAGCCCAATGCTTTTCCTTTGGTCTGGATTGCCGGGAATAAATCCTCGGCCTACCTTTTGTTTCTAATGCGCTCGGTGCTGCTGGATTTCTCGTAATGCGTTTTAAATCAATCGGTTGGGTGTGAATTTTGGTGTTTGTTGATTGGTTAACAGGTTTCTGAAAAGTGGTTACTTTTCAGAAAAAATGGTCCGAAAAAACTTTTTTGTGGTCTGGTAAAGATAGAAAGCCCGGTTCGTTAGAACCGGGCTTTCTTGTTGATGATTTTGAGTATGGCATATTGGGGGTTAATTGAGCGCAAGAGTTATCCACAGATTTGGGATTTATTTTGCATGGCTTGCGGATAAGGAAAAACGCGGCGGCTGAAGCCCGGTACTACTGGTGGCTTTTTCGGCACGACTGAAGTCGTGCCCTGATACAAGGCTCAAGTCTGGCGGGAGTTCATCCCACCCTTGCGATAGAAAAACATCGCAAGGATGGGCCCCCAGAGTTTGTGGTGCGACCTATTTGCTGTACTCGTCGCGGAGTTTGGTTTGGCGGTTTTCCATGGGGACGGCTACTCCGTCGATGTAGACCTGCTTTACATCCGTGCGGACGTCGAGCGGGTCGCCGTTGGCGATGACTACGTTGGCCATTTTGCCTACGTCGAGGGAGCCTAGCTTGTCGGCAAAGCCGAACATCTCCGCTACGTTGAGGGTGATGGCTTTGAGCGCGTCCTCGTAAGGCAGGCCGTAAGCCACGGCGAAGCCTGCTTCATAGGGCAGGTTGCGCGAGTTGTGGCTGTTGCCGCCCACGGTGAGAGCGATTTTGACGCCGCGTTTGGCCAGCTCGGCGGGCAGGGTGTAGATGGCGTCATAACGCTCGTTGGCGCGGGGCTGAGCGAAGATGGAGCCGACGATGACGGGCACGTGATACGACGCGATTTTGTCGAGGACATCCTGCGATTGCGTGACGTGGTTGAGGATGACCTTGAGGTGGAACTCCTGGGCGACCTTCATGATGGTCTCAACGTCGTAGCCTTCATTGACGCCGATGACGACGGGGCGCTCGCCTTTGAGATAAGGGATGAGGGCTTCGAGCTTGAGGTCGCGCTTGCTGTCCTTCTTGGAGTCGAGCTTGTGCATGTACTCCTGCGCGTCGAGAAGCGACTGGCGGAGCTGGGTGATGAGGCCCATGCGGGTGGAGGGGAATCCGCCGCCTGCTCCGCCACGGCCGCCGCGGCGCTGCTGCGCGCCGAAGTTCATGGCGAGGGCAACGTCACGGCTGAGGATCATTTCGTCGCGGTCGCGCCCGTAGAGCTGGATGAAGCTGTCCTGGCCAGAGATGGAGTCCGCGCTGGCGGGCGCGACGACGGCGTTGGTGATGCCGTTGAGGCGTGCGACCGGGATGAGCTCGGTTTCGGCGTGGAAGGCGTCATAGACGTGCATTTCCGGCATGATCTCGTTGGAGGTTTCAGCGAGGTCGTTGGTCATCTGGTCGGAGCTGATTTCGGTGAGGCCGAAGTTGGATTCCGGGTCGATGAGGCCGGGGTAAACGGTGAGTCCCTTGGCGTCCACAATCTGCGCGCCGGAGGGCACGGTGACGGAACCGGCTGCTCCGATGGCGGTGATTTTGCCTCCCTGCAGGACGATGGTGCCGTTTTCAATGGTGCCGTGAGAGACGGTGAGGAGCTTGCCGCCGGTGATGGCGATGGGGGTGGACTGGGCTGCTGCGGCTGCGGGGATTGCGAAGAGCAATGCGGCTGCGAACTTCCATCCGAGGTCCCCAAATGCGAGGGACCTGGGGCACCCGGATTGATTTTTAACATTGAGAAATTTCACTGGGCATCCTCCTCGTCGCCGTCGTCGTCGCTGCCGCCAAAACCGCCATCGTGCATGGCGCCTGTGAAGTGAGTTGCTCCGAGTCCCGGAAGGGAGTCGTCGAAGAAGAGGTCACCGTCGATCCATACCTTCTGCGCGCGGGCATAGGTGGAGAGCGGGTTGTTCTTCCAGAGAACGAGGTCGGCGTCCTTGCCTACGTCGATGGAGCCAACGCGGTCGTCCACGCCGATAATCCATGCGGCGTTGATGGTAATCATCTTGAGGGCTTCGTCTTCGGTAGCTCCGCCGTAGTGGATGGTCTTGCCGGCCTCGGCGTAGAGGTGGCGGATGTAGTCGTCGGAATCAGACTTGATGGCGACGCGAACTCCCTTGCGCATGGACATGACGGCATTCCACGGAATGGCGTCGCGGGCCTCGTCCTTGAATCCCCACCAGTCGGCAAAGGTGGCAATGCCTGAGCCGTCTGCGGCAATTTTGTCGGCCACTTTGTACATTTCGAGAGCGTGGTGGAAGGCGCGAATCTTGAAGCCGTATTCCTTGGCAATGGCTTCTTCGGTCAGGAACTCGTCGCCGCGGTAGCAGTGGATTTGCACGTAGAGCTTGCCGCGAAGAATGTCGGCGAGGGCTTCGAGCTTGAGGTCGCGCTTGGGGGCTGCGGCTTCCTTGTCGCCCTTGGCAACCTTGGCGTTGTAGGCATCCCATGTGGCCATGTAGGCCTTGGCGTCTTCAAAGGACTGGCGCATGACCTCGAAGTTGCCCATGCGGGTGGAGGGAAGCTGGTTGCGGGAGCCGTAGACGCGCTTGGGGTTTTCGCCGCTGGCGAACTTGATGGAGCGCGGCGCGTTGGGGAAGAGCATGGAGTCGCGGTCGAGGCCGAACTTGTTCTTGATGACAACGGCCTGGCCGCCAATCATGTTGGCCGAGCCGTGGAGAAGCAGCTCGGTGGTGACGCCTCCGGCGAGGGCGCGATAGAGGTCGGCCTGTCGGTTGTCGAAGGCGTCAATCATCATCATGGATGGCGTGACGGGGCTGGTGGCCTCGTTGACGTCGCCATCGAGCGCGGAGTGCGAGTGCGCATCGATGATGCCGGGGGTGAGGTAGAGGCCGGTTCCGTCAATGACTTTGGCGGAGGAGGGCGCGTTGACGGTTGCGCCGACGCCGGCAATTTTTCCCGCATGGACCCAGACGGCTCCGTTCTGGATGGTACCGTGGCTGGCGGTCATGACAGTGGCGTTCTTGATGACGATGTCAGGTGGTGCGGTTTGTGCCGCGGCGGTAGCGGCAAGGGTGGATGCGACGAGCAAGAAGAGGGAATGCGTACGAAGGCACGGCAGCGGTGGCATGAGAGGCCTCCTGTGCAAATTGTGTTCGGGAAACTGCAAGCGAATGCTTGAACGGGATAGTACAGCAAGCGAGGGAAAAAGTAGATAAGAAATCTTTATGCGTTTTGCCGGGGCGCTGTTTCGAGAACTATTGGGCGGCCAGGATGGCGTCGGCGATGAGGGCGGCCTCCGCGCCGGAGCGGATGGCGTGGGTGCGGATGATGGATGCTCCGTTGAGAATGGCGGCGGTGTGGGCGGCGATGGTGGCGGCTTCTCTTTGTTGGGGGCTGGCTGGTTGATTGTTGTGGAGCGGCGCGAGTGCGTGGCCGAGGAAGGATTTGCGGGAGAGGCCGGCTAACAGGGGGCGGCCCAGTTCGAGGAGTTGAGATTGGCAGGCGAGAAGAGAGAAATTTTCGTCGAGGCGCTTGCCGAAGCCATAGCCGGGGTCGAGCACGATGGCGTCGGGGGCGATGCCGGAGGATTGGGCGAGGGAAAGGGATTCGGTGAGGCCGGTGCGGACTAAGCTGAGGAGCGCGTCGGCGGGGAGTTTGGGCTGGGTGCGCCATTCGTCGGGCAGGCCGCGGGTGTGCATCAGGACTACACCGGCTTTTTGTTCCGCGCAGATGAGCGGCATGGCGGGGTCCCATGTAAAGCCGGATACGTCGTTGAGGATTTCGGCTCCGGCGCGGAGGGCGGCGCGGGCGGTGCTCGATTTGTAGGTGTCGATGCTGAGGATGGCTTGCGGGGAGGCTTTCAGGATGCCTTCGACTACGGGCAGCAGGCGGGCTTGTTCTTCTTCGGGGGAGATGGCGGCATCGGTTCCGGCGTGGGAGTTGGGGCGGGTGCTTTCCGCGCCGAGGTCGAGGATGTCTGCGCCTTCTTCGATGAGTTGGAGTGCGTGGTCGATGGCTTGATTGGGGGAGTGGAACTGGCCGCCGTCGCTGAAGGAGTCGGGAGTGATGTTGACGACGCCCATGATGAGCGTTTTCGCACCCAGCTCAAGTGCGCGGGTGCGGAGTTGCCAGTTAGTGATGGTGCGGGACAGGCTCACTCTTCGATTGTATGAGTGCGTTCCTGTACACTCCGGCCATGCGGATGATTCATGGAGTGTTGGCAGTTGGGTTGGCGGCGTGTGTGCCGCAGTGGGGGGTGTCACAGGCGCTGAAGCCTGCGTTTGGCGGGCAGAGCGCTGCTTCGCATGTGGATGCGGCGCTGGCGCAGCGGATTGATGCGATTCTGGCGGAGCCTGCGGTCAGCCATGCGACGTTTGGGATTTCGGTGACGGCGCTCGATGGGACTCCGCTGTATGGGCTGAATGAGGGACGGCTGTTTGTGCCGGCTTCCAATACCAAGCTGGCGACAACCGCCGCCGTCGCCGCGCTTTTGCCAACAAGCAGGCTGACATGGACCACGCAGGTGGTGGCGACGGGGCCGATTGATGCGGCGGGTGTGCTGCATGGGGATCTGGTGATTCTTGGTGCGGGCGACCCCACGTTCAGCTCGCGGAAATATCCATTTGAGCCGCCTTCGGAGACTCCGCAGCCAGTGGAGCCCAAGCCACCAGTAACGCTGCCGTTGGATGAGCTTGCCGCGCAGGTGGCGAAGGCGGGTGTGAAGTCTGTTACCGGAAAAGTGATTGGCGACGACAGCTTTTTTACGCATGAAAACTGGGGCTCGGGGTGGAGCTGGGACGATTTGGCGTGGAGCTATGGTGCTCAGGTTTCGGCGCTGAGCTACAACGAGAACACGATTGAGCTGACGCTGGCTCCGGATGCGGGTTCGCGGACGCCTTCGGTGGTTTGGAGTCCGGGCGTGGCGTATTACACGCTGCAGCCGGGGATTACGGTTGCGGCGCAGGGTGAGGCTGCGCATCCGGGATTGGATTTGCCGCCGGGGAGCCGCGTGGTGCGGAGCTTTGGCACGATTGGGGCGAAGGGATTTCGCGGGGCGCTGGCGGTGGATGACCCGGCGGAGTTTACGGCGAGGACTTTTGCGGTATCGCTGAAGGAGCAGGGAATTACCGTTGCGGGCGGCGCGGGAGTGGCGCATCAGGAGGCGGTGGATACGGAAGGCTTCTCCAAAGAGCGGGCTGAGCCGCTGACGCTGGCCGCGAATGAGGCGCTGGCTACGGTTGCGGCTCCGGCAGCGGGGCGGCGCGTGCTGGCTACGCGGGTCTCCGTGCCTGTGATCCAGGACATTGTGATGACGAACAAGCACAGCGAAAATCTGCATGCGGAGCTGATGCTGCGGCTGCTGGGGAAAGAGTTTGGCAGCGAGGGCAGCTTTGCGCAGGGGGCTCGCGTGGTGCGGCAGTTTCTGGAGAATGCGGGCGTGGATGGGAATGATTTCTTTCTCTATGACGGCAGCGGAATGAGCAATGATGACCGGATTGCTCCGCGGGCTGTGACGCGGCTGCTGGCCTATGCTGCCGGACAGCCTTGGGGAGCGGCGTGGCGGTCTTCGTTACCGGTTGGCGGCGTGGATGGCACCATCAGCGGACGGTTTAAGAATTCGCCGGTGAAGGGGCGCGTGAGGGCGAAGACGGGAACCCTGAGCGAGGTGAATGCGCTCTCGGGGTATGTCGCGGCGGACTCGGGGAAGACGGTTGTGTTTTCGATTTTTGTGAACGGGCACAGGCCGGGGAGTAATGAAGAGATGCACGCAATGGACCGGATTGTTGAGGCGATTGCGGCAGCTGAGTAAAGCAGGGTGCAGGGTACAGGGGGATAGATAAAGGGCAAAGGCTATAAAAAGCGTTGTAGATATCCCAGCTATGCACGATAAAGCTGCGCATGAGTGGGGCACCTATCATTAGTTGTCCTATCCAGAATTTGGCGGTGGTTTCGGCTTATATCATCGGAGTGAGATGCGAGTTCGATTGATTGTTGGTTCTCTGGTTGTTGTGGTGGGAATGGCTGGATGTAAGCCGTTGCCTCCTTCCAAGCCTTCTTCCGAGTGGACTCCGCAGGAGGCGCGCGGGGCGCAGGTTTTTCAGGCTAGTTGCGCGAGGTGCCACAACGCGACGACGACGCAGGGCAAGCAGGGGCCGGGGCTGCAGGCGATTACCAAGGTGAAGGCGATGCCGAGCGGTGCGCCGCCTACGGATGAGCGGCTGGCTGCGACGATTGTGCATGGACGCGGGATGATGCCGGCGACTTCTTTGACCGATGACCAGCTTCAGGACCTGCTGGCTTATATTCACTCGCTATGACAGGGACTCCGCAGGCTCCCCAAAACCGGAATCAGAAGCGCGAGCTGCCGCTGCCGGGCGTGGCGGCGATTGCGCTCTACCTGCTGCTGATTGCCGGGATTATTGTGCTCGGCGTGGTGGGGGGCGGGCATTATCCGATGGTTTATTTGCTGTTCTCGGTGATGTTTGTGGCTTCAAGCGCGGGGCTGATTGCGGGGTTTCGCTGGGCGTGGGCTCTGGCGCTGGCGGCGGTGTTTCTGCTGATGGGGTATAACTTCTGGGTCTTCTCGGTTCAGCATGAGGCTCCGGCAGTGGTGCAGGGGGCTCTGAACCTGGTTTTCTTCCTCTACCTGGTGCGTCCGGAAGTTCGCATGAAGATGAAGTAGGAAACTTACCAGAGGGTTTTGCAGACGTTGGCGCGCAGAATCTGCCGGTCTCCCGTAACGAGGGTGCAGTTATGGTGGATGGCCGTAGCTACGATCAAACGGTCCATCGGGTCGCCGTGGAATGGTTCCGCGATCTGGGCGGCGGTGATCGCAATTTCATTCGTGATGGGAAATACGCGAATTTTCTCGCGAATGCGAGACAAAAAAGCATCCTGCGGAATGGTAGGAACGATGCGGCCTCGCCGAAGCCCATAGGCTATTTCATAGATGCTTGCTACCGAGGCAGCAAGCTGGATTTCTTCCGCTTCGGCTTGTTGAATGGCGCGCAAAGCGCGTTTTGACATGTCCCCGGTAGTAAAGCCCATCCAGAGGATTGTGTGCGTGTCGAGCAGAATCACTCTGGCTCTCCGTGGTGAATACGATTGATCTCAATGTCCTCGAAGCGCTTCCATTCTTCGTCAGAAAACATGGACTCAACCAGATCGACACCTTTTGGAATGCTCCCATAGCCTTTGAGGAATCCGAAAATAGACTCCCTGGGTGGCTTCTCATTTTTTTTCTGGATGGGCATGACCACCGAAGCGACAGGTTTGCCGCGCTTGGTGATGAGCACAGGCTCGCCGGTTGCGTTGACCTCATCGAGAATGGCCAGGCATTTTGCCTTGAAAACACCCGCAGGTACGGTCTTCACGGCTCCCTCCCATTTCATTATATAACCATGGTCATTTAACTATGGTCATAAAGAGTATAGATTCCTCATAGGTTTCTGAGGGGCGGGGTGTTACTCTTCTGCGCATGTCTCTCCTGTTGCGGAAATCTCTTGTCTCTCTTGCAGTGTGTTCGATTGCCTTTCCTCTTGCGTTTGCTCAAGGCGCAACTAAAAAGCGTGACATTACACTCGATGATCTGGGACGGCTGGAGCGCGTTGGCGCGCAGTCGATTTCGCCGGATGGCGAGTGGGTTCTTTACTCGGTATCGAAGACCGATTTCAAGGAAGACAAGAGCGAAAGCCATCTGTGGATGGTGAAGTGGGATGGCTCGGAGCGCCTGCAGGTGACCTTTGGCAAAGAGGGCGCGGGCGGGGCGAAGTTTTCACCGGATGGGAAGTACATCAGCTTTACGTCGTCGCGGCCGGGACCTGCGAAGGGAAGCCAGATTTGGCTGCTAGATCGCCGTGGCGGCGAGCCGCAGCAGTTGACCGCGATTACGGACAAGAATATTTCGGGGTATTCGTGGTCGCCGGACTCGAAGATGCTGCTGTTGACGCTGAGTCCCAAGGACGAGCCGGAGCCTGAAGAGGGCAAGCCTGCCAAGCCGCAGCCGATTGTGATTGACCGCTACGCTTTCAAGCATGACGTGTCGGGATATGTTCACGACGAGCAGTGGGAGTCTCTGTATCTCTACGACATTGCCACCAAGAAGGTAGAGAAGCTGACCACCGACAAGAACGTGAACGAGGAAGGCGCGGTGTGGTCTCCGGATGGGAAGTGGATTGCCTTTGTGAGCAACCACGATGCCGACCCGGACCGCAGCAACAATACCGATGTGTTTGTGGTGGAGCCAAAGGCCAACTCGACGGCGAAGAAGCTGACGGATTGGAAGGGGCCGGATGGCGGGCGGCTGGCGTGGTCGCCGGATTCCAAGTCGATTGCGTTTACGGAAGGCGCGGAGCTGAAGCTGTTGGAATACTCGCAGTCGAAGCCGGCGGTGGTAACGCTGGATGGCAAGGTGAGCTATCCGGCATCGAAGTTTGACCGCGCGGTGAGTGCGCCGCGTTTCTCGCAGGATGGTTCGCTGAGCTACCTGGCAAGCGATGACCGCTATGAGTATCCGGTGCAGGTGGAGTTGAATGGGCCGGGCGTGAAGAAGCTGCTCGACGCAAAGGGCGTGGTGCAGTCGTGGGATACGGTGGCCGGGCATACGGTGGTTGCGTATACGGATGACATGACTCCGGGCGAGCTGTATGCGCTGGAGGATGGGAAGCTGCGTGCGCTTACGCATAACAATGACGCGCTGGTGGCGGAGCTGAATCTTGTTCCGGTAGACGATGTGGAGTTCAAGGCCAGAGACGGCAACGACGCGCATGGGTTGCTGACGAAGCCCGCGGGATGGAAGTCTGGCTCGCCCGTGCCGATGATTTTGTTTATCCACGGCGGCCCGAACGGACAGGATTCGCACGCGTTTGATTTTCAGCGGCAGTGGCTGGCCACGAAGGGATATGCCGAGCTGAACGTGAACTATCGCGGTTCCAGCGGGCGCGGGCAGGCGTATTCGAGCGCGATTGCAGCCGACTGGGGCAACAAGGAAGTGCTCGATATCAAGGCCGGCGTGGATAAGGCGATTGCGCTGGGCGTGGCCGACCCGAACAAGATGTGCGTGACGGGCTGGAGCTACGGCGGCATTCTGACGGACTACATGATTGCAAGCGATTCGCGGTTCAAGTGCGCCATCAGCGGCGCGGGCACGGCGTTTACGCTGGCGTTCTACGGAGTGGACCAGTACATCCTGCAGTACGACAACGAGATTGGGAAGCCGTGGGAGAACCTGAAGCTCTACGAGAAGCTGAGCTATCCGTTTCTTGAGGCGGGCAAGCGAATTCATACGCCGACCATGTTCATGGGTGGCACTTCAGACATGAATGTGCCGCTGCTTGGTGGTGAGCAGATGTACCAGACGCTGAAGTCGCTGGGCGTGCCCACGGAGCTGGTGGTGTATCCGGGGCAGTTCCACGGCTTCACGAAGCCCAGCTTTATTCATGACCGCTATGAGCGGTGGCTTGGCTGGTGGGATAAGTATCTGCAGCCGGAAAAGGCTAGCGTGGCGGATAGAAAGAAGTAAGTTAGAGGCGCTCTCAGGAATGGGAGCGCCGTTTTGTTATTCGCTGAGGGAGAGGATGCCGCGTTTCGCGGAGGCGTCCTCGAATGAGACGGTTCTTTCGGGTACGAACTGCAGCGTGATGGTGAGCGCCAGCGCGAGTGCGGTAATAAGCAGTCCGATGACGAGCAGCAGTGCGCCCGTCCATACGGCAAGGCCGATGACGGACAGGCTGATGTCGAGTTTGGAGCTATCGACCGGCCAGGAGAAGTTGAACCCCGTGTTTCCGGTGCAGTAGTGGAAGATTGTCCATAATCCGCCCGCGATGAGGGCAACGGCTGTAATCCATAAGCGTCCTACTATATTTTTCATAAGCGTTCTCCCATGCGGTGAGGAAGAGTGTTTTGTACGCGATGAGTGATTTTATCACTCTATAAGGGAGATGCACGGCGCGGGGCAATGGTTGGCGTGGCACTGCAAGATGCTGGGAAGTAATGGCTTACTTCAAAAAAATAATCTGACGGGAGGCTTGCGTGAAGAGTTGCGGAATGCTGTTGGGGGTGGCGCTGCTAGGCGTGGCGGTTGCGGGGGCGCAGGCGGAGAAGTTCACGATTGAGCAGGCGTTGAGCGCGCCGTTTACCAGCGAGCTTTCGTCCGCTCCGGCTAAGGGGCGCGTGGCCTGGGAGGCGAACATCAACGGGCGGCGCAATCTTTGGGTTGCGGAGCCGGGAGCGGGCGGGTATGTGTCGCGGCAGGTGACGCACTACACCGACGATGATGGGCAGGAGTTGAGTGCGGCGGAGTGGACGCCGGATGCTGCGTCGATTGTTTTTGTGCGCGGGTCGGCGGTGCAGGGAGCGACGCATCCGGTGCCGAATCCGGCGTGGTTTCCGCTGGGCGCGAAGCAGCAGATTTGGGTGGTGAGCGCGGAGGGCGGTGCGCCGAGGCTACTGGCGGAAGGCAATGCTCCGGCTGTCTCTCCGGATGGCAAGACGGTGGCGTTTCTCGCCAAAGGGCAGGTGTGGACGGTTGGGCTGGATGCGGGCGCAAAGCCTGAGCAACTGCTGCAGACGCGTGGCGGAGCGCGGGGCCTGCGCTGGTCGCCGGACGGTACGCAGCTTGCGTTTGTGAGCAGCCGGGAGGATCACAGCTTTATCGCGGTGTACTCGTTTGCGGCCAAGGCGATTTCCTATCTCGATCCTTCGACGGATTTGGATGAGGCTCCGGTGTGGTCGCCGGATTCGAAGCAGATTGCGTTTCTGCGAGTTCCGGGGGATAAGGATGCAACGCTGTTTGTGCCGCACCGTACGGCGTTGCCGTGGTCGATTCGCGTGGCGGATGTGGCGGCGGGCAAGGGGCACGAGATTTTTCATGCGGAAGAGGGACCGGGTAGCGCATATCACCGCACGGATTCCGAAGACCAACTGCATTGGGTTGCCGGTGAGCGGGTTGTTTTTCCATGGGAGCGGGATGGTTGGCAGCATCTTTATTCGGTTTCACTGGACGGACACAGTGCTCCGACATTGCTCACGCCGGGCGCATTTGAGGTGGAGCATGTTTCGCTGAGCGATGACCGCAAGATGCTGGCCTTTGATTCCAATCAGGGCGACATTGACCGGCGGCACGTATGGAAGCTGAGTTTCGGTGACTCGACGGGCGCTCCGGTGGCTGTGACTTCCGGAGAGGGCATCGAGACGCAGCCTGTTGTGGCCAGTGATAACGCGACGGTGTTTGTGCTGCGCTCGGATGCACACACGCCGATTCGCGCCGCAGTGGTGAATAGCGGCAAGCTGGCGGACCTGGCTCCGCAGGCGGTTCCGGCGGATTTTCCGGGAGCGCAGTTTGTTACGCCGCAGCAGGTGATTTTTTCGGCAGCGGATGGAATGCCGATTCATGGGCAGTTGTTTTTGCCGAAGGATTTGAAGCCGGGCGAGAAGCGGCCTGCGGCAATTTTCTTTCACGGTGGCAGCATGCGGCAGATGCTGCTTGGCTGGCATTACATGGAGTACTACTCGAATGCCTACGCAATGAACCAGTGGCTGGTGAGCAAGGGATACGTGGTGCTGAGCGTGAATTATCGCAGCGGCATTGGGTATGGGCTCAACTTTCGTGAGGCGCTGAATTATGGAGCATCCGGCGCGAGCGAGTTTAACGATGTGATGGGCGCGGGCGTGTATATGCGCAGCCGTCCTGACGTGGACGGAGCGCGGATTGCAAGCTGGGGCGGGAGCTATGGCGGCTATCTGACGGCGCTTGCCCTGGCGCGGGCGTCTGACCTGTTTGCGGCGGGCGTGGATATGCACGGCGTGCATGACTGGAACCTGGAGATGCCCACGTTTTCACCGAATTACGATCCCAAGGAGCATGCGGAGCTTGCGCGTGTGGCGTTTGAGTCTTCGCCCATGGCGTCGGTGTCTACGTGGCGGTCTCCGGTGCTGTTGATCCAGGGAGACGATGACCGCAACGTGCCGTTTGCCGAAACGGTGCAGCTTGCGGAGGCGCTGCGGAAGCAGAAGGTGGAGTTCGAGGAACTAATCTTCCCCGATGAGATTCACGACTTTCTGCTGCGGCGGAGTTGGGTGAATGCGTACAAGGCCAGTGCAGATTTTCTGGGAAGGAAGCTGAAAGTAACGAACGCCGGTCAGTGACCGGCGTTCGTGTGTTCCTGCTGCGTATTCGTTGTTAGAGCAGCATCTTGTTCGGCTTGCCCTGCTGCGCGTTGTAGGTGGCGGGGCGGCCTACGCTGACGTAGGTAAAGCCGTGGTTCTCCATCTCTTCCGGCTTATAGAGGTTGCGGCCGTCGATGATGATGGGGAAGCGCATGGCGCGGTTGAGGCGCGGCAGGTCGAGGTCGGCAAACTCTCTCCAGTCGGTGAGGATGAGCAGCGTGTCCGCGTCCTTGGCGGCTTCGTAAATGTTGTTCGCATAGTGCATCTTTTCCGAAGGCGGAAGGATGGTCCTGGTGCGCTCCGCGGCTGCGGGGTCGTAGGCTGTGACGATGGCTCCGGCTTCGATGAGGCGCTGGATGATGTCGATGGCGGGAGACTCGCGGATGTCGTCCGTGCCGCCTTTGAAGGCAAGGCCAAGTGCGGCGATGCGCTTGCCGCGAAGCGTCCAGAGGGCTGCGCGCACCTTGTTGAAGAAGACGTCGCGCTGCGCATCGTTGATGCGGCGGACTTCTTCGAGCAATTCAAAGTTGAGACCCTGCTGCTGCGCGACGTAGTGGAAGGCGGCCACGTCCTTGGGGAAGCAGGAGCCGCCGTAGCCGATGCCGGCTTTGAGGAACTTGGGGCCGATGCGGGCGTCGAGGCCGATGCCGGTGGCAATGTCTTCAATGTTGGCATCCACGCTTTCGGCAAGGTTGGCCACGGCGTTGATGAAGGAGATTTTCAGCGCGAGAAAAGCGTTGGATGCGTGCTTGATAATCTCCGAGCTTTGCGGCGAAGTGATGAGGATACGCGCCGGTTCGGTGGCGCTGCAGATGCCGGGAAGTGCGCCGTCCACGTCGTAATAAGTGCCGGTGGTCAGCGGAGCATAGATGCGCTTGAGGACTTCCGCGGCGCGCTCGGTGCCTGCGCCGACGACGATGCGGTCCGGGTGGAGGAAGTCGGCGATGGCAGAGCCTTCGCGAAGGAACTCAGGGTTGGAGACCACGTCAAAGAGCGTGGGGTCGATGCCGTGGCGATGCAGCACACGGCGAATCCACTCGTTGGTGTAGACGGGCACGGTGCTTTTTTCAACGATGACCTTGTAGTCGGTGATGCCGCGTGCGATTTCCGTTACTACGGCTTCCACGTACGAAAGGTCTGCCGCGCCGGTATTGCCCTGCGGCGTGCCGACGGCGATGAAGATGGCTTCAGATTTTTCTACGGCGCCAGCGAGGTCTGTGGTGAATTCGACGCCACGTCCGAGGTGCTTTCCTAGAAGCTCGGGCAGGTTGTCCTCATAGATAGGGACGCCGCCGGAGCGGAGCATGTCTACTTTGGCTTTATCGTTATCTACGCAGGTCACCTGGTGGCCCATGTCTGCGAAACACACGGCTGCAACGAGGCCGACATATCCGGAACCGATAACGCAGATGTTGACGGGCTTTGACATATCGAGAAATCTCCTGGTGGTGCTTTTCAAGCGGCTATGGTCGTAATCAATTAGAGTTACTAATAAGGAAGTAAGGCTGAATATTCGGCCTCTTCCTTTCTAAAGTATCTATTGTAGGTTGGCTGCGTCTATCTAACATTATTGGAATGCCGGTTACAAAGGCGTAACTTCTTTATTCGCAACTGCTCCGCGCCCCTTTTCCCTGTCGCGCGAGATGAGCCGAAGCGAAAAAATCTGTTCTATTAGGAATGATAGAGTGAGAAATATGAAGACGAGACCTGTCGTGGCGCGTAAGTTGCCCGTTCTTACCGCATGGATCGTTCTTACAGCAGGGGCCGTGGCAGGTTGGGCTTCCTCTTCCGGGCCTGAAGGTGCGGCGGATGGCCGTCAGAATGGCGGGGCATCTCCGGCGGCGCGTTGCAACATTTCTTCCATGGGCTCCCCGTATATTCCGGTCGATAGCTGGGTGTATCCGGCGGTGTACCGGCTCTACTCGCTTGGCTTTGTGGATACCGTCTACCTGGGGATGCGGCCCTGGACACGCAACAGCGTAGTGCACATGCTGGAAGAGGTGGAGCCGCGTATTGAGGACGACACCGATACGCCGGAAGGCGGGCAGGCGGAGGAGATTTACGAATCTCTGATGCACGAGCTGCGCGACGACCTTTCCGGGCCGTGCATGGCTTATCGCGGACAGGCCCGGCTGGAGTCAGCCTATACGGTGATGCGCGGAATCAGCGGCACGCCGCTGCGCGATGGTTACCATCTAGGCCAGACGATTGTGAATGATTATGGCCGGCCTTATGAGGGCGGCTTCAACAACTACACAGGTTTGAGCGGCTATGCGACTTCCGGGCGCTTTTCGTTTTATGCACGCGGCGAGTTTCAGCGTGCGCCTTCGGCGGCGGGCTACTCGACGGGGCTGGCTACGGATTTAGCGACGATTGATAGAACGTATGGCACCTACGGGAACTTCACGCTCTTTCCGCAGGCAACGATTCCGCTGGGGCCGATTGATTCCGCTACGAATGGGCGCATCATCGAGGCGGTTGTCTCGGCGAATGTCGCCAACCATGAGATTTCCTTTGGCAAGCAGGATGAGTGGCAGGGCCCGGCGCAGGGCGGCGCGATGGGGTACTCGAACAATGCGGAGAATATCTACTCGTTCCGCATTAACCGCGTGGAGCCGCTGCATGTGCCGTTGCTGTCGCGAGTAACGGGGCCATTTCGCTACGAGCTGCTGGTGGGTGCTTTGCAAGGGCACACGCTGATTCCGAACCCGGAATATGTGGCGGCCAACCAGAACCCATTTGCGCCGACTATGCCGAATGTCATTAATCCAGGTAATCCCTGGGTGCATGTGGAGAAGGTGAGCTTCCGCCCCACGGAGAATGTGGAGTTTGGCTTTGCGCGTACGGTGATCTGGGGCGGCAAAGGTCATACGCCGATTACGATTCATAGCTTTTTGAAGAGCTTCTTCAGCGTGTCGAATGTGTCGGCGGCGGAGAAGTTTGGGCGGAGCGATCCGGGAGCGCGCTTCAGCCAGTTCGATTTCTCTTACCGGCTGCCGTTTATGCGGAGGCTGCTGACGCTCTATGCGGACTCCGAGGCTCGCGATGACATTATTTCGCTTTCCGCGCCGCGACGTGCAGCGTGGAGGCCGGGGCTTTATCTCTCGCATGTGCCGGGCGCGCCGCGGCTTGATCTTCGCGTAGAAGGTGTAATCACTGACCCGCCGACGGGAAGAAGCAATGCCGGCCAGTTTATGTATTGGGAGTACGAGCAGCTACAGGGCTATACCAATAAGGGCCAGGTTTTTGGCGACTGGATGGGCCGCGAAGGTAAAGGCGGCCAGGCGTGGCTGACCTATCACCTGAGCGGTAATGAGTGGGTGCAGGTGAACTATCGCCGGCAGAAGAATGCGAAGGACTTTATTGCTTCGCCTACGGCTGAATATGGCACGACGCTGGATGATGTGGGCGTGCAGGCAGTGAAGCGTATCGGCAAGGACTTTGAGGTGAACGGCAGCTTTACGCTGGAACACTACAAGGCTCCGATTTACCTGCCGGGGCAGCAGACGGTGACGACCACCAGCATCCAGTTGACGTGGTTGCCGGGACGCAAGGTCAGCTTCTAAAACTGTGGGAGTGAAGACGGCGCTATAGAGCGGTTCTCCAGTTTATGTGACATTTTCGGCGTCTCACAAGGTGGCTTTTTCTTGGTGAAAAAGCCACTCGACATTTGCGGCTTCGATCAACAGCAACTGGAGAACCGCTATAATCGCGGCATGGCGGAGACAGCTCAGGAGCGGGTGTTCCACGCAGAGGCTGCGGCAGAGAAGCTGCATGCGCTGGAAGAGCAACTGCGCGGGCTGGGCTCGTTGATGGTGGCTTACTCCGGCGGCGTGGACTCGGCGTTTTTGGCGGCCACTGCGCATCGCGTAATGGGCGAGAAGATGCTGGCGGTGCTGGCGGATTCGCCCAGCCTGGCGCGGCGTGATCTGGAACAGGCTGTGGCGTTTGCACAGACTGTTGGCATGCCGCTCAAGATTATCCAGACAGAAGAGCTGGAGAAGCCGGAGTATCAGCGCAATGATGCGAACCGCTGTTTCCATTGCAAGACGGAGTTGTTTGCCGGCATGGAGACGCTGGGGCGTTCGCTTGCGTTTCAGTACATTGCTTACGGCATGAATGCGGATGATAAGCAGGATTTTCGACCGGGGCAGCGTGCGGCAGAAGAGCATGCTGTGCTGGCTCCGCTGGCAAGTGCGGGTTTGAGCAAAGTTGAAGTGCGTGCGCTGGCGAAGGCTGCGGGGTATACGCTGTGGGACCGGCCGGCCGCGCCTTGTTTGTCGTCGCGTGTGGAGTATGGGCGGGCGGTGACGCGCGAAGTTCTGGAGCAAGTGGAGCGCGGCGAAGAGGCGATGCGCGGGCTTGGTTTCCATGAGTTTCGCGTGCGGCACCACGGGCCGCTGGCGCGGGTGGAGATTGCGCGGACGGAGATGCCGCGAGCGCTGGATATGGCGGTGCTCGACCGGATTACAGCGGAGTTGAAGGCCGTGGGCTTTCAGTTTGTGGCGCTTGATGCGGCGGGTTTCCGCTCGGGTTCGATGAATGCGATTCTGCCCGTGGATGTGCTGCTGCGCCGCGGAGCTTAGCACCGCATCTCTTCCGCGGCTTTCGATACAATCACAAAGCTATGCGAATTGGTTATCTGGAGTGCTTCTCCGGTATCAGCGGAGATATGTTTCTTGGTGCGCTGGTGGATGCGGGCGTGCCGCTGGAGCATCTGGCGGGTGTGGTGAAGTCGCTGAATGTGGGCGCGCGGCTTGAGGCTCGCAAAGTAATGCGTGCCGGGATTGCTGCTACCAAGGTGGATGTGATTGCGGAGGATGCGCATTCGCATGAGCATCATGAACATTCGCACTCCCATTCTCATGAGGAGAAACATTCCCACTCGCATTCGCATGGGGATGGGCATTCGCATGAGCACTCTCATACACACTCGCATGAAGAGGAACACGCGCATACACATTCTCACGAGCATGACCATGAGCACGAACACAGTCATGAACACTCGCATTCGCATGAGCATCGGTCACTGTCGACGATTCTTGGCATCTTGAAAAAGGCTTCGCTCACAGAGGGTGTGAAGGAGCGCGCCATGCGTGGCTTTACGATGCTGGGTGAGGCGGAAGCTGCGATTCACCAAGTGCCCATCGAGACGGTTCACTTTCATGAAGTGGGCGCGGTGGACACGATTGTCGATATTACGTGCGCTGCTGCGGGCGCGGAGTGGCTTGGCATTGAGAAGTGGATAGCTACGCCGCTCAACGTTGGCAGCGGAACGGTGAAGTGCGCGCATGGCACGCTGCCTGTGCCTGCTCCGGCGACGCTGAAGCTGCTGGGTGATGCTCCTGTGTATGCGGCGGGGCCAGCGATGGAGCGCGTTACCCCTACGGGTGCGACGATTCTGAAGATGCTTGGCGTGGAGTATGCTTCGCTGCCTGCTGTGCGCGTTTCTGCGAGCGGCTATGGCGCGGGCGGGAAAGATACAGCCGGTGAGCCGAATATCTTGCGGGTTCTTGTTGGCGACAGCGCGGGTGCAAACCAGGGCGAAGAGGAAATTGCGATTCTTGAGGCGGTGATTGATGATTCGACGCCGCAGTTGCTGGCCTATGTGAGTGAGTTGCTGCTCAGTGCAGGTGCTTGGGATGTTTATCGAGTGCCGGTGCAGATGAAGAAGAGTCGCACAGGGGTGCAGTTGACCGTGCTGTGCGCGCCGGAAAAGCTGACAACGCTGCGCGAGATTGTTTTTCGCGAGACGACGACGATTGGCGTGCACTGGCGCACGGAATCGAAGATGGCTTTGGCACGCGAGTTTGCAGAAGTGCAGACGGAGTGGGGTGTGGTGCGGATGAAGATTGCGCGGCTGGCTTCAGGCGAAGTGGTGAATGCTGCTCCTGAGTATGAGGATTGCCGGAAGATTGCGAGCGAGAAAAAGATTCCGCTGAAACGTGTAATGCAGGCGGCTGCGCAGGCATACACCTTGCAGGCAAAGGGGAAGTGATGGACCGTGCGCAGATGGAAGAGTTGCTGAAGGCAGTAAGCGAGGGGCGCACGGATGTTCCGGCGGCGCTGGAGCGGTTGCGGAATCTGCCGTTTGAAGATATTGGGATTGCGAAGGTGGATCATCATCGCGCGCTGCGGACGGGAATGCCCGAAGTGATTTTTGCGCAGGGCAAGACCGATGCGCAGGTGGTGAAGATTTTTGCGCGGATGGCAGAGGCCGGCGGGAATGTGCTGGCTACTCGGGCTTCACGGTCTTGTTATGAAGCGGTGGCTGCGGTAGAGGCTCGTGCGGAGTTTCATGAGACGGCGCGGTGCATTACGCTTCAGCAGTCTGCAATGGTTTCCGGCAAGGGGACGATTGCTGTTGTTTGCGCGGGGACTAGCGATTTGCCGGTTGCGGAAGAGGCCTATATTACTGCGCGTCTGATGGGGAATACAGTTGAGTTGATTGCCGATGTGGGGGTTGCGGGAATTCATCGGCTACTGGCGCAGCGCGAGAGCTTGCAGACGGCGCGAGTGTTGATTGTTTGCGCGGGGATGGAAGGGGCGCTGCCTACGGTTGTTGGCGGCATGGTGAATGCGCCGGTGATTGCTGTGCCTACGTCTGTTGGCTATGGGGCTTCGTTTGGTGGGGTGGCTGCGCTGTTGGGGATGTTGAATACATGCTCGCCGAATGTCTGCGTAGTGAATATCGATAATGGGTTTGGAGCGGCGAGTATTGCTACATTGATTAACCGGTTGTGAGCTACCTCACCCGACCAGGCCCCCCACCAAATTTTCAGTTCGAATCTGTAAAACGTCTCAAAATAACATCCATGTTTGGAAGACTGTTTATTTCCTGGTTAATTGGAGGCACGGCCTTCTCAATGCAATCCAGAATTTCCTGCGGCGCCTTGAACCATTCGTGGCCGGCCGAGTCACCTGGAATTCGAGCCAACTCATGAAAACGCTCATGCCACTTTTTCTCTATATCCTCCGCCTCTTTCATCGTCTGGACAAGAATCATTCGCAGGAGTCGAATACGGCCATGGTTTGCGGACTGTATACCTTTCAGCCTGTTCAATAGCCCTTCGCGTGTGCTTACTCCTATCTTGATACTCCTGCAGCTATCACAATCCGCACCTGCCAGAACGAAATAAACAACACCCTCACGGCGGTACCAAGGTGAGCTAAATTTGCTGCTTGAAGTTGCTTCTATATTGGGCTCCATCGCACTATGCTATCGCAGTTAATGGCCGGTGGCGGAAAGCATACCCGAGGGGCGGAAGCCCTGTTCTTCCATGAGTACCTTTGTGGCAGGGCCAAAGCCCTGCCCTACCTAAAAACTTCAAAGGTATGCTTTCGATGAAAATTAAACCCATTCGCCTTGGCGGATCAGGGGTTCGCGGGTTCCGGTGGCGGTGATGCCGTCGATGTCGAGGTCGCCGGAGCCGATCATCCAATCTACGTGGATGAGGCTGGAGTTGGCTCCCTTCGCGGCTAGCGCTTCGTTGCTTAGTTTGTCGCCGTCCTTGATGCAGGAGGTGTAAGCCTGCCCAAGGGCGATGTGCGAGGCGGCGTTTTCGTCGAAGAGAGTGTTGAGGAAGGTGAGGCCGCTCTGAGAGATGGGCGAGGAGTGCGGCACCAGCGCTACTTCGCCGAGGCGGCGTGCGCCATCGTCGGTGCTGATGAGCTGGTTGAGGACTTCTTCGCCCTTGGTGGCGTGGGCTTCGACGATACGGCCGGACTGGAACTTGACCTGGATGCCTTCGATCAGCGTGCCCTGATGCGAGAGCGGCTTGGAGGCGGTTACGATGCCGTCGGCGCGGTCTTTGTGCGGCGTGGTGAAGACTTCTTCCGTGGGCATGTTGGGAATGCAGTAGAGACCGTTGCCCGCGGTGGTGCCGCCGCCCATCCAGAGATGATCGTCGGCGAGGCCGAGCGTAAAGTTGGTGCCGGGGCCTGTGTAATGCAATGCCGAGTAACGCTTTTCGTTTAGGAAGGCGGCGCGCTGGTGCAGGCCGGCGTCGTGGGCTTTCCAGTTGGCTACGGGGTCGCTGCTGCCGATGCGGGTGGTGGCGAAGATGGCGTCCCAGAGCTTGGCTAGCGCATCTTCCGGTGTGTCGTTGGGGAACATTGCCTGCGCCCATGCGGGAGTGGCTGCGGCAACGATGGTCCAGTTGATTTCGTGACGAGTGATGAGGTCGAGCGCGGGGCGGTAGGCGATGGAGACGGCTTTGTTGGCGCGGCTTACTTTGGCGGGGTCTTCGTTCGAGAGCAGGAGCGGGCTTGCGCCGGTGATGGCGAGGCGTGCGGCTCCGCTCTTGAAGGCGTTACCCATGCCTTCGTAGAGCCATGTGGCGGCTTTGTCGAAAGCGGCGTCGGGGGCGTACTTGTAGCGGAGGAGGGTGGCTTCGTCGTCGGCGTAGAGCGTGGTGACCAGTGAGGCTCCGGCGCGGTAAGCGTGCTCGGCAATTTTGCGGGCGAGCGGCGCGGCGTCGAAGGGGGCGGTCATGACGAGCTCCTGGCCTGCGGTGAGGCCGAGGCCTACCTTGATGGCTACTTCGGCGAGCTGGTCGAGTTTTTCGGCTTGGGAGAGTTCGGTGGTGAGAGTCATAACAAGGTGATTGTAGCGTTTTGTCCTGCCGGACGGGCCCACTGCGCGTGGTGCGAGCGTCGTGGGCGCCTCTTTACTGCGCCTTCGGCGCCACGGGCTGCATTTTGCGTTACGAGCAGCAGACTAGGGGCGGTCGTAGAAGCGGAAGAAGAGTGAGGGCTTGGCGACTGGCTCGGCTTTGGCTACCAGTTCCGTTTGCTGCTTGTCGGTGAGCGGGGTGAAGTTGCGGGCGAGGTGTACGTTCTCTTCGAGCTGGGCGATGGTGTCGCAGCCGATGATGACCGTGCTGACCGGGCGCGAGAGCGTGTAGTACATGGCTTCGCGCATGGTGAGCGTGCCGGAGGTGGGCGCGGGGACCATGCCTTCCCACATGTGCTTTTGCACTTCGAGCGGCTGCGGCTGCCAACTTGAAAGGATGCGGCCACGGCCGGGAATCTTCATGCCGATGATGCCCATCTGGCGCTCGACGGCGAGCGGCAGCAGTGCTTCATTGAAGCTGTAGTGGTGCGGGTCTGCGGCGCTCATAGCCATGAGGATGGTGTCGAAGTCGTGGCGGCGGATGCACTCCATGAGCGCGTCGGGGCGGTAGTGGCCGGTGATGCCGAGATAACGCACGACTTTCTGCTGCTGCATTTCCAGCAGGGCTTCCATGGCTCCGCCCCTGGCGAAGATTTCGTCTACGTCGTGCATGGTGCCTACGTCGTGGAGTTGCCAGAGATCGATGTGGTCGGTCTGGAGGAGCTTGAGCGACTTGTCGATCATCTGCATGGAGCCTTCGCGGGTGCGCTCCTTCGTCTTGGTGGCAATAAAGGCTTCCTTGCGCCGTTTGGCCATGACGCGGCCCACGTACTGCTCGCTCCAGCGCTCGGGGCCTCCGTAGATGGAGGAGGTGTCGATGTAGTTGACGCCGAGGTCGAGGGCGCGCTCGATGATGGGGACGGCTACGTCGAAGTTATTGGCTTTTTCAAGAGATGCCTGGCCGCCGAGCGAGAAGAGGCCGACCTTGTAGCCGGTGCGGCCGAGGTTGCGCGTGGGCATGGAGGCGAGCGTGACGGGATTCGACGGCAGGGCAGGGAGCTGGTGCGGGCCGTCTGCACGGGCGACGCCGGTGGCGAGCAGGGCGGCGGTTGCGGCTGTGCCGGTTTTCAGGAATTCGCGGCGGCCGGTCTTGAGGGTGCTGGGTGTCTCGCTCATTGCAGGCTCCTTGTTGCGGGTGCGTCTTTCAGGTGCGTTCATGATAGCGCTGTGGCGGCGCGGCGGGGAATGGCTCGTCACATGGGATGGAAATTTTTCAGGCCGCAAGGAGGGGTTTTAGGCTATAGTTCGGCTCATGAGAATGAAACGCACTTTCCCCCTCGTTGCAACGTGCCTGCTGGCTTTTGGTTCTACGCTTTCCAGCGTAGCGGCTGCGGCTCAACCATTGACACTGGCTGGTTCTGCTGCGGCGCAGGAGCCGGTTTCCGATGCGGCCAAGGCTCTGGGCAAGGGAACCAAGAAGGCCTATGATGCGACGGCGCATGGCGCGAAGAAGGCTGGCGACGCTACGGCGCATGGTACAGAGAAGGCGTACGACGCGACTGCGGATACCAGCAAGAAGGCTTACCACTCGACGAAGAAGCATACGAAAAAGGCTTACCACTCGACCAAAAAAGGAACCAAGAAGGCTTATCACGCGACGAAAAAAGGCACGGTGAAGGCCTATGACAAGACGAAAGATACGACCGTTGGCGCGGTGAACGGCGCTAAGGACGGTTCGAAGAAGCAGTAGCTTGTTTGGAGCGCGCCGCCGGCAATGTGTGAGGCGTTGCCGGCGGCGTTTTGCATTGAAGCGCGATTCATGTGCGAGGGCGCGGCTCTGGTAGCCTTAAAGTACATGCACGCGTTTCTCACACTTTCCTTATTGTTTGTGCTCCTTTTGCCGAGCGTGGCATGATGGAGTCTTCCGCTTCGCATTCGCAAGATGTTTCGCACTGGGGCGCGATTGGGCTGGCGCTGGCTGGGTTTACCTTTTGGGTCTTTACCGATACAAGCATCAAGATTGCCGGGCGCTCGGCGCTGCCGGTTTACGAGATCTCTATGTCGATGGGGTTCGTTTCCGTGATGGCGCTGTTTTTGCGGGCGCTGGCGCAGAAGAATCTAGGCATGCTGCGGCCGCGGAATATCAAGGCGCATGCGATACGGTCTTGCCTCGACCTTGGGAATAACCTTTGCGTGGTGGTTGCGCTAAGGCATTTGCCGTTGACGCTGTTCTATATTTTGGTGTTTCTGGCGCCGATGGTTACAGCGCTGCTCTCGGCTGTGTTTCTGCATGAGCGGCTTAGCTGGAAGAAGATTGTGGCCGTGGTGCTGGGGTTTGCCGGCGTGGTGGTGGCTGTGAATCCGTTTGGCGGGGCTCGGCAGGGCGACTGGGTTGGGTATGTGGCCTGCATGGTTTGTGTGGCCTGCTTCTCGGCGAATATGGTTTGGTCACGGGTGTTGACGCAGACGGAGACACCGGAAGCGCTGACATTTTCTTCCGGGATGGTGCTGACGGTTGCGGGTGGGCTGATGCTGGTGCTCATTCATGCGGAGCCGCTGACGGTGCGGCTGACGGTGAACCTGCTGGCTGTCGGCATCTTTTATGTGCTGGGGACGATGAGCTTCTTCTCGGCGCTGAAGCATACTTCGGCGGTGCATGTTTCGCAGTGCCACTATACGCAACTGGTGACGGGCGCGATTGTGACGTACATCCTGTGGCGGGAGACGCCTACGATGTTCATGGTCGGCGGGGCGGTGCTGATTGTGATTGCCGGGCTGTTGATGGCTATCGCGATGGGAGAAAACCAGGGGCATAGCAATCCGGAGTTCTTTGCCGGGGATTAGGCGTCGATAGGAGAGCAGTGGGTGCCCCATTCATGCGCGGCTTTTTGCGCATGGATGGGGGGGACGGAATACAATCTCCCGAAAACCCCCATGCCGAGCCGCCTGAAACGCTATCAGACCGAAGGCCATTATCATTTCATAACCTTCAGTTGTTATCGTCGACTGCCGAAATTGAATGATGACCGTGCACGCATAGTCTTTGAACAAATGCTGGAAGCTGTTCGCCTGCGTCATCGATTCTTTGTCTTTGGCTATGTACTCATGCCCGAGCATGTTCACCTTTTGTTGACTGAGCCAGCGGAGCATTCGCTTGGTACGTCTGTGAGTGTTCTCAAGGGTGAGACTGCGAAAGTTCTCAAGAGAGGGGAACAGCCTTTCTGGCAGGCTCGTTATTACGTTTTCAATGTTTTTACGCAGGTGAAATTCGTTGAGAAACTTCGGTACATTCACCGCAATCCTGTGACGCGCGGGCTGGTGGAAAAACCGGAGGACTGGCCGTGGTCGAGTTACCGTCATTGGTCGAAGGGTGAGATGGGACGGGTTGAGATTGAGTCACACTGGACCTGGGAGCGGCGGGAACGTGAGTTGGTTGATGGTGGGGGAACGGGCATTCGTGATATCCCACCCATGCGCAAAGAACGCGCATGAATGGGGCACCCAACGTTTGAGGTGGAACGAACTGCCTGAGACATGGGCCACCCGCCGCTCAAGCTTTCGGTTTCGTCGCAGCGCCCGGAACGGCCCTTCTGGCAGGCCCGGTACTACGACTTCAACGTGCACAACGAAGAGAAGAGGGTGGAGAAGATTCGTTACATGCACCTCAACCCGGTCCGCCGCGGCCTGGTCGAAAGGCCGGAGGACTGGGCGTGGTCGAGTTGCCGGCATTACTCGACTGGGGAGCAGGGAGCCGTGGAGATTGAGTCCTTCTGGACTGCCGCACGGCGCGGTGGAGAGTTGCCGGGTTGGATAAAGAGGAAAAGGCCAGAGGGTTGAGGTTCGTGGTATCCCAGGTCCCAACACCAGGGACCTGGGGCACCCAACATGGGTGAGAGAACTGACGACTTAAGATATGGGCCATCCGTCCACCCGCCCGGAATGTATCAGTTAGAATTCCCAACAAGACTCCAAAGAGGTACGACAATGAAGGTTTTCCTAAGCTGGTCTGGTGGCCGCAGCAAGGCTATTGCGGAGGTCATGCGAAATTGGCTTCCCAGTGTACTCCAAGCTGTTCGTCCATATTTTAGTCCTGACGACGTTTCAAAGGGTTCAAGATGGTCAAGCGAAATAGCGAAGGAACTTGAAGCTAGCCGCGTTGCTCTTCTCTTCATTACGCCGGAGAATCCAGAAGCATCGTGGCTGGTATTTGAAGCGGGTGCGCTCTCGAAGAATCTAGACCGTTCAAAAGTCTGCCCATTGTTGTTCGGAGAAATTGAGCCTACTGATATTAAGGGGCCGCTTGTACAGTTTCAAGCGGCGAAATTCGGCAAAGACGAGATGCGGCGTGTTTTGAAAACAATTAACACTGAGTTGGGAGATGCTGCCCTAGCTTCCGATGTGCTAGAAAGTGTATTTGAGATGTGGTGGCCGAAGCTGGAGGAAAAAGTATCAGAGCAGCTTGAAGAGGCCGCCGACGCCGCAGACAATGCTCGACGTTCTGATCGGGACATATTGGAAGAGGTGTTATCGCTTTCCCGAAGGAATCTACTTCGGATAGGTCGCGAAGACCGCTTGGACATAAGCCACCCCGCCTTCAGCGACCTGTTTAAAAGAGTCCTTGAGATATGCACTCTCGCTCAAGAGCATCTGCCGGAAAGTGTTTTTCTTAAAGCCACCACTAGGATTCTTGCTCCGCTAGAGTACCTTTTTCAACGCCGCAAACGAATCTCCCCGAGGGGGGATGCCGTGATTCAGCAAATGATAGATGAACTCAGAGCTTTGTGTGAGCCAGATGTTAAACCGGTTTCTATGTTCCTAGAAGAAGACGGAGGCAAAAGTTAGGGTCTGACGGGTGCCCTGATCTCAAATGAGGTCCATTCTAGTTGTGGGCACCCGCAGATTTTCAACTTCGCTTAGGTTGGTACGAGTAATGAAGAACGAGAAAGGCCGCTCCGGTGGGAGCGGCCTTTGGTTTTTGGCGCCGTAGGCGCGGTGGCTGCATGCAATACCTAGTCGCCGGCTACTGGTTCGGCGGGTTGGACGGGCTTGGCGGGGGCGATGGCATCGAGACGGACTAGGCCTTCTACTGGCTTTTCGCCGAGGACGTGCTCGCGGTAGAGGCGGGCCATCTTGGCGTTTTCGGCGTCCTGCTTCAGCTTTTCGTCGCGGGCGCGAATCTTTTCTTCGCGGGCGTTCTTCGCAATGCCAAGATTGTCCAGCGTGTGGTTGGCTTCCGCGTTGACGTGGTCCATGTTGAGCTTGAGCTCGTGGCCCACATAAGCCATGCCAACTTCCTTACCACCGGCGAAGATTTCGTGGCGGCCGTGCTCCTCATACCACTTGGTCAGAGTAGCCGTCATGTGCATCTTCTCGATGATGTTGCGCCAGCCGATGCCGGTGTTGTAGGCGCAGAAGGAGATTTCGCCTTCCTGCGTGGCATACGGAATGATGCACTGCTCGGTGCGGCGGAAGTCGTAGTTGAAGAGGTCCTGGAACCACATGCCGGCGATGAAGAGGAAGTTCCAACGGTCCTGGCGGCGCTTCTGGATGTCGTCCATGGTGCGGTCGCCCTTTACCGAGCCGTAGTTCTTGCCGGTGGCGTTGAAGGTCTTGTCCATCTTCTTGAGCATGTCGGTGATCTTGAAGTGCGTGGGCGACTGGAACGGATCGTAGTTGCGCAGCAGAGCAAGACCGAAGCCGATGACCGAAAGCCACTTGCCGCGAGCGGCGTCGTTGACCTTCGCCAAGTCCTTGGCAACCTGGTCCATGTGGAGGAAGGCCGTGACGGGCGCGGCTTCCTTGGTTTCCTTGTCAATCATCATGGCCATGCCGATGCCGCAGTTGGGATGGCAGCCGCAGGAGAGCTGGCCCCACTCGGCGCCGGGTCCGTGGATGAGGTCGGCCCAGTCAGAGAAGGTGGACATGAAGGAGATGGGGAACCAGTCGCGCGAAGGCTCGCCGATGCCCATCTGGTTCTTGATGTCGTGCGCCATGTGCGAGAGTGTGTAACGCTGGGCGAAACGGCGCTCGTCGGTGATGTCCTCGTCGCGGCCAGTGAAGGAGACGGGCTGGAAGGAGAGGAAGGAGATCTTCTTGGGGTTGTCGAGGGCGAACTCGATGATGCGGCCCACCTGCTCGTTGTTGATGCCGTTGACGATGGTCGTCACGGGCACGATTTCTACGCCGGCTTCATGGAGATTGTTAATCGCCTGAAGCTTGACGTCGAACATGTTGCCGACCTTGCGGTGTGAGTTGGCAGCGTTGCCGATACCGTCGAACTGGAGATAGACGTAGCGGAGTCCGGCTTCGCCGGCGGCGCGGCAGAGTTCCTTGGACTTGGCGAACTCGATGCCGTTGGAGGCGGCCTGGACGGAGTTGTAACCGACCTTGCGGGCGTAGGCTACGGCGTCAAGGAAGTAGGGCGAGAGCGTGGGCTCGCCGCCGGAGAACTGGACCGACATTTGACGACGCGGCTTGATGGTGATGGCGTTGTCAAGCATGGTCTTGATCTCTTCCCACTGGAGTTCATGGACGAAGCCGACCTGGTTGGCGTCCATGAAGCAGGGGTCGCACATCATGTTGCAGCGGTTGGTGAGGTCGATGGTGAGGACCGAGCCGCGGCCGTGTGTGACCGTCGAGGTGCCGTGGTTGTGGAGATCCTTGTCGTTGTGGGCGCGGATGTCGCGGCCGGGGAAGGACTCTTCGAGGTGCTTGAAGAAGGCCGGGTCGATGGACATGACGTCTTCAAAGTGGCCGTGCTTGGGGCAGTCCTTAACCATGAGGATCTGGCCGTCGCGCTCGATGATCTGGGCCTTGATTTCGCCAACCTTCTCATTCAGAAGGACTTCGTGGGGAAGCTTGCCGTCGAGGATCTGCTGGCGGATTTCGGGGACGCACTTGGGACAGAGAGAGTCCGTGGTGCGGGGCCAGCCTAGGGGCGGCTTTTCCTTCTGGTAGGACTTGAGGAGGGGCTTGTCGCTCCACTTGGGCGTGAACGAGGGGTTGGGGCTGATGCGGTTGAGGCGCTCGAAGACGCTCCAAGCTGCCTTGGCCGCGTAGACTGCGCCCAATTCTGCGTATTTAATCGCTTTTGCCATGATGGTGCGATTCTCCTTTGAAATCAGTGGCCTACGGCTGGCCTTCGTGGTGCTCTGGCTTCCGTGGGCTGGCCTCCATTTTTTCGTCGTGCGAGTGTTTCGGAGGCCTAGTTTGCATGAATATCCTATCGAGTGGGGGTGGGCAAGCCAAAGCGCTTACAGCGAATGGGGAATACAGGGAGTGAATGGGGAAATGGGGGGCTTCGCTGGGGCTAGGGGACTAAGGGATTGAGGGGACTGGGGCTTAGGGGAACCAGGACTTAGGTGTCGTGGGGGATTTGGCGGGGGGCTGAAGATATCTCCCATTTGGGGTAATTGGCGGAGGCGGGGAGTGGGGGAGAATCGGGCTGAGGGTATGGGTGCAGGAGGTCAAGCTGCGGCTATGTGACCTAGCGGAAAACGGCAGGGAAGAAAACAAGGCCCTTTCGCCCTTTCTTGCCTGCCGTTTTTTGCGCTTTCTCCATTAAGGCGGCACGACGTTGCCAATCCTCGCTGGCGGACCTTTGCTTCACGACTCAGGAAGTCTGCTCGCCAACCCGAATGAATTGATATGTCGTTTGGCCGCCATCGACCAGCAACTTATTCGGATCGTCTGTTGGCTGAAGTTTCGTTGTCCAGGGTGGGGTTGTGAGAACAATGTGCCGATTCGTGCCGGATTGTTCTGTGCCGAGCTTGCTGGAACCGGCCTCAAGCTCAATTTCAAAACCATCCGCGACTCGTGAGATACGCGCTGTTCCCAACTCCTCCGACGTGTAGTTGCCGGTGTACTCACCAATCCATGCCGTGGATTCCGCATCGGTCTTGATTCGTCCACGCATGGCCTCTGCAGACTCGTCGCGAGCTTTCTTCTCGGCGGTTACCATGGCCTCAGCCTTTGGCTCCGCTCCGAAGAGTAGCTCTATCAACTTTTGCTCTACCGATGCCAGGAATTGATTGGCGAGCTGAAGGTTCGTGAGGATCACCATGCCGATGCGGTGCTCCGGCAGGAAGAACATATCTGCGGTAAAGCCGCGTGTATTGCCTCCATGGCCGATTTCAGCCAAGCCTTGCCGGTCCTTTAGAAACCAGCCCAATCCATAACTGGTTTTCCCGTCGATCTTGATGGCAGGGATGCGGCGCGCCAGCAGATTCTCTGTTGAGATGATCTGCTTGCCTTGAGCATTCAACCCGTCGCGCATCTCGCACTTCAGGTATTCGGCCATATCGAGAACGTTCGACCAGATCGATCCAGCCGGGGCTACAGCGTCGGCGAACTGTTCCAGCGCGGGCTCGATGGGAACGGCTGTCCCATTCAGGTCGCGGCTGTGAGGCGCGGCGTCAAGAGGCGAATCAATGCAGAGGATGGAGGTGTGCGACATTCCCAGAGGCTCAAAGACCAGCTCCCTCATCGCGTGGTCATAGGCATCCTGTAGCCCAACATCAGGAACATAGCTGTGGGCAGCGGCGTAACCGCCTGCGGCAACGAGGTAGTTTGAATATTGAAAGGTCTCGCCAAAGCCGGTCGTCGGACGCATCTGCCGCATCTCTGCGATGCGATCCTCCGGGAGAATATTGCGAAACCGAAAGACGAGATTGAGGCCCTGCCGGGGCATGCCTGTGCTGGCGCTTACCGTGTGACGCATCTCTAGGCGACGCGTTACGTCTTCATCCGCGAGAGCAAATACGGGCAAAACCTCCGTCACGGGAGTTGACCATGTGAAATGGCCCAAGTCCACCAACCGGGCCATCATCGCGGTCGTCAGCGGCTTTGTTGATGATCCAATCATGAAGCGGGTCTCTGCTGTTACGTGTTCCTCACCGCCAGTCCTGCATACCCCGAAGCCTTCCGCGTAGACAGTCTCACCGTTCTGAACGATAGCAATGGCGAGGCCGGGAACTTCAACCTGCTGCATGGCCCAGTCGATAAAACGGCTCATGGCATCTCGTTCCTCGTCACCGAACGGCTTCGGTGAGACGCCAAGAAGGCTTGGCTCTTTCAGCCCGGTAGGTTTCCATGCATTATGCAACTCTGAGAATTGCGCAATTCGCCGGCTGAAAGCAGCCCTGGTGCCGTCGGCCAGGGTAAGAAAGGCGCGGTCGCCAAGGAAGCGAGCGATGGCAAACACAACGCGGCTCTCGCTCTCAGGTGCGTCATATGCAACGTGGACCTCACCATCCCAACCGCCTTGCGCCGGCATATCGACTTTTTGCAGAACGGGCGCGTCGAACCCCGGCTTGACCTCCTGCCACGCACAACGCAGCAGGTCCGCCATATCTCCCACAACGGGCCGAGCAACAAATGAGAGCTCCAGGTCGAGCTCAGGCCCCATAACGGTCAACGGCCCGCTTTGATGGGCAACAGTCCAGCCACTTGGCAAAGGAACCTGTAGAAGTGCCTCGGGCAGTGTGACGTACATTCGGGATTCGTCCATGTCGTATTACCCTCCATCTTCGATTTTTGTGTTGCATGATTCTGTTGTCCGGTATACAATTAAAGATAATAAGTTTATTATTTTGTTTGACTTACGAGATTTTTTCAGTTTACACGTAATCACCGTGTGTTCCAACTTACGCTCTGGCAATGGGTGCTGACCTGCGCAGGGTGGTTAGGGGAAAAATGAGCCTCGCGTGTCTGGCTTTCTGGCGTTTTGCCGGGAGGCGGGATGCGCGGGGTTCGTTTTTTTGTGGGGATTTTGCGGGATTGGGTCTCTGAATGGTTAGTGACGATTGGGGTGCGTGCGGACGGGATTGGGTTGATTCGGGGATTCGGGGACCGTCAGACTGGATGTTGGGATTTTGTGCTTGTTTTGCACAGGCGGGAGGACTGCATATGGGGTCGAATCCGTATCCGGGGCAAGGGCCGGGCGCGCAACCGGGGTTTGGGGAGCGGCTGGAAGATTTGTGGGCGCGGATTGAGAGCGAGCTGCGGATTGCCGCGGGGTATGTGAATGACAACGTGGTTCCGCAGGTGAAGAAAGAGTCGGTGACGGCGATGCGGAGCGTGGCTGAAGCGCTGCGGAACCTGGCCGACAAGATAGAGAAAGCAGAGCAAAAGGGGCCTCAAGAGTGATGGTGCTGGATAGGGAGAGTTCGAGCGGGTTGCAGGGGCGGCTGGCGTGCCTGGGGTTTGGCGCGGTGGTGGCGATGTTTGCCGCGGGCTGCGGGCATCATGTGAATGTGGCCAAAATGCCTAGCCAGAAGACGGCTCCACCGGCTGCGCCTTCGACGAGTACGGGGACTGGCGGGAATATGGCTGGGGTAAGGCCTGCGTTGGGGAATGGGTCCAATACCAGCAATACAAGTAAGGATGGAACGTGGGGCGGGACGGTGGCGCGGATTCCGGTGACTCCGGTGCCTTCGGGCGGTGTGGATGGGGAGGATATGGAGTTTATCCAGTCGCATCAGCCGATTTCTACGGAGGAGGGGCTGGCGACGTGGTACAGCGCTCCTTATAAAGGACGGAAGACGGCGAGCGGGCAGGTGTTTTCTGACGATGCTTTGACCGCTGCGCACAGGACTCTGCCGATGGGGTCGCTGGTGGTGGTGACAAATTTGAAGACGGGCGAGTCGAGCCCGATGCGGATTACCGACCGCGGGCCGTTTGTTGAGGGGCGGATTCTGGATTTGACGATTGCTTCGGCGAAGGCGGTGGGAGTGTATCGCGCGGGACTGGTGAATGTGCGCGTGGATGTTTACCGGACGCCGAAGCCGATGGAGATTGGCGGGCGGTGGTGCGTGCAGATTGGGGCCTTTCATAAGGAGCACGAGGCGCTGAAGTTGCAGTCGAAGCTGGAAGATGAGTATCCGGATGCGAACGTGATTGAGTTTCCGGGGCAGGATTCTTATTGGGTGAGGATTCGGCCTGCCGGGGATAATCGCGAGGTGGCGGAGCGGATTGCTAAGAAGCTCCGGTTGAAGGATGACGATGCGCTGGCTTATTTGACGCGGTTGGATTAGGCGGGTACCCGGTCCGTGTGTTCGGACCTGGGATCGCAATCACTTCAAGGAACCTTCTTCAGTTCCCAGCCATTGGGTAATTGTCCTCCGCGTTTCGCGGCGGTCCAGTGCGATTCAATTTCCACCACATCCTCAATCCCGGTTGCATAATGCCGGAAGCTGGACCATGGCCAGTCTTCAGGTCTTGTGGCTAAGCCGCGCTTGACTGGATTACGGTGAACGCATTGGAGTTTTTCGATGCGCGTTTCCTCGTTGTGTACGTTGAAGTCGCAGTAGCGCGTCAGCCAGAAAGGACGCTTCGTTCGGCGTAGCGCTACCGAGAGCTTGAGGGACTTGATGGCTTGATCCAAAGTTGTTTTGCGCGGTTCACTCACGAGGAGATGTACGTGTTCGGGCATAACCACATAGCCGGCAATCATCAGGTTATAGCGCTTCCGTGTTCGCTCCAGACCGGATTCAAAAATGTCGCGGGCCGTCTCGTTATTTAGGGGAGGCGGCGGTAACAACTGAAGGTCAGGAAATGGAAGTTTCCTGTCTGCTGGTATCGGATGAGTCCTGTGGGCATTTAGGACGAGGATATATTTAATCCCGAGTTATTAGGACGGGAATATTTTTATCCCATGTTCGAACACACGGACATGGGGCACCCACTTTTGTTTAGGTAACTAAGAGTCCGGCTAGTAGGGCTGTTCTTGGGGCTAAGTGCTCAATCAGGATGGATTCGTGGGGGGCGTGGGCGCCTTCGCCTACTGCGCCCATGCCGTCTAATGTTGCTGTGCCGATGGCTGAGGTGAAGTTGCCGTCACTGGCGCCGCCGGTGGCGGCTTCGTTTAATTCGAGGCCGATTTCTTTGGCTAATTGTTGCGCTTTGAAGAAGAGGGCGGCTGTGCCTTTGGTGCGCTCCATCGGGGGACGGTTTACGCCGCCGGTGATGATTAGTTGGCAGCGCTTGTCGGTGGGTTTTAGTTTAGCGAATTTGTTGGTGATCTTGGGGCCTTGGGCTATGCGGGCTAAACGAACATCTATTTCTGCCCAGGCTTCGGCGGGGATTACGTTGGTCTTGTTGCCGGCTCCGGCAACGTTGGCGGAGACAGTTAAGCCTTGGCTTAAGTTTGTCCAACTGCTGATGGTTTGGATGAGGTGCGTGAGTTCGAGGAGGGCGTTGGCTCCTTTTTCAAAGTCCACGCCGGAGTGGGCTCCTATGCCTTGCACTTCAATGCGCCAGTTGCCGGTGCCTTTGCGGGCGGTTTTGTAGGCAGCTGTTTTGTTGGGTATGTTTTGCGCTGGTTCTAAGACGTAGACGGCGCTTGCTTGTTGTGCGAGCGCTTCCGTGATGGGGCGTGAGATGGGGCTACCGATTTCTTCGTCAGTATTGAGGAGAAGGATGACTTCCTGATTCAGCAGATTGGCTTCTTCGAGCATTTCGATGGCGGTGAAGGCCATGGCTACACCGACTTTCATGTCGAGAGTGCCGGGGCCCCATAGCTTTCCGTCGGCGATTTTGCAGGGCATTGTTTTGAGGGTGCCGATGGGCCATACGGTGTCGATGTGGCCTAGTAATAAGGTGCGGCTCTCTGCGGATTTTGCCTTGGGGCCGAAGCGAAGCTCGATGACGTTGCCGTGGGCGCGCTGCTTGTGGAGCTTGATGCGGGCTCCGAGTGTGCGGGCGTGGGTGAGGACGATTTCTCCGCAGGCATCGACGGCGGCCTTGGTGTCAGAGGGGGATTCGGCGCGGACGAGCTTTTCGGTGAGCGCGATGAGCTGAGATTCTTTGCGGCGAGCTCCGGCGAGGAGCGCACGCATGGGGATTTCAGGGGCGGATTCCTTGAGGTCGGGAGTAATCATTGGGGTGCGCGCTCACTTTATGGGATTCTGGACAGGCGATACCGCCGTATCGTTGATTTTACAGATTCTAAACTGGTTATGGCTCCAGTTTTCGGTATATTTTCGCCCTGAAATGTGTAGATGTGCCGCACAGTGTGGTGAAATTACCACACAACGATTTTGAAAAATCCGTCTAATCTGGCACTTGCAGCATTTGAAGTACGGTTGAATGCAGTTTTTTTGGAATGGCGCATTGTGTTTTGTCCTTCCCCAGTTTGGAGCAGTGAATTTTGGCTCAACGAGCGCATTTAGAACAGACCATTGCCGGGCCCCTGGAATTTGCTGGAGTGGGTTTACATTCCGGCGCGCCGGTTTCGATGCGGCTGCTGCCTGCACCGGCGGGATCAGGAATTGTCTTCCGGCGAACCGACCTCGACAACTTTGAGATTCCCGCGATTGGGCGGAACGTGGCGAAGGTGAGTTATGCCACAAGCCTGATGCGGCAGAGCGTGCTGATCTCTACGACGGAGCATTTGCTTTCCGCGCTGATTGGCATGGGCGTTGATAACGTCATTGTGGAGTTGGACAACCTTGAACTGCCGATTCTGGATGGCAGCGCGTTGCCGTATGTCGAGGCGTTTGGTGAAGTGGGGATTCGCGCGCAGCGCAGACGGCGCGAATATATGAAGATACTCAAGGCGGTTGAGGTACGCGAGGGCGCGAAGTTTATTGGCGTGTATCCGCATACCAACGGCGGCGCGAGCTACTCGATTGAGTACGCGGTGGATTTTCCAGCTCCGGTGGGGAAGGGTTTTGCGAGGGTGGATCTGGCGGCGGAGATGTATGGCTGCGATATTGCCCCTGCGCGGACCTTTGGCTGGAAGGCCGACGAGCAGAAGCTGCGCGATATGGGATTGATTCGCGGGGCGAGTGAAGAGAATGCGATTGTGCTGGGCAAGGATGGGCCGGTGAATGGTCCGCTGCGTTTTCAGGATGAGTATGTACGGCACAAGGTTCTGGATTTGATTGGAGATTTGGCGCTGGCTGGGAGACGGATTCAGGGGCGCGTGGTGGCGGAGCGTGCGGGGCATGCGATGCACACGGCGCTGGTTTCGCGGCTGTTGAAAGACCGCTCGGCGTGGGAGATGGTTACTGTGTCCGAGGAGAAGGTGAAGGAAGAACGCGTGCGGGCGGGGTTGGGTGCTCCGGCGTTGCTTGGCGCATAAAGGCAGGGTACGGGGTGTAGGGTACAGGAAAACGCTTCGCGTTTCAGGGATGAAATGCGGGGCGTTTTTGTTTGTCGGCTGGAGTGCAACCCCACCCATGCGCGATACAACTGCGCATGAATGGGGCACCCGCACCCGGCTCCTTTTATGTTCATGGATGAAGTTGTGGTTTCTTTTACACTGAGGCTCGGGAGTGGGCGTGTCGCACTATATCAACTTCATTCGGATTCCGGCGCTGGCGATTCGGCAGCATCTTGCGCCGTTGCCGCGATTGGGAGTGCTGGAAGAAGACCGGCTGACGATGCGGGTGTGGTTGAGCGGGATTGACCTCAATTTGCATTTGAATAATGCGCGCTATCTGAGCGTGATGGACTATGGGCGGACGCATCTGCTGGCGCGGACGCGGCTGCTGGAGCATGTGATTCGTGCGAAATGGGCTCCGCTGGTGGGTGCGGTTTGGATGACGTATCGAAGGTCGCTGCCGCTGTTTGCTCGGTTTACGCTGGCGACGCGGCTGGTTTGCTGGGATGAGCGGTGGTTTTACATGGAGCAGACGTTTACCGGCGAGCAGGGGTTGGCTGCGGTGGGTTGGGTGAAGGGTGCGCTGCGCGGGCCTGCGGGGATTGTTGCTCCGCAGACTGTATTGGAAAAGATTGAGCCGGGGATTGTGAGTCCGCCGATGCCGGAGACGATTGCGGCGTGGAACGAGCTGACGCGGGAGAAGTTAACTGCAGGGACCAGGGAGTAGGGACTTAGGGACTAGGAAAGACAAGGCCCGCATCTTGGTTGAGATGCGGGCCTTTTTGTGTTTAGTGGCTTAGCGAGAAGATTGCGTTGATGGTGGTTTCTACTTCTACGGGTTCGCCGTTGAGCAGGTAGGGGCGGTAGCGCCAGTTTTGTACGGCGTCGATGGCGGCCTGGCGGAGCATGGGGTGGCCGCTGAGGACGCGGAGGCCTTCAATGGTGCCGGTTTTGGAGATGATGGCCTGCAGGACGACTGTGCCCTGAATGCCGGCGGTGCGGGCGATGGCGGGATAAATAGGGGCGGGGTGGACTAGCAGCATGCCGGCAGATATGCCTTGGGAGATAAAGAGGTGGCCTAGTGGTTTGGATACGACGTGTGGGGTCGGCGTGGCAGGGATGGCGGTTGCCAGTGGGTCGCCGCCGGGGATGCCTGTGCCGATTGCGTCTCCGCTGCAGCCTATGCAGTCGCTGGGTGTGCCGGGGTCGTCTGTTTTTATGCCGCCGAGCTTTGGGAGTTGCGTGGGGATGGTGGTGGGCACGGCGAAGGTTTGCGTGCTGGAGGAGGATTGCGCGAGTGCGTGCGCGGTTGGATGTGCAACGGCAGCTGGTGGGCGTGGTGGCGTATAGATGGGGCTGAGGAAGGTAAGGTGCGTTGAGAGCTGGCCAGGGTAGAGAAGCGGAATCAGGATGAGCGTGAGCAGGATTCCGCTGTTGAGGGTGAGCGTGGCGAGCATCCAACTGCGGCTGCGGGTGTGGATTGTGCCGGTGGATTCAAAGGTGGCGTCTTCAAACATGGTGGCCTCCGGTTCCCAATCGAGTCTCGAACAACTTGCGGTGGCGATTGGGAATGCGGGGGCGTGCCGCTTGGACACGGGAGTGCGTCGCGAGCGGAGACTAGGGCACTCCGAACTTTGCCTTGAACCGCAGGGCCAATCGAACCACTGTGTTGATATAGACACCGCGGTTGCAGAGAGTGTTCCCGCGTGGAGAAGAGCACAGGGCTAAAGTTCGATCCATTTTTTGAGCGATTTTCGGCACGACTAAAGTCGCGCCCTGATACAAAGCTCAAGGTTGGCGATTGTTATCCCATATCCCACACACGGACATGGGGCACCCGTGATGTGTATATGCGGTGATTTCAGGCGGTGGGGGTGAAGAAGGTGCCGAGGCCGGCGCGGTGGGCGTGGGCGGCCATGGTGGATTGGATTTCGAGGGCCAGGGCGAGGGCTTCGCGGCCTTGGTGCGCGGTGACGTGCGGCTGCTGGCGGGTGCGGACGGAGTTGAGGAAGGATTCGATTTCGAGGCGGAGGGGTTCGCCTTCGGTGATTTCCGGCTTGACGAAGTTGAGGCCGGGGTTGGGGCTTGGCGATACAGCTGTGTCGGGCTGGCCGAAGCCGGGAGGCAGCGCTACGCCTGCGGAGGCGGCGAATTTGCGGACGAGCGCGGGGTCGATTTGGCCTGCGGCTAGTGCGGCGGCGATTTGCGGGGGGATGAGGCTTTGGACCTCCGGCGGGAGCTGGGCCAGGAACTCGGGGCTGAGCGCGGTGGAGCTGGAAGCGGGTGCGCCGAGGCCCTTTTGCAGGCTTTCGTCGATTTGGATGATGAGCAGGTCGCGGCGGGCGTAATCGATGGAGACGTACTGGCGCGGCTCGAAGTAGCGGAGCTTGCGCACGCGCTCGGTGGAGACTCTGGAGGCGGTGAAGTTGGCTACGCAGCCGGATTCAAATTCGACGCGGACGTTGGCGATGTCCGCTTTGGGAGAGAGGACGGGCAGGCCGACGGCGCGGACTTCGCTGACGGGTGAGTTGGCGAAGGTGAGCACGATGTCGAGGTCGTGAATCATTAGGTCGAGAACGACATCGACGTCGAGCGAGCGCGGGGTGAAGATGGAGAGGCGGTGCGCCTCGAAGAACATGGGGCGGATGAGGCGCTGTTCGGCGGCGAGGATGGCCGGGTTGAAGCGCTCCAGGTGGCCGGGTTGCAGGATTTTTTGGTTCTTCTCGGCTGTGGCGATGAGCGAGTCGGCTTCGGCGAGGCTGGAGGCCAGGGGCTTTTCTACGAGAATGTCGATGCCGGCTTCGAGGAGCGGCGCTGCGACGGCGTGATGATGCACTGTGGGCACCGCGACGGAGGCTGCATCGAGCTTGAGGTCGGCTTTGAGCAGATCATCGACGGTTGAGAAGACGGGGATGCTGTACTGCGCGGCGACTTCCGAGGCGCGGGTGGCGTCGGGCTCCAATGCGGCTACCAGCTCGACACCCGCGTTGGCGGTTTCGAGCTCGCGGTAGATGCGGAGGTGGTTGCGGCCAAAGGCTCCGCAGCCTGCGACGGCTACACGTAACTTGGATTGCGCTGCGATATTAGGCTTCCTTGCCTTCTATGGCCTTGAGGCAGCGGCCATAGAGCGCGAGCAGTTCGGAGACGTGCTCTTCCGGCTTGGGGGCGGAGGGGGCGTTGAAGCCGGTGCCGCCGCTGGTGGTTTTGCCGGTGCCGGTGATGCCGGCGACGAACTTGAGGAGGTCGAGGGCGATGTCTTCATTGCGGCGGGCGCCGAGGCCGTTGGTAAGAGCGTCTGACATGTGAGTTCTCCGAAAGAGATTTTAGCGGATGAGAGGCGATAGTCTGAAACGGATGGTGATTGCTTACATTGGGTTGGGCGGGAATGTGGCGAGCGCGGTTGGGCCGCCGGAGAAGACGCTGGCTGCTGCATTAGTGAGGCTAGGCGCGCTGGTGCGCGTGGTTGCCCGGTCGAGGCTTTATTCCACCGAGCCGGTGGGGTATGCGGAGCAGCCTCGGTTTGTGAATGCAGTGGTGGGGCTTGAAACTTCGCTTGAGGCTGATGCGTTATTGAAAAAGCTGCTGGAGATAGAAAAAGAGTTTGGGCGGGACCGGTCGGCGGGGATTATGAATGGGCCGCGAACGCTGGACTTGGATTTGCTTTTGTATGGGCAGCAGGTGATTCGTGAAGCTGCGTTGCATGTGCCGCATCCCAGGCTCGCGGAACGGGCGTTTGTGCTTGTACCGCTGAGTGAGATTGCGGCGGAGGTGCGCGTGCCGGGTGTTAACGGAAGCGTGCAAGAATTGCTCGAACGTCTCAAAACAAAGTCTGCACAGGATGCTGATGCGGTTATTGCTATCGATAGCGATATTTGGGCTGGCGCTTAGTCTGCATGCGCAGACGGCGCGTACGTTGACGGTGGAAGATGCTGCGGGGCGCGTGATTGCGGGCGCCCAGGTGCGGGATGCTTCCGGAAAGATTCTGGCTACGAGTGATGGCGTGGGGCGTGTGAGCTTTGCTTGTGATGAGCCGTGCGCGGTGCGCGTGGAGGCTACGGGGTTTGCCGCGCTGGATGTGCGTGCGGGGAACCAGTCTGCCGTGAGGATGCAGCCTGCGGGGGATGCGGCGCAGGTGACGGTGACAGCGTATCGTGCGCCTGTAGGAGAGCTGGAAAGCCCTGTGACGACGCGGCTTTTATCGCAGAAGGCGATGCAGTCTACGGCTGCGATTACTGTCGATGGCCAGTTGCGGCAGTTGCCGGGGGTGGAGTTGTTTCGGCGGTCGAGCTCGCTGGTGGCGAATCCCTCTTCACAGGGGATTAGCTTGCGGGCGCTGGGCTCGACTTCGGCGAGCAGGACGCTGCTGACGCTGGATGACGTGCCGTTGAATGATCCGGTGGGTGCGTGGATTCATTGGCTGGAAGAGCCGCAGTTGGCTGTGCAGAGCATGGAAGTAATGCGCGGCGGTGGGAGCGATCTGTATGGGTCGAGTGCGATTGGTGGGGTGGTGAATGTGCATCTGGCGGAGCCTTCTGGGAATGTGCTGAAGGTGCGGTCCAGCTATGGGGCGCTGGGGACGTATGCGGAGGATGCGCTGGCGAGTGCTTCCCGTGCGGGCTGGGGTGTGATGGCTGCGGGCGGCGCTACGGGGACGGATGGGTACATCCAGGAGGCTCCGTGGCAGCGCGGGCCGGTGGACATTGCTTCCAATGTGCATGCGCAGAATGGGGTTTTGCTGGCGGAGCGCAAGCGTGGCGAGTGGCGGGCGTTTGTGCGCGGCAGCGGGTTCAATGAGGCTCGGGCGAATGGCACGCCTTACCAGACGAATGGCACGCGGCTTTGGCGGTATGCGACGGGTGGGGATTGGTCGGGTTCGAGTGGCGCGACGGCTAGCTTGCGGCTGTACGGCTCTGCGGAGCATTACCGGCAGACGTTTTCCAGCCTTTCCAACTTGCCGAATTTTGGAGATGCGAGCTGCACATATCGATGCGGGGAGACGCCTACCAAGTTTGCGTTGATTGCGGATAACGAGCTTGGTGGCGCGTTGCACTGGAGCCAGCCGCTGGGTGCGGGCGTGATTTTGCTGGCGGGGGCGGACTCGCATGACGTGCGGGCTTGGGATGATGAGCTTTCGTTTGGCTCGGGTGCGTTGACGGATACCACTGTGCACCAGAGGGATTCCGGTGCATACGTGGAAGGACTGTGGACGCATCGTGCGTGGACGGTGACGGCTTCGGCGCGCGTGGACTGGTTTCAGAATTACGATGTGCGGCAGGTTGTGGAGACGAATGGTGCGCAGTCGGCGGCGCTGGCGCTGGGCGGGCTTGCGCAGACGGTCTTTGATCCGCGGGTGGGTGTTTCGCGGAAGATTGCGGAGCACTGGGCGGTTTCGGCTTCGGGGTTCCGGGCGTTTCGTGCGCCTTCGCCGAGTGAGTTGTATCGCTCAACGCAGGTGGGGAACCAGTTGACGCTGGCGAATGGCGGGCTGAAGAGTGAACGGGCTACGGGGTGGGAGGCTGGTATGGCTTCGCAGCGCGGCTGGGGCACGGTGCGGGCCAGTTACTTCCTGACGCAGATTAACCGGCCAATCAGCGCGGTGACGACCAATCCCAATTCATCGCCCATTTTGTTGCAGCGCGAGAATCTGGGGCAGATTGAGAGCCGTGGGGTTTCGCTGGATTTTGAGGTGGCTCCGCGCAAGTGGCTGATGCTTGATGGCGGGTATCAGTATGCGCATGCCACGGTTTCGCGGGGTGCGGCGGATTTGGGGAACTGGATTCCGGATGTGGCGCGGAATATGGCTTCGCTGAATTTGCGAGCGGAGAGGGCGAAGTGGGGGACGCTGAGTTTGCAGAGCAAGCTGAGCGGGCACCAGTTTGATGATGATGCGAATGCGAATCTGCTGCATGGATATTTCAAGGTGGATGCTTATGCTTCGCGTGGGTTTGGGCGGCATTTAGAAGGGTTTGTGGCGGCGGAAAATCTGTTAGACCGCTCGATTGAAGTGGCGAAGACGCCTACGACTACGCTGGGGATGCGGAGGGCTGTGAGGGCGGGGTTTGTGTTAAATATGGGCGGGGCACGTTGAATTCGAGTAAACAGCTAGAATCATAGTGTGGGATTAGATTTCAAGGTTCTGAATATAACGGAGGCGGGTGCGCGCAGAGCGCAGATGGACCTGCCGCATGAGATTGTCGAAACGCCTGTGTTTATGCCTGTCGGCACTGCGGGTACGGTGAAGGCTGTGCCGCAGAATGTCGTGGAAGAGCTGGGCGCGCAGATCATTCTTGGCAATACGTATCACCTGTATCTGCGACCGGGGCATGATCTGGTGCGGCGCATGGGCGGGCTGCATAAGTTCATTAGCTGGGATCGCGCGATGCTGACGGATTCTGGCGGGTTTCAGGTCTTCAGCCTGAGCGAGCTGCGCAAGGTTACGGATGAGGGGGTGCGGTTTCGCTCGCATCTGGATGGCAGCAGTCACTTCTTTACTCCTGAGCACTCGATGGATGTGCAGATTGCGCTGGGCGCGGATATTGCGATGGCGTTTGATGAGTGCACGGAGTATCCGGCGGATCGTAAGCGAGCGGAAGAAAGTTTGCGGCTGACGATGGCCTGGGCGAAGCGTTCGCTCGACCATTTCCGTGCGCATCAGCATGAGGTTCCGTGGCATGCGGAGCGCAATGGGCGCACGCAGAGCTTGTTTGGCATTGTGCAGGGTGGCATGTATACCGATCTGCGCAAGGAAAGCGCCGAACGGCTGATGGAGATGGATTTCGACGGCTATGCGATTGGTGGGCTGAGCGTGGGCGAGCCGCGTGAGCTGACAATGGAGATGATTTCCGAAGTGTTGCCGATGCTGCCGAAAAACAAGCCGCGCTACGTGATGGGCGTGGGGTATCCCGACGAGATTGAACAGTACGCGAAGCTGGGTGTGGACATGATGGACTGCGTGCTGCCGACGCGCGCGGCGCGGCATGGGCTGCTCTTCACCAGCGAAGGCCGCCTGACCATCAAGAATAAAAAGTTTGCCGAGGATGAGAATCCTCCAGACCCGAATTGCGATTGCATGGTTTGCAGGCGGTATTCGCGGGCTTACCTGCGGCACTTGATGCAGGCGGGGGAAGCGCTGAGCGGGACGCTGAATTCGATTCATAACCTGGCTTACTACCTGGGGATTATGAAGCGGGTGCGGGCGGAAGTTAGCGAGCCAGCCAGTCAGCAGGTCAGCGAGTCAGCGATTTAAGCTCTGCGATGGCGCGATGGATAACGCTTTGCCAGTCGTTGGGGCGCGGCTGGCGGATTAGCTTTGCTGTGGGATACCACGGTGTTGTTTCGATTTCCTGCATCCAGCGCCAGTCGCCCAGGTGGGGCAGCAGAATCCATACGGGCTTGCCCATTGCGCCTACGAGGTGCGCGATGGAGGTGTCCGTGGTGATGACTAAATCCAATGTGGAGATGGTAGCTGCGGTGTCGGCGAGGTCGCGGTCGTGAGCTGCGGCGTCGAGGATGCGGATTTCCGATGGGAGTTCTGCCAACTGCCTGGCTGCGTCGCCCTTTTGCAACGCGATCCATTCGATGCCGGGCATCTTGAGAAGCGGTAATAGCGTGGACAGAGTTGTGGAACGTTTGGCGTCCGTTCGATAGCGCGGATTGCCGGCCCAAGCCATGCCGATGCGCGGATAGCCGCAGTCGCCGTCTGGAGATACTAAAGTGCGCGCTTCACTTTCGATGCAATCGGCGGAGAGATAAGGGCCGCTGTTGGGAACGGTGTCAACGGTAGTTCCGAAGAGTGCAGGTAGGCTCATCAAGGGGCATTCGTAATCAAAGCTTGGCGGCGGGCTGCTGAGAAGCGTGACTTCGGCGCGGCTGCTGCGGACGATTTCCATGGAGCGCATCAGGCGTTCTACGGGCGCTTGCACATGCAGAATGGGGAAACCGCCGCGCTCTGCGATGAGATTGGCATAACGGCAGAACTGGATGGTGTCACCTAAGCCCTGCTCGGTGTGGAGCAGGATGCGTGCGCCGTTGAGTGCTTTGCTGGATAGCACCTTGCGTGTGAGGCGTGGCTTGTCAAAGGTGCGCGGCTGGCGGTGGATATCGCGGAAGTACCAGCGTGCTTCGTAGTTCTGCCACCCCTGGAGCCAGTCGCCGAGACGGAGCTGCGTGAGCGCGAGGTTGTAGCGCGATCCGGAGTGGTTAGGATCGATTGCAGAGGCGCGGGCGTGGGCTTCGAGCGCTTCGTGGACGCGGCCCAGGTCGAGCAGGGAGTTGCCGCGATTGGAGATAGCTTGCTGGCTGCCGAGGGATTCGGCGCGCTCAAAGGCTTCGACTGCTTCGGCAAAGCGCTCTTCATTGTGCAGCAGAATGCCGCGCATGTTGATGGCTTCGGCGTTGTCCGGTTCTTGAGTGAGAGCTTTGTGCAGCCACTCCCATGCGTGCGGAAGGTCCCGCTGTGCGATATAGAACTGTGTCCATGCGATGTGGGTGTCTGTGCGATGGGGATTGAGTGTTGTGGCGCGCTGGAGATGCTGTTCCGCTTCAAACATGCGGTGCAGCTCGCGCTTGAGTAGCGCGAGGTTAATCCATCCAGCGATGAGGTCGGGGCGCAATTCAACGGCGCGGTTAAGTGCGGCTTCGGCATGGATGTCGCGGCCTTGCTCGCGCAGCAGGCAGCCGAGATTCATCCACGCGGCAGCGAAGTCGGGGCGCAGGGCAATGGCGCGGCGATAGCGGTTTTCGGCCTCCTGCGGCTTGCCGATGCGCTGCAAGGCGAAGCCTGCGGCGAAGTGCGCTTCCGGCAGGCGGGGATTTTGTGCGAGGACTGCTTGATAGTGCGTGAGGGCCTCCGCGAAGCGGTCCATGCAGGCGAGGGCGTTGCCTATCCCCATGCTTGCGGCGGTGAGATTGGGATTCAGCTCGTGGGCGCGAGTGAAGTTGAGGAGCGCTTCCTGATGTTTATTGGCGGAAATGTTCAGTTCGCCGAGGGCGGTGTGGGCAAGCGTGTTGCTGTTATCGATGTGTAGCGCTGCGCGGTAGGCTTCGGATGATTCCTGCGGGTGGTTGGCTGCGCGCAATGCCTGACCGAGCACAATCCATGCTGTGGCCATCTGTGGCGATGCGGCAACGGCGGCCTGTGCCATGCGCACGGCAGCATCATGCTGGCGTGTGGCAAGCGCGACAAGGCTCATGCCGGCGAGTGCTTCAGGATGGCGGGGATTCTGCGTGAGGATTTGCTGATAGCGCTGTGCGAGTTCCCGCAGATTTGTGGGGTGCGGCGAGTTTGTCGGTTTGTTCTGCGGCTGCGCAATCATGAGGCACTTGATTGCACGCTATGCTGCGTCGGCTGTGACCTCAAGCTTGAATTGCCGTGCGCGGGAATTTTTCTAAACGGGATTTCCTGTTTGGAAACACAGTTTGATTTCGGAAATACAGGAAGGGACGCACGTTGCGCCCCTTCCCTGCGTTGTGCGGTTCAGTCGCGCGGCAGCTCCAGCAGACCGGAGTCGAGCAGCAGGTCCGTGGTGCGGTCGAGCGCCTGGTGCAGCTTGTAGAGGACAGCGCGAAGGCTCATGCCAAGCATGTCGGCTGTCTCCTGGTGTGTGTACTCCTGCAGAATGATGCGGCTGAGGAGCGTGCGGTCGAGAGGCGAGAGCT
The DNA here is from genome assembly GCF_059115385.1 of Occallatibacter sp. FHG110214_02. Lineage (NCBI taxonomy): Bacteria > Pseudomonadati > Acidobacteriota > Terriglobia > Terriglobales > Acidobacteriaceae > Occallatibacter > Occallatibacter sp. FHG110214_02. The sequence goes on along the minus strand of NZ_JBZYWK010000002.1, from coordinate 137,830 downwards.
TGCGCAGGCAGTTCTCGATGTCGAGGACGAAGATTACGGCATCTTCAAAGGTACGCAAGCGCGTGCATGTGGCCCTGCCGCCGCGTTCCAACTCATTCATGATGGACGGAGTACGGCCCACCACCATGGACGCGTAGAGATAGCGCCGCAGCAGGTCTTCTGTGTGCTTGCGATAGAAGGCAAGGCTTACATAAGGCCCCTGCTCTTCGTGCTCCTCTTCCTCCTCGATGTTGATGAGTTCCAACTCCGGTGTTTCGGGAAGGAACTGGGCTTCTTCTTCCACGGGCCACGGCGGCCTCGCGGTGGCTTGTGACCAGGCGATGGGTAGTTGCAGGGCTGCACTCATTCGACACCTCCTGCGGCTTCTGCCACGGCCCACACGCTGACAAGCGATCGCCGGACTGGGCGTCCACGCCTCTTCCGGCTCTCCGGAAGCGGAAAATCCATCAGTTTGGTTTCACAAGATCTGCAATAAACATTCCCCAGGTTCTGATTTCGATACCATAGGCAACCGCATCCTTCGCAAACTTTCAATTGCACGCACAATTCCATGACCAATTCTCCGTAGGTCGCTCGTAACCCGGCGCATTATAAGAATTATTTGTAAGTGCCGGGGTAAGCGGAAGCTGCCGATGCGCCTCGGGATTCTAGCGTCCCGATGGGGGAGTGCAGGCAGCTTTCCAGCATTCGTTGTCATGACCAGTAGCGCGCAGTATCTGGAATGTCGGCTCCGTTTGCCCATGCGGCGGTTGCATGCCGCCGGGCCCGGGTTGTTATACCCGTGTGATGCGTGCCGGAATGATGCGCAAACGTCCGGCATGGGTGTGTCCGTCTTCCCGGGAGACAAAGAGAGTACGGACCGCATTTCTTTGCGGAGCTTAAACATAGTGGTTTCCCACAAGCCTTGATGAGGTAAGTAGCGCTACTTTAGTGACGCGTATCCGCTGCGTCAATATCTTCCGGGTGAAATCGTTACATCTGTTTTACGCATTCCCCTTATTCGCTGAGAATAAAGGCAAATCGGCCCGAACAAGTTTGCCAAAAGAAACGAGCAATGCTTTGCGCTATTGCTGTCGGCGGATTTTCAACAGATGAACTTTACCCAACTGCATGAGCGTCTCCGCCTGGAACTGCTGCGGAGGATACAACGGGGCACTCTCAGCGTCTCCCTCCTTGCTCGGCAAACGGGATTCGGGCAGTCTCATCTGTCCAATTTCCTGCATGGACGCAGGCAGCTTTCACTGGAGGCGATGGACCGGATTCTCGCCGCGCAGCATATGGCGATTACGGACCTGCTGGCGGTTCCAGGAAGACGCGTTGAACGGGACGAGGAGGAAGAGCGCAGCGTTGTTCCGGTGGTGACGCATGCGGCGGCGATGTTCGAGCCGAATATCCGCGCAAACGCGGTGCAGTCCATGCTGCAACTGCCAGCCGAGGTGCTGCAGCGCGCGCGCGCCCGTGCTTCACACTCGCGGCGTACATGGCAGCGGTTTGTGGCGGTGACTGCCGGGCCGCAGGATACTCCGGCGATGGAGCCGCTGGTGTTTCCGGGAGCGACGGTACTGCTGGACAGGCATTACAACTCGCTGTCTGCGTACCGGCCAAACCGGCCGAATGTCTATGCGGTGCGGCATGACGCGAAGCTGAAGATTCGCTATGTAGATTTTCAGTTAAATAGGCTGATACTGCGGCCATACAGCATTGCATTCCCCGTGGAGCTGATTGAGATGGACGCGGGGGAGACGCCTAATGACCTGATTGTCGGCAGAGTGGCACTGATATTGAATGAGTTATAGGGCCCCGGCGGATATGTTCGCAGGTGCTGCAAAATCGATTTTTATCGAAGTAACAGATTTCAAGCGCCTTGTGCTTTCCACGTTGAACGCAAAAGGTAATTGGGGTACTCTCTACACAAGGCTGTTTCTTTTTCGCATGAAAAACGGTGGCCGGGTTTTACTAAAGCCAATAGAACAATAAACAATTGATTCTTTGCGATTCCATCTATGTTGCATTGGTACGACTGAACGACAACGGGTTGTACAACGAACAGCAAACGAAACGGAGTGCCGAAGCCTTCCCCAGATTCACTGTTATTTCGGATTTTTTGAGATTTTAATCCAGGCTTCCCGCAAGGCATAGGCATTTCAAAATCGCAAACTGCGCCAGCGATGCGCACCGCCGCAAAGAGCCAACTTATATTGAAGCGGCGGCTTAACTCAAATCGACCGGTACGTAACAGATTTTTGATGCTTGCCACGCTGGTAGTGTCTCCAGTGCATGAGGGGTTGTATCTCTGCGCCCTCCTCTGAAGGTGTACCAGGCGGGCAGTTCGTTTCCCCATATGTGTGAACAGATGTGTCTGCGCGCCAGCTCGATTGGCGCGGAAAGGGGTCACGTATGCGCTGCCGCCTTCGAAGCGTACGTATTGCTGTCTTTATTTTTATGCTCTTTTACTATGGCCGATATTTTGCAGAGGCACAGGCTACACCGGCAACTCAGCAGTCGCAGAAGAAACCGCCTACGCGGGATCGCAAAGCGTCATATGCGGCGAAGGAAATCAGTGATGAGGCAGCGCAGCCGCAGAACGTCATCAGCCCGGTGAAAAGCAGCATTGAGGTGCACGCAGATGAGCTTTCAGGAGAGAACATTACGCCGGTGCGTGCGGCTTATCGCGATGAGATTCAATCTTCCGCGGGGTCTTACCAGGATTATTCCCGCTACCTGTTGTTGATGCCAGGTGTGGTGAGCTCGGGCAACTCGGATTCGATGAATGATTTGCTGGTGAGAGGCGGGCATCCTTCCGAGAACCTGTATGTGGTGGATGGGCTTGAGATTCCTTACGTGAACCACTTCACGGTAGAAGGCACGCCGAGCGGCTTTACACCGATGATTAATACGAGCTCCATCAGTAAGGTGGATTTCCAGCCGGGAACCTATGATGCACAGTATTCGAGCAGGCTATCTTCGTTGATTGAGATTCAGACGCGCGACCAGAGCGAGGTTGCGCGGTCTGGGCAGGTGAGTATGGGAATCTCAGGGCTTGGCGGATTCTGGAATCTGCCGATTCGCGAGAAGACGAGCCTGATGCTGGCGGGAGACCGGAGCCTGTTCAACCTGGTGACAAGCGACCTGGGGCTGGACGGTGTGCCGATTTACACGAACGGCATGGCGCGGCTGCTTTGGGCGCCCACGGAGAAGGACCAGGTATCTGTGCTTAGCCTGAGCGGTGGAGACACGATAACGGTGACTCCGTGCGCGAGCGACATGCAGGAGACGCTGACGATCGACACGCAGTATGGCGGATTGCGCTCAACCAATGGCGTGGTATGGCTGCATACGCATGGGCCGCAAACGGTATCGAAGTTTACGGCAAGCTATGCGCGGCAACGGCTGGATATTGCGCAGCAGGACCAGTTGGTGAATGGCAGCTATGCGGCCGGGACAGGGAAAGGCGGATGCACATCGGCAAGCACGACGCCTGTCTATAACCAGAATGCGCTGGACCAGATGACGCTTCTTGGATACAACCTGCGCCACGGAATTCACCAGTGGATGTTGTCGGCGGGTGCGACAGGGCAGATTGTGAATCTGGACTATGTAGTAAACCAGCCCAAGGGGCAACAGTCGCCTTACAATCCGGACCCGACGTGGACGGATGCGGTGAATTTTCATCAATCGCCAACGGAGACGCAGACGGGAACCTATGTGGAAATGACAGGGCCGTTGGGGCAGCGTTGGACGGCTTCTGCAGGGTTTCGCGTGGAAACGTTTAGCATACCGGGAATGCATGTGTGGGAGCCGCATGCGGGGATTGGATTCCGCATCAGCCGTCATCAGGCGGTGCATGCGGCTTTTCGGCGTTCGGCGCAGTTGCCTGCGTACATGGACATGCTGAGCTACTCGCAGAATATGCGGCTGCTGCCAACGCAGGTGGACCAGACTTCTTTTGGCGCGGATCTGTGGCGCACGAGTATGTTGACGCTGAGTGCGGAGGCTTATCGCAAGCTGTATCGCTATGAGCCGGTGAGCACGGAGTATCCAAGCCTGATGCTTGCCAACATGGTGTACAAGCCGGGCGACCAGATTGTGTGGCTGCCGCTGGCGGCGACCGGACGCGGCAGATCAACTGGGCTGGAAATACTGCTGCGCGGGCACTTCTCAAGCCGCTTATCCACCATTACGTCGCTTACCTATTCGCGAACGCAGTATGCAGCGCAGGATGGTGTGTACCGCGCGGGCAACTATGACATGCCGCTGGTGGGCAATAGCGTGCTGACGTGGCATTTTCCGCACGAGTGGAATCTTTCGGTGCGCGACAGCTACGAGACCGGGCATCCGTATACGCCGTACGACGTTTCACTCTCGACTGCGCAAGACCGGGGCATCTATGACCTGACCAAGGTGAATGCGGTGCGTGGGCCTGCATATAACCGCATGGATATTTCGTTCGATCACAACTTTCAAACACGGCATGGAGTGATGAATCTGTATGCGGGTGTACAGAATGTCTTTGACCGCAAGAACTTTCTTGGCTATGTGTGGCTCAACCGATGCACTGAGAACACGGCCTGCATGGCTGCATTTCATAACGTGCCAATGCAGGAGGTGTATCAGATGCCGGCGTTTCCGATTGCCGGTTTCCGTTGGGACTTCTAGCTCGTAAGAATGCGAAACGGCCCATTGAGCCATGCTCAGTGGGCCGTTTTGTTTTGCATCTGCGGCAGGCATGGTTTCCGCCCACGATTTAATCTGAAGGTTGTTTCCGGAGGGGTGCGGATGAGTTCGCCTGCAAAATCAAAGAAGAAATCTCTGGCAAGATATGTTCCCATCGATCAGCTTTCGAGAGAGCGGGCAAAACGCAAGCTGCTTCGCGATGCCGCGCGTCCGGAAGAGCAGCGCGATCATGCGTTTCGCAAAATGATCTTCTCGATTCCGGCTGGAAAGGTGAGCACCTATGGCCGTGTGGCGGCGGCTGCCGGTTATCCGCGCTATCACCGCGCAGTGGCGCGGCTTTTGCGTACAGAACTGCCGGACCAGTTGCCGTGGCATCGTGTTCTGGGTGCGGGCGGGGAAATCAAGTTGAAGGGTGCGCCTGCACATGAGCAGCGTGCCCGCCTCAAGCTCGAAGGCGTGAAGTTCAAGGGCGACAGGGTGGATATGGAGATTTATGAGCACGCATTTCAGACCTGGGAGATTTACGAGTAAGCATGAAACCGGGCATCCATGGATGCCCGGTTTTTACATGCGGCCTGAGGGTATCGACTTTGTGCTCGGCAATGTTAGAGCTGAATTGTGACTGCAAAGATGGAGCCTGGAACCGACGCCGGCGACGGCCCGGTTATGGTCATTGCCGGCGACTTGCAGAGGCGAATGACTGCGAGGGCCATGGGGCGTACGAAGTCGGTGTTGACGTCTTTCTGAATTGCTTCCGTCACGTCGTTAATCAGTTGATCCCATGTGATGCCGACGGAGTTTACATCGGTAGCTTTCGCAAGGTCGCACAGCGCTGCAATAAAGTTCATGGCTGTTTGTCCGGCGTGCATGGAGTAAGAGATAAGGGTCTGGCTTCCGGTATCGACTTGCGGAAAGCCCTCTGGCCAAACGGCTGTATCACCGGTCTGCATGCGGTTGGAGGATGAGCCTCCGGTTTGTGCGATGTTCAGCTTTTGCCATGCGGCAAATGTTTTGAGGAATGCGAGCCACTGATTCGATACCGTGGACATGCTGTGCAATGCCCATGCGTTCAGGTCGTCTGCTGCTTGCGCAAATGCGGTCCAGTTCGCGGCGTCGTTGTAAGTGCTGTTGGTGACTGGCTTGCTGTTGATGTACTCATCGCAATTGAGGTGCGCATATGCGCTTGCGGGAATGGTTACCTGCACCAGCGCTGTGCCTTTGCTCTGCTTTGCTTTGGCAGCGAATGCATGCATTGCGCGGGCCAGGTCATCGCAGGCTGGCCCTGCTTCAATTGCGTTCAGGATCGTCGCAATCGTTCCAATGGCCTTTGGATCAGACTGGGCTGCGAGGTCGATGTGCAAATCAATTTGCGGATTGGCTATCTTGCCGCTCGCAACCGTGTCCGCGCTTGCCGTGAAATAAATGTCGAGACCGCGCATGGCTCCCATGGATTTGGTTTCAAGCGTGCGGCCCACTGTTGCGTGCATGTGGAAGACGTTATTGCCTGCATAGACCAGGGAGACATTCGACGAGAACTGGCTCCAGGTATTTACGCTCCAGAGGTTGAAGAGATTGCATGTGAAGGAGGTTTTGCGTTGGTACTCCTGCTCAAGGCCGCTTCCAGCAGCGAGGCAGACGGCTCCGGTTGCGAGCGCCGCGACAAAGTTACCGCCGATAGCTGCCTTCCACGCAGCATCGACAGCATTGGCATCGGCGGCGAGGTTAAAGGTGTAAGCAGCGAGCATGGTGCGTGCGCCTGCGGATTCAATGGCAGCCTCAAGATTGGCCTGAACGCCATTGGCTCGGCTTAGCCAACTGGCCAGCTTGTCATTCACCTCGCTAATGTACTTGCTTATCTCGGGTGAAGCAGCGCTGAGTACCTGGCCGACTGCTTTTCCTGCTTCGGATGCAGCGCCACCCGCTGCGTTGACGATGCTGTTTTGAGCCGCATCGAGTTGCGGAGTGATATCGACGGTGGTGTTGGCATTGAAGGTGAGCCCTGCAGTCAAAACAGTTGCAGATGCAGAATTGCTGGAACGGTAAAGATGCAGTCCGGCGGCATTGCCTGATTTGGAAATCAGGCACTCGAACAAACTGTTGTACTGGTATTCAAAGTCAAGATTGACGCCAGCTTTAATCTCCGGGCTGCTTTGCACGGCAACCGATGCGAGCGGCGAGCCGAGAGTTTTGAGAACGTCTACCTTCGATTGGCCAGCGTACAGAACCTGGTCGAGTCCGAAGTATGCGCCGAAGGAAAGCTGCTGGTTGCCGCTGAATTCGTGGAGCAGGAAGTCGTTGGGCTGCAGTTGCGCGAGAGTCTGCGGATGCAGCGGAAGAACAAAGCCCTTGAATACCTGCGGAAGCGCCTCGCGCACCGTGGTGTTGGGGGCAAAGGCCTTGCTGAAGGTGATGGCGTAGCCGTCGGTGGTGCTGGCTGCCGCTTTCACGCCCCACTCTCCACCGGAGTAGCTGCCTGCAACGTTGGCGGAGATGTTGAACTTGAAGGTCAGCGAGAGATATGCCGTGTTGGGAGGCACGGGGACGCTGACAGTTTGCGGGCAATCAAGGCCATCGGTATAGCTCAGCAGCGTTCCACTGGTAACAATGGCAAGCGTTCCGGTAACGCCGCCCTGCAAGCCAAACTGGATAACGCCATTTCCGGGAGCCCACTGGGCGGCGGGAGAGGTGTAAGCCACGCTGGATGTGGCGGCGCTGGCTGGGACATTGGCCAGAGGGGTATCAAGAAACTGGGAGAGCTTGGCGTCAAGGTCGAAGGCCAGGTTCAAGTCGTCTTGAAAGCTTTGATAGGCAACTGCGTCGGTGGGAAGAGCGATTCCCGCAACCGAAAGATTGAATGCCATGCGATATCTCCTCTTGAAAATGCTTGCAGCCAAAGGAGTCAAAAAGACTCGCATTCAGAACAGGAAAGGGCGTTGAGCATCAACGCGCTCCACAACCAATCATGCGCCAGGGATGTTGGAGCCTGGGCGAAGATATAGCCTGAGCATGATTAAGATTTGGTACGTGAGATTGTGATGTGTGTACGGGTATCGTAACAACAAATTCCTGTTATATGGGACTGTTGCTCGGCCCAGGCGAGAGAACGTCATTACTTTCGACGAGTCTTAAAGATTGCAGGTGACACGACTGGGCTGAAACGCGTTACACTCGAACGCGTGAAAACTAACATACTGTTTGCATCTGTCCTGGCGACCGCGCTAGCCTCGACCGTCGCCGCGCAAAACACCAAAGAGTTTTTAGGCCGTTGGGATATGACGGTTACTCCTGCGACTGGCACGCCTTATCCGCAGTGGATGGAACTCACGGAGAACGGCGGCAAGATTGAAGGCCGCGTTCAGCCGCGTGGCGGCGCATGGCGGCCTATCGTGGGCGCCAGTGTGGAGTCGGGCAAGTTGATTGTGGATGTAGGCAAGGCCGGCCCCGATACGGAGGTTAGCTGGGAGCTTACTTCCCCCAGCGCAGGCAAGCTGACCGGTGTTGAAAAGCGCGGCAGCGATGCCGGCCCAACGCTGGCTGGCGTGAAGGCTCCTCTGCTTGACCGTCCCATGCCGAAGAAGTGGAGCAAGCCGCGTCCTCTTTTCGACGGCAAAGACCTGAACGGCTGGGAGCCGATTGGCAACGTGGAAAACAACAAGTGGGTGGCGCGCGATGGCGAGTTGGTGAACGACAACCCTGAAATTCCCGGCCAAAGAGTTCACGGCGCGGCCAACATCATGACGACGGAAAAGTTCCAGGACTTCAAGCTGCACATTGAAGTGAACTGCCCTGAGGGCGGCAACAGCGGCATCTACCTGCGTGGCCGTTATGAGCTGCAAGTGGGCACGGAAGGCGGCAAGCTGCCGTCGCATGAGATGGGCGCGATCTATAGCTGGTATCCGCCACCGGCAGGTGCCGAAAATGGTCTCGGCAAGTGGACGAGCTTTGACGTTACCTTTGTCGGCAGGCATGTAACGGTTTTGCGCGACGGCAAAGTGTATCACGACAACGTCGAGATTCCCGGCCCAACTGGCGGTGCTCTCGACAGCAATGAAGCCGAGCCCGGCCCGTTCTATCTGCAGGGCGATCACCATGGCGTCATCGCATACCGCAACATCACCATCTCTGTTCCGGAAAAGTAAGGCGCTGTTTGAGACGTGCGGCTGCTTGCCGCTATTTCAATTACAAAAAATGAGCGTGGACCTTTAAGGTCTGCGCTCATTTTTTTGTTGAAACATTCTGCTCAAACAACTTTGGTAGAGTATTTGCCTGATACTCCACAAAATCATCAGCACACATCATGCGGAATATCTTCATTGGGAGAAGATCATAAGAATGCGACAGAGGGCTTCACGAACTTTTCTGAACAATTTTCAGGTTCAGTTCTTTTTGTTGATTTGCGTCACTTTATTTTCCGGTTTATCGGGCATGCCTTCTGCGAATGCGCAGGCCTATCTGCATCCGCCAGCCGTAGGTGAGTATGCGAAACATGATCCCGATGGGATCACGATTCTTCCAAATGGCCGTTACATTCGTCTGGTTGGCAAGCAGACGCCGATTAGCCGCTTCCCTTACGGCATGGCCATGAGCCGTGATGGCAAACAGCTCTTTGTTCCCAGTGATGGTGCTGGGCAGATTCCGGCAGAGGGGTAATCCGGCACACCTAAGATTGCTTTGCTGAGTCCGCCGAGCCCAGAGGTGCCAGTAACGATCAGTTGGGATCATTGACGATAGGCCGACTAATGAGATGGTCCGCCGCTGTAACCACCCCCCTGAGGCGGAGGATGGAAGCAGCGGTTTCAGAGGGGAACCATCGACATGCAGACTCGTGGCAACCTCTCGCCACTATCTGTTAGAGTGCTTTTCGATGAAAAAGCACGCTTTTCGCATTGCATCTGCATTGCTTCTTGGACCACTCAGCCTCCTGTCAACCGCACAGCAGCCGCAGGTGCCGGACTGGGCGCTGCCCGGCTCGGCAACGCATAAGCAGGTGCCTCCGCCTGCCGATTTTCACCGCCCCAGCCGCATTGACAATACGCCCATCGGCATCTTCGATGCGCAGGCAGACGTGGGCGGCGCGCTTGTGGCAGGCAGCGGCAGCTTCGACAAATCCAGCGGGCAATATACGGTGACCTCGGCCGGATACAACATCTGGTATCAGCGAGACGAGTTCCATTTTCTCTTCAAGAAGATGTCCGGCGATGTATCGCTTGCGGCGAGTACCAGTTTTCCAAAGGCAGAGGGTTACGGAGATCGCAAGGTCGTGCTGGTGATCCGGCAAACACTTGAGGACGACTCGAAAGAAACCATGCTGGGTCTGCACGGCACCGGCATGATTCACCTGGCCGACCGTCCGGAAAAAGGCGCGCAGATGAGCGACATGCAATATCGCTTCGGCGGCACGCTCAACGGAGTGATCGCGTAGCGGATCGGCATCGAGAAGAAAGGCGACGAGGTCACGATTTACGCGTCAATCAAGGGAGAACCGATGCACCCGCTCGGGCCTCCGTTGACAATTCACTTGGACGCACCGTTTTATGTGGGCATTGGCTTCTGTTCGCATCTCCCAACCACGCCTGACACGGGAGTATTTTCTCGCGTGATGCTCGTAAACCAAGCAGGCAAGGTCGAATAGCTGTTTCCAACGAAAAGGATTGGATAATGATGAAGTCTGTTCAAAAGTTAGCGGTTGCTGCCGCGTTTTCTCTTGCTTTTGTTTCGATGGTCCACGCGGCGGAAGCGCCCATGCGCAGCCGCATCTATGTCTACAACCTGCGCACACACTCGTCGAAGCTCATCTTCACCGCCGACACCATCTGGGAAGCTCCCAACTGGTCTCCTGATGGCAAATATCTGATCTCAAACTCGGGTGGCGTCATTCATAAGCTGAACTTCAAGAGCGACGGCACGGTAGAAGAGTCGGAGAAGTTGAAGATTCCCGCGGACTACCACTGCAACAATGACAAAGCCATTTCGCCCGATGGCAAGTGGCTGGCCTTTTCGGCATCGCAGGGCGCGGAGCATGGGTCTGAGGTATATCTCGCCCATGCCGATGGCAGCGAAGTGAAGCAGATGACGAATGTGTCGCCGAGCTACTTCCACGGCTGGTCGCCCGACAACAAGACCATCGCGTACGTGGCGCAACGGCCGGTGGGCGGCAAGCAGTACGACATCTACGGGCAGCCGGCGACGGGCGGTGACGAGACCCGGCTGACCTCAAGCCCCGGACAGGACGATGGCCCGGACTATTCTCCTGACGGCAAGTGGATTTACATCAACTCCAACCGGTCCGGCAAGGAAGAAGTCTGGCGCTTCCCGGCGACGGGAGCAGGAGAGAACGACGCGAAGGCCGAGATGGTCGTGAGCGACTCGATGCAGGACTGGTTCCCGCACATCTTGCCGGACGGCAAAAGACTGGTTTACATTGGTTATCCCGCCGACGTGGCTACTCACGACCCGCGCAACGTACATATCGTCTTCAAGCTGGTGGACATCCACAACAATGAGGTATCGAAGTCGCAGAAGGTGCTGGTAGAAGCGTCCGGCGGACAGGGCAGCATGAACGTGAACTCATGGGCCCCCGACTCGATGCGCTTTGCGTATGTAACGTATGAGCCTTTGCAATAGATTGAATGCTTGATGTCTTCGCAGTGCTCTTTGCAGCATTGCTGCTGACTAAAAGGATCACACCGCAACAGATCAGGATTGCCGAACCTATCTTGCGCTCGGTCAACTCTTCTCCAAGAAACACTCGACCGATCACGGCCGCCCAAAGAACACTCGTCTCGCGAAGGGCGGATACGGTTCCGACTGCTACGTAGTGTGTGGCCCAAAGAACAACTGTGTAGGCGATCAATAAGAGAACACCAGCGCAGGTGGCCTGAGGCAGGGATGCTCGATCAAGCAGGCATATACGAAGGTGAAGTAGCTGCAGAAGCGCCGGTACGAACAAGTAGCTCGCGAAAACCCATACCGAATAAGAAGCGGTGTTTTCGGATCGCTGCACGCCGATTGTGTCTACGATGGTATAGGCTGCAATCGTTGCGCCTGTGGCGAAGGCGGGAAGTGTTAACGAAAGGCTGAGCCTGTTCTTTCCTGTGACCTGCAAAAGAATGCCGCACGAGATAAGGCCTACGCCGAACAGAGACGGCAAAGCCAGATGCTGATGCATGAAGAGAAGCGCGCCGAGGCTAATGAGAAGGGGTGAGACGCCTCGTGAGATTGGATACGCGCTGGAGAAGTCAGTGTTCTTGTACTTTTGCAGCAGCAGGAAGTTGTAAAGGATGTGCAGTGCTCCAGAGAGTGCAATGCATGGCCATGACCGAACGCCCGGAAGACCGACCAGCGGCACAAAGAGGAGTGAGATCGTACCGACAGCGAGAGACATGCTCGCCATGAACTGAGCTTGATCTTTACCAGACTTGAGCTGTGCGTTCCAGGCAGCGTGCAGGAGGGCAGAAAGCAGGACGAGAACGAGAGCAGCAACGTGCATAGAAACGATACCTCGGGGTTGAAGTAAGGCATACCTACGGCCTTACAACCAGCCCCCCTGGCTTTCTATGCCTCGGGTGCAAGCCAATGTGGCTACTGTGGCGCTCGGTCCAGTCCGTTGTCACGCGGAACCCTAGCCACCCTCAGGTCGATGAAGGTAGCTTATCATCTGGATGAGCACAGAGAACCACCAAGCGCTCGCAAGGGCCATATAAGTCTCGATAAACACAGTTATCTTCAGCTAGAAATTTTCAATTGGCGCCAAATTGCCATAGCGCGTTTGCGGACTTTTGGGATGGAAACGTGATAAGGCCTGTTATTCCAAGTTGAAGATGGGATAGGTAAACAGAAGTCGAATCACCAACCGCCTGGAGACTGTGATTGCAAACGTTCCAAATTCTTTATCAACTGCATAGTTCCGCGAAAATCTGTGCGGTGGCTTTTTCCGAGGCTCTACGGCAGGGCTCTGAAAGATCCATCGAAATGACTTGATGTGGATCGATGGTGATGGCATAAAGAATGACATCGCGCTCACCGCTTTGCATGTAAAAAGCATCAAGCAGATCTTTAACGCCAATGTCGTGAGCCGTCAGCGTGGGTGGGTAATCTCGTGCAAATCGAGGCGTAGTGCGGGTTACAGTGCCGATAGGATTTGCATCGGCTGTAGCGTCAATCAGGACAACGCGTTCGGCGCTCTGCAAAGGCTCAAGAAGCACAAAGCCGCCAGTCCCGCCGTCGAGGCATTCCACAGTCTCGGGAAGCGGCTGTTGTGCGAGCGCCCGCACCGTATGTACACCAACGCCTTCGTCACCCAAAATGATGTTGCCGAGGCCAAGAACAAGCGTGCGGGGTCTGGATGCCGGAATAGGTACCTGCTGAAGAGCAGTTTCCAATTATTTATCTCCCTTTTCGCGCTCGAATTTCCAGCCGCCAACAATAGAGGAGATGGTGCCTCGTCCTTCGATGTAGTCATGGTAGAAGGACAGGTAAATGTGCACGATGATGAAGGCGACAAAGAACCAAAGCAGCATGTGATGCCAATAGCGCACACCCATTTCACCGCCCATCAGTGGCACAATCCAAGTGAATAACCGTGGAAGCCAGGAGTTACTCATGCTGGAATAGAGCGCGAATCCCGTAATGGACTGTGCACAGAAGGCCAGAAAGGTGAAGAAGTAAATGAAAGCAGCCAGAGCGTTGTGGCCGGTTGAGATTGCGCCATGTAGCTTGATCTGCAGAACGTCCGTCTTGATGACATCGATAATCTCCTGGCGTTGCTTTTGGGTGAGAGGGAGGAACGTATTCCAGCGTGCGTACTTGTTGCCGACAAAGCCCCAGTACAGGCGCGCAAGAAAGTTGAAAACGTAGATGTAGGCACAGGAAAAGTGGACGAAGCGAATCCAACCGAACCAGTATTGCTGATAAGCTTCGACAGCAGAGAAGGCCCGAATTGGCGCGCCAATCAGATAGCCCGTAATGATGAGCGCGGTGAGCGCTACTGCATTTACCCAGTGATAAATGCGTACCGGTAGCTCCCAGACATAAACGCGACGGTACTCGACCGGGTGCGGTGATTCGATGGCGGATGGCGCTGAAGCTGGAACAGTAGAATTCATAACCCTACTCGAAAGAAACTCTGGCTAATTGTTTGCCTTGCGGATCGTAAAGATGCACTGCACAGGCCAGGCATGGATCGAAGGAGTGAATGGTGCGCAGAATCTCGACCGGCTGCTCAATATTCGCGACAGGTGTGCCGATCAGAGCCTCTTCAAAGGAGGAACGTTGCTGCTTTGCATCGCGCGGCGAACCGTTCCACGTAGTGGGTACAACGAGCTGATAGTTGTCGATTCTGCCGTTCTTGATTTTGATCCAGTGGGCAAGGGAACCTCGCGGAGCCTCGGCAAGTCCTACTCCTTCGGCTTCAGCAGGCCAGCTTTTGGGGTCCCACTTTTCGTTGTTGAAGGTGGAGGTCTCGCGGGTTTTGACACGGCCCATCAACTCGGAGAAGAACTCCTTGAGCCAACTCATGGCCAGTGCCGCGTCAATGCCACGCGCAGCCGTGCGGCCAAGCGTGCTGAAGAGCGCTTCGATGGGAACATTCAACTTGCCGAGGACTTGTCCGACGATCTCTTTCACGTCGGCGCGACCGGCCGCATAGGAAACGATGAGTCGCGCCAACGGACCCACTTCCATCGGATTTTCCTTCCAGCGTGGCGTCTTAAGGAAGGAGTATTTGTCATGCCCTTCGAGAGACTCGAAGGGCGGCTTGGGGCCGGTGTAGTTGATCTTTGTTTCGCCAGCCCACGGATGAACGCCAGCCTGGTCGCCTCCGTCATAGCTGTACCAGGAGTGCGCAATGTACTCCTTGATCTCCTGAGAGTCGCGCGGGTTCACCGGATGTACGGTAGTGAGATCACGGCCAAGGACAGCACCGCGCGCATACTTGAAGGAATCAATCTGCGAGAAGCCCTTGGTAGGATACTCACCATAACTCAGATAGTTCTTGAGGCCGCCGCCGTACTTCGACCAATCCTTATAGAAAGAAGCCACGGCAAGCAGATCGGGAATGTAAATCTGGTTGACGAACTCATCTGCCTGGCTGATGAGGCGTGCAACAAGATTTAGCCGCTCAGAATTGATGGCGGCTACTTCATCCACGTTGATGGAGCATGGCACTCCGCCGACAAGGTAGTTCGGGTGTGGATTTTTGCCGCCAAAAACAGCGTGAATCTTTACAACTTCCTTCTGCCACTCAAGCGCGTCGAGATAATGCGCAACACCAATGAGGTTGACCTCGGGTGGCAGCTTATAGGCCGGGTGACCCCAGTAGCCATTCGCGAAGATACCGAGACCGTTGGCGGCAAAAGCCTTGATCTTGGCCTGTACATCCATGAAGTGTGCGGCTGTGTTCTTGTCCCACTTGGAGAATGATTGCGCCAACTCGGCTGCCTTTTTGGGGTCAGCCTTGAGTGCGCTGAGAATATCGACCCAATCAAGCGCGTGCAGATGATAGAAGTGCACCACGTGATCCTGGATGTAGAGCGTAGCCATCATGATGTTGCGGATCAATTCTGCGGTGGGCGGAACAGCAATACCGAGAGCATCTTCGACAGCACGTACGCTGGCCAGCGCATGCACCGTAGTGCAGACGCCGCAGACTCGCTCGGTAATAGCCCAGGCGTCGCGTGGATCGCGCCCAATAAGGATTTTTTCCAGTCCGCGTATCATTGTGCCGGCACTGAAGGCATCGGTAATCACGCCATTTTCCACCACTGCTTCAATACGCAGATGGCCTTCAATGCGAGTTACAGGATCAACTATGATTCGCTTTGTCATGCTTGCTTACGATTCCTTCTGCTCTTCGGCGTGAACTTCTGCAATGATCTTTTGCTTGCGGACATTGGTAACCACGGCGTGCGCGGCTACGCCGGCAATCGTAACCAGTCCGACAGCAGAACCAATCGTATCGGCAGTGCTTTCAATGCCGAATCCGGGGAATGACTGAAGATGCTGATAGAACGGGCCGTTGTCCCAGAAGCCTTCTTCACTGCAACCAATGCAGCCATGACCGGATTGAATGGGATAACTGGTGCCCTCATTCCAGCGCACAACCGAGCAGGCGTTATAGGTAACCGGACCACGACAGCCCATCTTGTAAAGGCAGTAGCCTTTGCGCGCATTTTCATCGTCAAAGGATTCGACAAAAAGCCCAGCATCATAATTCGGGCGGCGATAGCACGTGTCATGGACGCGCCTGCCGTAAAACTCCTTGGGACGGCCAAGCGAATCAAGCGCCGGAATCTGGCCTAGAACCAGTAAATGTGTGACGACGCCCATCATGACATCGGCAATTGGAGGACAGCCCGGAACGTTGATGACAGGCTTGTCGACAAGTTTGTGAATGGGTGTGGCGCCGGTGGGGTTAGGCTTGGCAGCCTGCACGCAACCGTTGGAAGCGCAACTTCCCCAGGCCACAATGGCCGCGGCATCCTTGGAAACCGTTTGAAGAATCGATTCCGCGGTCTTGCCTCCAATCATGCAGTAGACGCCTCCGTCATGCGTAGGCACGGCGCCTTCCACCAGCACAATGTACTTGCCCTTGTTGTTCTCGATTGTGTCATTCAGGCTTTTTTCGGCTTGGAAGCCGGAAGCTGCCATCAGAGTCTCGGTGTAGTTGAGGTTAAGCACATCAAGTAGCACGTCGCTGACAATAGGGTGCGTGGCGCGCAGAAAAGACTCGCTGCAGCACGTGCATTCCTGAAAATGCATCCAAACAACCGCAGGCTTGTCTTTCTTTTCAAAGGCCGAGACAACCTGGCTAACGCCTGTCTTTTCGATGCCGGCGATGGTGGCGGCTGCGGCGCAGAACTCAAGAAACTGGCGCCTGCTATATCCCTTTTGCTGCATCGCCTGCCAAATAGATCGTCCCATACATACCTCGCTAGTGTTGTCGCAAATCCAGGCCAGACGATAAAGACCTGTTTTGCGCAATAACTTTATAAAAATACTTGCGGGTATACACGACGGAATATGACGGACATCACGTTGAGATGTTTGAATTGCATCCGCACACGCTACTTGGCATATATGACGTTACTGCGAAAGATCAGACATAATGCCTGCCGGAGACGTCGACGCATCTCATTGTTTTTGGCGGACCGATTGTATAGTGTCATCCCCTACAGGGACTACTGCAGAACATTACTGAATCCTCGAAGGGGTTAAAAAGGTAGTGGGGCATTCAAAGATTCGCAATCGCTTTTCATATCTCAGGAGGAGCTCTTCGTGACCAGTTTTGAGCTTATAACCAAGCACGATATGAGACATCTTTAGAAGGTGCCAGGATTCGGTAACTACACCAATTTGTCCACGCGATTCAAGTCGAGAGATTCCAGGTCGCAAAGAGAGATACGCAGATCACTAAGAGCAGCGTACTTGATTCGCCTTTATCTCTTTGTGACGAGATTCACCTCTCGTTTTCGTCCATCATTCTCTGCTAATTGGCTTAGCCATGTGCTGTGCTCGGACCAAAACCCTCTTCCTTCATATATGACCTGGAAGTTTGTAGTTGCAACCACCAGTATCCGTGCGGTTGGGTTGAGCGAAGAGCCTGATACTCGAAACAAATGGAGATGAAATATCAATTCATCCGAAGATATCAACATTGAGGAAATCTCCGGCCTGAAGAAACTTGATGGTCTTCTGCAACTGCTCCGTGTAGCCGTAGTAGTAAGGCGCGGCAGTATACACATTTCAGTGTGTGCGCTACCCGTTCCAACAGGTTAATCGCGCTTAGCCCGCAATTGCTTAAACAAGAGAGTTTTCTCAATCGGCACATAATCACCAAGCCACTCAAAGAGTGCTAAGGCGCTGATAGCGCTCCTAAAGTGGACAGTGCGGCGGAGGTGGCGTGCCGCTACACTTTTCGGATTCATCTCCTGCCGTCTTCCTTCTTGAACAGGCCGGCTGTCTTTCCGTACAAAAATCCCTGAAAATCTGGCAAACTATTGTCGAGAGAGGCTGGGAATTATGAAACACCCTGGTCCATTGGGTATGTCCTCCGAGAGATCTTTGACCGGACAACTGCAGACGCCTCCCAGACGTGTCCCATCCGGAGCTCCTGCAGTGTATCGTCCTATCCTGTCCAGCCCGATTCTCCGATCGCAGACCATAGTGCCGCTTACCAAAGCGGCCGTGCAGCAGAAACCCGCGCCCGCGCCTGCGGCACCTCCGGTGTATCGCCCTGTTGCAGCTGCCGCGATCCGGCAAGAGCTTTCAGTTGCGCGACAGTCCGCACAGGCGGGAGGTCAACGGAAGTTCGCGCCGGGAGCTCCTCCAGCGTACCGGCCGCTTCCGGCCGCGGTGGTTCGTCAGCAGATTGCTACAGTAAAGCCAGCGCAACGTTCTAGCTCGGGTGGTTTCAATCCGGGGCCGCCTCCGATTTACAAGCCTGTGCGGGCAGAAATCGGTGTACAGCGAAGTGCAGCCGTAGGACAAGCAACTCGTTCAGGAATCTGCCTTGCGCCGATTGCGGCCGGGCCCGTAGTCCAGCGGATGAAAATTAACTTGTGGCCATGGCGAACTGATGTGATTGAGACGACTCTGCATACCAAGACCCAGCTCGAGCATTTGGAGGCGGAAGCCAAATCGTATCCCTTGGTCGCTTCCGAGATTCGTAAGGCCATCCTGGCAGAAGAGTATGCAAAAACTCCTCCTCCACAATTTGTTACTCCTCTCTTTCGAGGCATCCATTTCAAGAGCGAAGAAATGCAGCAACAGTATCCTGCCAAATTTCCGGTAGGCTCTACTCTCTTGAGTCCTGCGACATCCGAGACAGGTAGATCCTTTAGCCACGCTGTTGTAAAAAGCTGGGAAGACCTAAGAACGGTTGTAGACAAAGGTGAGTTTCCACAATCCGTGCGAAAGTACTATCACGAGGGGCAAAACTTATACGATCTGTTGGGGAACTTATACGTAAATTCTTACAACGATTTTGAGAGAGTCATGCCCGATGTGCTCAGGGCATTTGCGGGACTGACAACAAGCCGAAACCCCTTTCTTTCTATGGCGGAACGGCCGCACATATCGTATGGCTATGCGCAGCACGAGGGGAAAAAGGACAAATCCAAAGTGAATGGTTTGGGCGGCCTGTTGCATGGTCTCGCCGTTCCTGTCAGCTTTCAACAGCAGCAGCCATTATGGATGAATGTTCCTTCTCTGCATGCCACTGGAGACATGAGCATCAAGGTGCGGCATCTCTTTCAATCCGAACACATCGGATTTGGCGATCTGCCGGGTGAATACAACGTCATGTCGTGGGACATTGTGGCTGGAGAGACAGAGAAGGAGATGGAGAGACTTGCCCACACAGAAGGCGACGTCATGATGGCGTCGCTTGTGGCGAAGATTGAAGAGAAAGGGGATATCCCGGCATATCCTCGAACCAGCATCTATACGGGAGCGCAGCATCTGTTCTTCGAGAAGCCTCCTTACACGACTGATCTGGAACGGAGGCAGGGCTCCGCTGTCTTTGCAAGGGTGTATCAGAGAAAAAACACGTTGCAACAACAGCTCCGAACCCAGATTGGGAAACTATTGAGACTCCACGCGAAATATATGAAAGCGTCTTCTGACGCAGAAGCGGATGGTCTCGCTGAGAGGCTGGTGCGGAGGGCGGGTAGCATCGAGAAAATTTATGCCAGATACAAGGAGCTTTGTGTTCAACTCGTACAGTTCGAGAGACAGGAAAAGTTCCCCCTAAGGATTCGAAATCCGAAGCGAGTTCACGCCTATGAGCGTTATAAACCTCTTTATACCGTCAACGAACAGGAAAAGATCCAGGAGTATTACGAGCCCAGCGAACAGATGCTGCTGAATGGGCCTATGAAAGAGATCCGGGCGTTGTTGAAGCAATACTTCGATCTCCGCACGTTTTATATCTGACCGCATGAAAAGAACGCAGAGGATTGAGTCGCGATCTCGATTTGCGCCAAATCGCCAACGCATTCGTTGAAAAAACACAAATTCTTTCATGGGAATGAGCGGCGTTGAAGATTCGTTGCGCAAAAGCACGCCCCTATAGCAAATCCCGAATAGTTCGCAGCATAAGCCTGGCATCCGTACCAGATAGCAACGGACACTGGGATATGGTCCCTGTACTGGCTACACTGCGTTTCGCTAAGATTGCGCCGTCCAAGCTGGAAGGAAGACAGATGGAAGATACGCTAAAGATGCCTGTGGAGGTGCGTCGCTCCCGGTTGATCTTCGGTGCCGGCGCTATCGCTCTGTGCATCGCGAGCATCCTTGCGATTGCCACTGCGATTAGTTGCCACACGGCGGGAGCACAGCTTGCCCACGGACTGTCCTGGGTGCCTTCTCTTCTCTATGGAGCGGTACTTTGGCTGTGGTGGGCAGGAGTAGCATATCTGGTCTGGACCGCCGGACGCCGGAATCCGATGTTCTTTCAGGCATCAGTCAGCAATCTCTTGCTTCAGATACTTTTGGGTGCGACTACGAGCGCTTTGCACCTGGGCAGTCTGCATCTCGCTACACGGTTCATGGGCCAGCTCTGGCTGCAGTGGCATATCGCCCGTTTCGACAGGCTGACTTTTTTTGAGATCGGACGATTCAGCATGGACTTTCTGGTTTATGCGCTGATCTGGTCGGCCTGCGCCATCATCCACATGCAGATTGCGGCACAGCAGGAAGCGTTTCACTCCCTAGAACTCCAGCAGCAACTCTCCGCCGCGAAGCTCCATGTGCTGCAGATGCAACTCCAGCCGCACTTCCTCTTCAACACGCTGAACGCCATCACCACGCTGGTCCGGCTGGGTCGTCAAAGGGAAGCAGATGAGATGCTCTCGAATCTCAATGCGATCCTGAAGGCAACGCTTGCTACAACGACACCGGAAAAGATCCCGCTGGCGCAGGAACTTGAAACTATCGACAGCTATCTGGCGATTGAGCAGGCGCGTTTTACGAACCGTCTGCGGGTGGAAATGAAGGTCGATCCGGCAGCGCTGGACGGCTTGGTTCCGTGCTTTCTGCTGCAGCCCATCGTAGAAAACGCCATTCGGCATGGCATAGGACGGCGGGAGAAAGACGGCATGATCCAAACCTCGGTGTCGCGGAATGGAGACAGCCTGCATCTGCGAGTCATGGACAACGGTCCGGGCACGCAGAGCAAGCCAGTATCGGGACACGGAATCGGCTTGAAGAACACGCGCGAGCGATTGGCACACTTCTATCACGACCGCTACGATCTGACGATTACGGAACCGGCCAATGGAGGCTACGAGGTTGCAATCACCATTCCCTACGAGAGGGGGCGGCCATGAGGCTGAAAGCCATCATTGCGGACGATGAGGATCTGGCCCGCGAAGGGCTACGGCTATTGTTGTCAGCGGGCAAGGATGTCGATGTCGTTGCAGAGTGCTCAAATGGCCGCGAAACCATCGCAGCGCTTCAGGAGCAGCAGGCCGATGTGCTCTTTCTCGACATTCAGATGCCGGAGACGGATGGCTTCGGAGTCATCGAAGAGGTCGGCATTGCGCACTTGCCGGTTGTGGTCTTCATCACGGCACATAACGAATATGCGGTGCATGCGTTTGAGGTGGAAGCACTGGACTATGTGACGAAACCCCTTGAACCCGAGCGGATACAGAATACGCTTCGCAGGGTGCGGGAGCGTCTCGCGACCCAGGCAGCGCCAGTCACTCAGAAACAACTGAAGTCAGCGCTGGCCGTCCTGGGCGATGTGTCGGCTGGCCATGAAAAGCATCCCAAGCGGATTCTGGTGCCGGATGGTTCAAAGGATATCTTCGTCACAGTTGACGAGATCGAGTGGATCGAGGCCGACAGCTACTATTCCTGCCTGCACGTCGGCCCGAAGCGGCACATGCTGCGGGAGACAATCAAACAACTGGCGGCAACGCTCGATCCAGATACTTTCATTCGCGTGCACCGTTGCGCAATTGTAAATATCAACTATGTCCGCGAAATTCTTCGAGAGGGTCCGAATGAAGGATGGGTTGTCCTCTCGAATGGGGAACGCCTGAAGATGAGCAAACCGGGTTGGCAGAGCCTGCTCGCAGTCAGCCGCCGTTAGTCTCGTTTCAAGCCTCCTGCTTTTCGTTGCACGATTCCATCATCCTGCTGCATACCACTCGAATCCCTGCACCGTTTCAACGAAAGTCATGTTGAGGCGACAAGAATGTACAGCAAACGACATTTTGTGCTTAGTGCGATCATTGGCTTGATGACGTTAGGGGGCGGATTCGCGCAGCAAACATGCCTTGATGGGATCCGCATCGAGGGCACGGTGACAGACCCAACAAGCGCACTGATACCGAGAGCGCGAGTGCAGACAGCGAGCGGCCTGACGACCACGACCGACGCAGCAGGACGCTTTCTGCTAACGTGTGTTCCGATCAGTTCCAGGAATATCGTTGTCGAAGCGGAAGGCTTTTCTCAAGCGACAATACGTCTGGCGAAAAAGCCCGGAACGATGCAACGCCTGACGATTCGCATGGAACTCGCCAAGGTGGAAACCGACGTACAGGTCAGTGCAGATGCTACCGGACTCAATGCTGAGCAGGGAGCGGGGACAACGACTCTTAATAAGGAGCAGATACAACAGCAACTCGCCGATGACCCAGACGACCTGATCCAGCAGCTTCAGATCATGGCGTCGAATGGTGGGGGTGCTCCGCAATCGACGTTCTTCGTGGTGGACGGATTTCAGAACGCGAGCGCTATGCCGCCCAAGAACTCGATTGCTTCCATCCGCGTCAATCCCGATCCTTACTCTCCGGAGTATGAAGGCCCGACCTTTGAGGGCGGGCGAGTCGAGATTACGACCAAGCCAGGGGCAGACAAGTTTCACGGTGCGGCTTTCTTCACCGACAGCAACGGCATCTTCAACGCTACAGACCCCTTTTCCGTGACGGCAACGCCAGCGAGCAAGCAGCGCTATGGTTTCGAGCTGACTGGTCCCGTTGTTCCCAAAAAGACCGATTTTGCGCTCGCTCTCGAAAAGCGAGACATCAACGAATTCAACATAGTGAATGCGATCACTCTCGACGCCGACGGAAACCAAACGCCCTTGCATGAGACCGTTGCCGCGCCGCAGCGGTTGTGGATCGGTTCCGCTCGCGGAGACTGGCAGGTAAGTTCCAAAGACATTGCAACGGTATCGTTTGCTGCGCATGTCAATGATATAGGCAACCAAGGTATCGGCGGCCTGACTCTGCCGGAAGCGGGATACTCCAGCCTGACGAGCGAGTATGATCTGAGGCTGACCAACACGCAGACCTTCAATGCGAATCTCCTGCACGAGACTCGCATTGGATATACCTGGAAACGCACAGGACAGATGCCATTGTCGATGGCACCGTCGCTTGAAGTCGCAGGCTACTTTACTGGTGGCGGCGCGATCAGCCAGAACCTGAACGATCGTGAGCAAGATCTCGAAATTGACGATGATGTGATGCTCATCCGCGGGAAACACTCTATTCGCATCGGTGTGCAGTCATTAGGATTTTTCGTCCATAATTACGATCCTGCTACCTTCAACGGAGCGCATGTCTTTGGCGGCGGCAGCGCCGCGGTGCTCGACGCGAATAATAATCCCACCGGACAAACAACAACCATTACTCCACTCCAGCAATATCAACGGGCTCTCCAGAATCTCATCGGGGGAGCACCGACCACCTATCAGGTGACGACGGGCACGCCTCTGGTACCGCTGACACAATGGAGGCTTGCCCTCTATGGTGAGGACACAATTAAGCTCGCATCACGTCTCAGCATGTCTACCGGGCTACGATACTCCTTCCAGACTTCGCCAGGCACGTTCGTTAACTTTGCGCCGCGAGTGGCGTTCTCCTGGGCACCGGACAAAAAATCTACCTGGGTTATCAGTCTGCGCAGCGGCATCTTCAATGCTCCTGCGCCGGTCAGCTATGCCACCGAGGTATACCGACTCAATGGCACTCGTCAGCAATCACTGATGGTGTACTCACCCAGCTATGGCAGTCCATTGACTCCCGTGGTCGGGGCGATTCAGGTCGCCACGAGAAATCAATTTTCTCGCTCCGTGTTTGAATTTCCGGCAGCGGCAACCCAGATAAGTGTTGAGCACGAGCTGCCACATCACTGGCATCCATCGGCGAGCTTTACGTATGCCGAAGACTGGGGAATCTTCCGGTCAAGGAACATTAATGCTCCTATGGTTGGGAGCAGCACCGGTGTTCCTCCTGATCCAACTTCGGCGCTTTTGGCGCCAAGGCCAATTGCTCCGAATGAAAACATCTTTCAGTATGAAAACACCGGTCACCTCAGAGGCAATTTGCTTGACCTGGCTCTCTCACAAACAGGCTACAAGCGATTCACACTTAATTTGAGCTCCTACATAGTACATTTTA
Organism: Occallatibacter sp. FHG110214_02; assembly: GCF_059115385.1. NCBI lineage: Bacteria > Pseudomonadati > Acidobacteriota > Terriglobia > Terriglobales > Acidobacteriaceae > Occallatibacter > Occallatibacter sp. FHG110214_02. The sequence continues at coordinate 113,744 of NZ_JBZYWK010000002.1, read as the reverse complement.
GATCAGACGCTCCTCTTCAGATTGCTCCGCCCCAATCCAGCTACACCAATGCAGGCGAATCCTCACGCCCTGATTGGCAATCCAGTGGCGGCTCCATTCAAGGAACTCTGAACCTTCCCTGGAAAGTTCTGCTGTCCAGTCAACTAGCTGCAGACAGCGGTAATCCATTCAACATTACAACGGGGACGGATGCGAACGGAGATGGCACATTCAATGACAGGCCTTCCTATGCTTCTGTTCCAGGGCCTGGTGTCTACAGCACTTCCTATGGATTGCTTACCGCAAACACGGTGAATGGTAATGTACCCCGCAACCGTGGCACGATGCCGAGTGTCTGGCATCTGTACGGTAATCTGAGCCGCGCGTTTCTGCTCAACCCGAAGGATAAGGCCCATCCGTTGACTCTCACATTCAATGCGCGTGCATCCAATTTGCTGAACCACACGAATACAACCGCTGTAGGCACTGTTCTCTCGCCTACGCTCGGCGAGCCAATCTCCGCAGAGGCAGCTCGGCGCGTAGAACTCGGCGTACGGTTTACTTTTTAGTGTGCGCGATCCATGGATCATCATAGAGCGATCCCAAAGTGCGTTGCAGATTCTCCTGGTATACGGGAGCGTGGCTCAATAAGCGCATTGGCCTGTTCTCGCCAAAGGAGACTGGCAACAACGGATATCAGTGACAACATGCCTTTGCGGAGCTCATCAAATTTCCAGGTCGATTTGTCGAGCCACTGGAGCTACCTCCGTCGCAAAATGAAAATGCTACTGGGGAGCAGACCGTGAAGCGCATTGTGAATTCCGACGATACAGTTGACTCGCAACATACGGTCCTGAGAGAGAATCCGACCTTCCTGCTGTACCTTCAACTGGTTATAGGAGTGGCTCGGATTCCACCCAGGAGCGAATGTGTGCCTTTCGGACTAACCTTCCACCTCTCCATGGTTTTGAAGAATGTCCGAAGATTTGGACCGCTGAGTCGCTTCCAGTCCGCTAAAGATGGGTAGTTGGGAATTACTGGCGGTGTGTAAAGAGTTGCGGGATAGACGAATTTTTCCATTACATCTTCCACTGCAGGTTTCATTCTTTAACTTCTCCATAAACTACATGTCATATTCGCCATATATTCGCTTATAATCTATAGTTATGAACGACGCTTTGCTGGAGCCTCAACCCGCAGCGCTGCGCAAAATTGTTCATGTGGACATGGACGCGTTCTATGCGTCGGTGGAGCAGAGGGATGATCCCGCGCTCCGTGGCAGGCCCGTGGTGGTGGCTTGGAAGGGAAAGCGCTCCGTTGTCTGTGCAGCTTCTTATGAAGCAAGGCAGTTTGGTGTTCACTCTGCCATGCCCGCTGTAACGGCGGAGCGACTATGCCCGCAAGCAATCTTCATTCCGCCTGACTTTACCCGCTATAAGGCTGTCTCTCATGCTGTGCGAGAGATTCTGCAACGTCACACAGACCTGATCGAGCCTTTGTCCCTGGACGAGGCCTATCTTGATGTGACGGAAAACAAAACAAGACTTCCAACTGCAACGAAGGTAGCTATCGCGATTAGGCAACAGATTCGTGAAGAGCTTTCTCTTACAGCATCCGCCGGCGTCGCCCCGAACAAGTTCCTGGCGAAGATTGCCTCAGACTGGAAGAAGCCGAACGGTCTCTTCGTGATTCAGCCGCACGAAGTGCAGTCCTTCCTTTTGCCCTTGCCGGTAGGGCGTATCCCGGGCGTAGGGAAAGTCACAGAAGCACGCATGATTCAACTCGGCATCCAGACCGTGGGAGATATCCATGCGATGGATGCGGCCACACTTAAAGCGCACTTTGGCCGTTGGGGATTGCGTCTTTATGAACTGGCACGCGGGATTGACCACAGCCCGGTTGTTCCGAATCGCATACGCAAGCAAATATCAGCGGAAGATACCTTTCAGGAAGACCTGCCTCTCACCGTATGCGAGCCACATATCCGCAGGCTTGCAGAGAAGGTATGGGCGGCCTCGCGGCAAAATGCACGCGGTGCCAGAACAGTTGTCCTGAAGCTCAAAACAAAGGAGTTCAACTCGCTTACCCGTAGTCTGACACCAGACGCGCCGCCATCCTCTCAGGAAGAGCTCATCGAGATTGCGCTTCGTTTGTGTGAGCGTGTAGGACAGGGAACTCACCAACTCTATCGCTTGGTTGGTGTGGGGCTAAGCAATTTCCAATCTATGACCGAGCATTAGCCGGAGGAGCTAGTCTTGGAAGGAGTCTTAGCCTAGTGCCCTTTTGTCTATGAGCAGAACCTATATCCGGCTCCGTCGCGGGTTAGGAGTCGTGGAAAGGAAATCGAAAGAGGGGCAAGCTGAGCGGAAATACATTTTTGAAGAAGATCCGAAGAGTAGAGATCATTGAGCGTACGTGACATCTTCGTGTCGTACGCCTGGACAGATCGCACCTGTTAACGGTCACTGCATGGGTCGTTGGCATTGCAGAGAGTCGCACAGAAGTGACACCTGCCAAGCGATCGTTCGCCTCATCCTTGCTTGCACACGAAAAGGTCTGCATAATCCTGAAATGTAGGCTGATGCTTTTCGATATGCGGAGGATCTTCAATGAAGAGAATCACAGTTGGAGCAGGATTCGCTTTTACTACACTGCTTTTGCTGCCGACCATTGCAACGGCACAACAACTCTTCATTGACGGAACAGCAACCTATCGTGAACGCATGGCGCTGCCCCCAGATGCGGTCTTTGAGGCGACACTCCAAGATGTCTCCGAAGCTGATAAACCGGCGGTGGTGATTGGGCAGACCCGCATAGAACGACCTGGCAATCCTCCCATTCACTTTACTATCAGCTATGACTCATCCGAAATAGAATCCGATCACCTATATTCAGTACGAGCGCGAGTTGTATCGAAGGGACAGCTCCTATTTACTACGGATCAGAGCTATCAAGTTCTGACGCAGGGGCATGACAGTAAAGCAGGGACTATCTTAATGCGGCGCACCTCAGGCCCGTCAGGAGAGATCTTGACCGAGAGAAAATCCGTGCCGCTAAGAGGGACACATTGGAAGCTGATTGAGTTGGAAGATAAAGAAATCCTGTCTGAAAACCTACCCAAAGAAGCCTACCTCGTCTTTCAACCGAAAGGTCGCGTGACAGGTTCAGGGGGATGTAATCGCCTGACGGGGACTTACGTTGCGAAGGGAAGCGCATTACGTTTCAACAGCGTCGCAGGTACGATGATGATGTGTATACGTGGAATGGATATCGAAAAAGAATTCTTGTCTTCCCTAAAGCATATAAGAACGTGGAATAGCTCAGACCGGCAACTGGAATTGTCAGATGAGAACGGAAAAGTGCTAGCTCTTTTTAGAGCACAGGCGGCAGAGTTGGATAAAGTATTGCGCTAGCAATGCTGCTGATCTGTGTAGGAAAGATTGTCCTGCATTAGGTCCGTGAAGAATGATGGAACAAGTTACGAAATCTCGCTGAACAAGGTATGCTAAATGCCGCATATTATAAGAAATACTGCATATAACTTCGCTAAGACGGTTGCGAAGCCATTTGGTCTATACCCGTTCTTTGGTTCCTATCGCCGCCATCTGTTGAGCTTGTTACTGCGACAAAATGTGAACTGCGTGCTGGATGTCGGTGCTCATTTTGGAGAATGGGGAACCATCCTCAGAGATATTGGTTACCGAGGGAGAATTATCAGCTTTGAACCAGTTAAAGCATCGTTCGCAAAACTGCAAAATGCCGCACGGGGGGATACACGCTGGGATATATGCAACTTTGCGCTTGGGGCTGAGAATACCAGCCAGGAAATTTATCTCTATCAAGCGAGTGACTGGAATTCTTTCCTGCAAGCCAGCGATCATGCAGATGATTCCTTCCCTCATCATGCAGATGATCGAGGTCGTGAAGTCGTTATGGTTCGGAGATTGGAGACAGTGGTTCCAGAGCTTGATCTGGCGAACTCTCGGATATATTTGAAGCTCGACACACAAGGATACGACAGGAGAGTGGTTATTGGAGCAGCGAGTGTTCTTGAGAAGGTTGTGGCAATGCAAAGCGAGATGCCGGGGATCAGGCCGCTATATCGGGAACAGCCCGATATGCTAGAGACACTTGTCTATTACCGTTCGCTTGGGTATGCCCCAACCGGATTCTTTCCTCTTAACCTTGAAAAGGACGGAACGACGGTAATTGAGTTTGATGTCGTGTTAGCTAGATTTACTCAGGACTCTTACCGCGCGGAGTTATGAGTGAAATCTCGGACAAGATCTGCTCTCCTTTTATCTCGTCACGCTGGATAAGAGCCTCCTTTTGACCAGAATCAAGAGAGCGGGCGCGATGGCGATGCGCTGACTTCTATGGCTTATGAATGGACAAGAGATAGATGTGTTTTCCTCTGTAACACTGCTACATTCATGTACAGCACTGTGCAGACAGTACCCTTCGACAAGAGCGCCATTTTGCGAGTTGATCCATTTATGACATAACTAGTGGTTGATGCTGCCAGATACTAATCATTCGCAGGTGTTCATTCGGCAGAAGGGCGCAGCACGATAGGAAGAGTAACAGCGCTTGTGGGAAAGATGTTAATCCCTAAATATCAGGCCTGCTTCCAAACTTTAGGCTAGCGCTCTACCTCAAATCGAGGGATGCTTACCGCGAGAAAGATCAGCAACTATTCCTAGCAAAATCGATAGTTTTTAATGGATAATCCAATCGCTTAGCCGGAGGATAGTCGATGAAATTGTTCAGTAACCCAGCCGTGAACATCTTAGGTACTGACCTGCCCCCAGAATCCGTTGGGGATAACGCCGAACGGAACCTCGGGCTTTATCGTGGATAATTCTTCAATCGCAGCAGGAGCCCAAATATACTTTGTCAATTACGGCCCCGGCACGGGAGTGCAGATCTCACAATCGAATCTACAGTGAATTCAAGAAAGCGGATTTAAACAAGTGGCTGTAATGTTTGTGCGACGGGATTACAGCCACCGAGAAGCTTTGCTTAGGACTCCATGCAATCATGCCACTCAGAGGCTCTGAGTGGCATCGACGCTTGGCAATCGCAATATAGCGTGAGTTGTTCTCACATGAAATATTTTTCATCTGGACCAGCACTATCCTTGCCGGTTTAGATTGTCTCGTTCAGAATGTGATAGGAAATGGAGATCCGGGGCTGATGCCTGCACGGTTAGCGGTTGGCATGCCCCATCAGGAACAACGTCCGTAAATCGTCGAAGAGAACGGAACGCAATAAAGCCCTGAAGCATTCGCAGGTGAGAAGAAGACTTAAATACAAAGGGATGCACTCCAAGCTTTGGGTACATTCTCCAGTCATAAGTTCGGTTGATAACGCAGAACGCAGGCTTAGGTCTCGAAAGATGACTCCGTACTGGTTTCAGTTGCAATAGCATCAAAAGACAATGCAGCGAGAGTTGGTCGAATTTCTTCCGATGTCAGTTCGTTCAACTTATTTGAGAGCGCCTTCGCAACGCAATCAACAAAATGCACGGCATATGCGGAGTATTTTCTGGCATCCTGTTCGCGGGCTAGATAAACATAGCCATGACCTGGAAAGTTGATGCGAACTTGCCAGCCATTGAAAACTCCCAGCTTGTTCTGGACCGCATCAAGGCGAACCAGAATTCCGGAAAATCCAAATTGCGCATATTCCTGACAGATAAGAAGGCAGTGTTCCTCAAGTGTCGTACAGGCGGATAGCTGCTTTTCAAATCGAAGAAGCCTGATCCGGATACTGAGAAGACTAAGAAAGCCTCTTCCAAAAACAAGATTACTGGTAACCGCGAAATCCTTGTAGCCGAGGTACTGTATCCCGATCCATGCAATGAGGCAGGAGAGAACTATGACGAAGCCGTGATATTGCTCACGTGCCGTCGTCAGCAGAAGCGATCCGGTGGCTGCAAGTCCGCTGACTCCGTAGAGAACAAGGACGGCTCGACGCGTTGTAAGGCCTCGCAATAGTAACTGATGGTGGATGTGCTCATGGTCAGCAGAAAAGATTGATTGCCGGCGTAAAAGACGCCGCGAAATCGCGAGAGCAACATCAAGGAGGGGAAGAGAAAGTGCCAGAAGCGGCGCACTCATGGAAAGTATGGTTGTAGATTTCTCGCTCCATACTATCCCATAACAACCGAGCAGGAATCCGACTGTCAGACTGCCGCAGTCGCCCAAGAATATTGATGCGGGGTTGAAGTTGTAGCGGAGGAATCCCAGCAAAGCTCCGGCTAGCGGCACCGTAGCGAATGCCAACTCAATATTATGGTGAAGCAAAGATGCGACGAGTGTAGTAATTGTTGCAAACAGGCCGACCCCAGTAGCAAGCCCATCCATGCCATCGATAAGATTAACGGCATTTGTGCAGGCCACAATCCAGGCAACTGTCAGAATCACGCTGAATACAGCAGGCACGGCGTGCCCTCCAATCGTGTCCAGATGGATGCCGTTTGTCCAAGCCAGTAGCGCAGCCAATAACTGTACGGCCAACTTATTCCATGCGTTTAGCCTGAATATGTCGTCCCAAAGCCCCATTCCAAAGATGAGCGCGACTGCTGGAAAAAGGTGTACAGCAAAGGGCATTCCTGATCGGACAATATGACCTGCGCTAAGTCGCACAAGTAACAACAAGCCATACGCACATAAGACGGAAGCGAGAATCGCAATTCCACCAAGGCGGGGAATCGGTGTCTTATGAAGTTTGCGAGAATTATCAGGATGATCCACGACCCCGAAGCGCGAAGCCACATTTCGGACGAGCGGCGTCAAGACCAGCGACAGAGTGCACGAACAGAAGAAGAGGAATAGTAATGAATACATATAACTCATTCCTTGGCCCGGTATAAGAATAGTGGTGAGTTTGAAAAAGATTGAAAGGGGTGATTACACAGTTGAAAGGATATTGCGGCTTTGCAACGGAGCAGAGGATGCTACCTGCTGCTCAATCCAGCGATAAGTAATTTCCATGCCTTGGCGCAGCGGCTGTGAGGGCTCCCATCCGAGCCGCTCTCGAATTAGTCGGTTATCGGAGTTGCGGCCACGGACGCCAGTTGGTCCAGAAATGTTTCGTATATGCAGTTCCTTCCCGGCAATATCCATGACGAGGCGAGCGAGATCATTGATAGTAATCATTTCTTCGGAGCCAATGTTCACTGGACCCGGAAAAGAAGATTCCATCAGTCTGCGAACGCCTTCGATGCACTCGTCGATGTAGAGGAAAGAGCGCGTGTTGCTGCCATCGCCCCAGATTTCAACTTCCCCTCCGGATACCGCTTCAGCAACCTTCCGGCACACTGCTGCTGGCGCCTTTTCCCTGCCGCCACGCCAGGCACCTTCCGGTCCGAAAATGTTATGAAATCTAGCTACTCTAACATCGATTCCATAATTGCGCATGTAAGAAAAATACAGCCGCTCACTGAACAGTTTCTCCCATCCGTACTCGCTGTCAGGTGCGGCAGGATATACCGATTCTTCTGAGCAGTTCGGAGCATGAGGACTGAGCTGGTTATATTCCGGATAAATACATGCGGAAGAAGAATAGAAAAATTTTCGCACACCGGCGGTTCTGCCGGCTTCCAGTATGTTCAGGTTAATCAATGCGGAGTTATGCATCACAGCTGCGTCGTGCTCACCTGTAAATAGGTATCCAGCGCCACCCATATCAGCTGCGAGTTGATATATCTCGTCAATGCCATTGACGCTTGCGCGCGCAAACTGTACGTCACGGAGATCGCCAATGAGAAAGTCGTCAGCAAGAGTAGGGGAGAACTTGCCTTGCTTGATGTCTGCAGTTCTTACCCAATAGCCTTCGGACTTGAGTCGCTTAACGAGGTGGTTGCCGATAAAGCCACTACCGCCTGCTACAAGAATCCTGGTCATATTGGTTGTCCTATTTGTGAAGTAGCTAAGAAAAATGCAGTCACGTATAACAGCACTTATAGTGCTGGTGTCACAAAGCTGGATGCCACATCAGGAAGGGATAGCCGTATGATTGTTATCGCGACGGGAGCTAATGATAGTTTCGTGAGCATGAAGCTGCTCATCTGCAAAGCGCGATGAGATAACTCTGGCGGGATTTCCTCCGACTACGCTGTATGGAGGCACGTCCTTTACAACTACCGCCCCTGCCGCAATGATTGATCCTGTACTGATGGTAATGCCCGAAAGGATGATTGCTCCGTAACCAATCCACACGTCATCTTCCACGATGGTTTTGTAGGTATCGCCTCGCGGTGAATCCCAAATGCTGAGGCCTGGAATGTCATATCTGTGGTCATCTCTTCCGATAAACGCAACGGATGGCGCTATCAAAATATCGTTTCCGAATGAAATGTCACAGTGTATCCAGCAGTTTGCTCCAAACTGCACTCGATCTCCAATACTCACATCTCGATGAGCTGAGAAAATAGTGGTGGACCAGGGAATCCTGACCATTCCAGACCGCTTAACCCAACGACAGCGTAGTGAGAAATAAAGCGATGTGCGAATATTATTGGCGATGGATCGCAAAGACAGCAGGAATGGAGAGCGTCCCGGTAGGATATTGGAATTGAGCTTCTTCTTGTGCATGATTCCATCGAGTTAAGAACAAGGCCTGCGATGATCTCTATTTATATGGTTTTGCGTAAAGCGATGAATGGCCTGTATGCAAAAACCCTCTGAAGGAAGAGTCTGGGGTTGCATGCAGAAGCGATGACCAGATTGGAATACCCACGAACCTTATCTATGACATTGCCGGATGCCAATAATATTCTCGCTTTTCTGTAATACGCGATGACTATTGCATCCTGATTCCATCGCATGACGTCCAATGTAGACGCATTTTTTTTGTAATCGTACATTGCTGGTTCGATTTGCCCCACTATACGGCACGTATAGCAATATGCCGCATAATGAGCACCGATAACCAAATCACGCGTGCGCGAAAGCGACGTTTGCCCTTCACTGAGTCGGTATTCCACAAGAACCTTTGGAAGGTTTGCAAGCTCCCCACGTTCCGACATCTTCAGGCAGAAGTCAATCTCCTCGCCGAGTTGCATCTCAGGATACTCGAAGCATGGGAGTGCCTTATCGGCTCTGAACATGAGGCTTGAATTGCACATAGGCCCTCGTGCCGAACAGAAGCTGTGAAGTATCGTTTCATGGTCAAGTGGAAGTTTCAGGCCTGCCTGAGATACTTGCCCAATTATCAGTCGAACCTGGGAGCCAACCATAATTACATTTGGATTTTTGTCGAGGTACTCTACTTGCTCCTGAAGACGACGTGGAAGTGAAATGTCGTCTGCATCCATAAATGCCACATATTCGGTCTTACTTTGTAGAAAGGCAGCTTTTCTGGCAGCTGAAGCTCCCCCTCTTTGCTGGGTGAGAACTCGGATGCGTGGATCTTTTATGGAGGCAAGATATTCCGCCGATCCATCACTCGATCCGTCATCCACTGCGATTACGTCATATTCCTGAATGGTCTGATTGAGAATGCTATCAATACATTCAGTAAGGTATGGCATGGCATTATAAATCGGAATGACGACAGTAACCCTGCTCATCAATCTGCTCCTGATTCGTCCAGAACCGTACGTTGACCAGACAGGCGAGACCAATAAAGACCAGAGACAGCTTGAGCTTTTTGATCCCACAAGAACATATCCGCACGTCGTAACGCACCTTGGGCTAGCCTGCTTCGCAGGTTCTCATCGTAGAGCGCGTGTATGGAGGAAGTTATTCCGTTGACCAGACTTCGCCGTGTTGTTGCATTAACAAGTATGCCTGCATCGGATGTTACGGCGTCTGGAAACCCGCAGTGATTGGGACATACTACAGGGACACCACTCGCCATCGCCTCAACCACAACTGTAGAGGTTAGATCGTACACACTTGTCACGACCAGAATGTGTGACTCTCTCATTATTCGGAGGGCCGTTTCGCGAGAGGTTTTTCCATGCCACTCGCAGTTGGATGAAAGCCCATTTTTATCGGCTCTATCTTGCCATGTCGTGCGACACGGACCATCTCCTACCACATCGAGACGCCATTGCAAACCAGATGGAAGCTCTTTCAGTGCATCGAGAAGAAAATGCAAAGCCTTGCCGGGATTCAAATTACCGCACCAGACTAAGCGGAGCGGCTGCCCATCTTCACGTAAAGTTGCCTGACCCGGGATGTGCAGAGGCAAGCCTATCTCACTTATTACGGTGGAATCCAAGCCATAAAACCGCTTGATCTCATATTGAATGCCTGTTGTTGCCGCAATGATTCCTTCCTTCGCAGCAGCGAAGGCTTTTTTCGGCAATGCCGCAAATCTCCGATCAAGGTCGTTTAGAAGATTTCGAGCCGTAAAATGCGCTGCTCCATACAGTCCAAGATGTGGAATCAGTGACCACGACGTCTGCTCAAGCCCCCCAATCGGCCCCCACACAAAGGGGATGCCAAGGCGCCATAACTGACCTGGCACTCGGAACCCTACATAGGTGAGTTGATGAACCAAGTCGAAATGAACTTTGCGATGCAATTGCGCGGCGGTTTCGTATGCTGTCTTCTGCCATTGGTGCGCATAGGTGAAGAGATACATAGGTGGCCAGAGTATTTCAGCCAGACGATGACGCTTTCTTGGGATATAGATAAACCGTACCCTGCTAGCTAAATTTCTATCGCGGCGTAATTCTTCTTCAATTTCCTGCCGAAAATGTTCGGCAGTCAGTACCCAGAGATCGTGATATGCGGAGATGGCCTTGACCCATCCCCAACCCACCCCCAGCTCCGATCCAGCCAATGGGCTGCAGGCGTAAGCGCTGACAAGTACGCTCAGGCGTCTCATATCTTGTGCTATGCCCTGATACTCGATGATTCGGGCGAAGCTTGCAGCCACTCTGCAGGCGTATTGAAGAAATAATATTGCCACTGCGCGACCCTGATGTGGAGCGCAAGGCTTTCCAGGTAAACATAGACAGCAACCATGACCAACAAATCGACGGAAAAGCTTGCGGTGGTGGTTTCCGGTATAGAGCGAACAGTGAAAAACATCATTACAGTGCCTGCTTCCAGCAGGCAAAGACGGTCTTCCGGATTCAACTGCCGGCTCTTTTTGTGGAGACGGAAAAACAGTATCCACCCAGCGATCCACGAGACAAAATATGGAACGCCTCCAACAATTCCAGCGTTCAACAGTGCCTGGAGATAAGAATTGTGGACATGCTCCTCGAAGATAAGACGGTCTGCCCATTGACCACGGCCTAGAATTGGGGCGTCCCCAAAGGCGACAACGCCCTTTCGATAAGCACGTGTACGCCCTGTCATGCTAAGGAATTCTTCTCTCGATTGTCCCCGTTCAATATAGGAGGTGATCTGGTTTGAAACGGTAGCAGGAGAATCAAGGAGAAGAACTATGATGACGGTCAATATCGCAAAAGGAAGTGCATAGCGCCGCACGCGTGATCCGATGATAAGCGCGAATAGAAGCGCTGCCATTACTCCGAAGACGGCGCCACGTGATTGCATGCGATACACGATAAAGAGGGCAAGAGCAGTAAGGCCAAGATACAACGCAATGAGAGATGGGCGGCGGCTGTGGAAGGCGCGCACAAGGCACACCAGTCCAGGAACAGCCGCCCACCGGGCAACTCCCGATGAACGAGATTGGTTTTCCAAATCTTTAACGACTGCCCCATAACCTGTCTGGACATGGCCGAATATCGTGTGACTGGCTTCGCGTGCGACGAGAGCGGCAACAACAAATGTTGCAATCCATGTCAACTGAAGTAGCTGCCGCGAAGATCCAGTGAGGTCTTGCCGACCGACAAATGTCCAGGCTGCAAGAATTGTGGCAAGGAAGGTTACCGACCAATATAAAGACCAATATGGTTCAGGAGAAAAAATGGATGCAAGAGCTGCTAGTGCTCCATACACCATGAGGAACAGCGATGGATTTCGCCAGCTTGGATTGAGATTTCTCCGGCTCAGAAGAATGAGTATGGATGCAGGAAGTACGATAAATGGGAGGATGGCACGAATTACCAACAGCCAATCACTCATGCTGGACGCTGTTTGGATATTCCAGAATCCGCTATTCAGATTGAACCAAAGACAGGCCCACAGCATAATTGCAGACACTGGAGCGCTGAGCGCAAATTTTGCTCGAATATGCGCCCAGCCAGGAGTTTGCTCTCTCGCCATTATTGGTGCTCGGTAAAAGTCCATTCTCTCTGAGGCAGCTCTGTCCATAGTTCACGCTTAGGAAGTTTTCCAAACATATCGTGCTGCTTTATGCGGATATTGTGCAAAAGCTTGATGTTCCTCGCATCCAACTAATGCAAAATTGTTGGGCATTCACCTTATGTTCCGTGGATTTTTCTATTTATCATGGCTGCAATGCCATTGAAAATTCTGCGCGGTTCTTCTAGTAAGCCCTCGTAGATTCCTGGTTTCCGCGTATATACACCCGTGTTCTTGATGAAAAATGTCGCTGGGCTTACTTCAAGAAATGGTGTATGAAAAAATCGCCGTTTCATTATTACCCAATGAAGATACAGCACCTCTTCATCTAGCTTTATATCTTTAATCTTTCCAGAGCTATATTTGAGGGTTCTCCCCCAGGGGATTTGTTCGCAGGCCAAATCTTCAAAGACGCATTGGAGGATTCCATCCTTTTCCAGAGACTTGACTATATGAGTGAAGCTCACCACTTCGCTGTGCAGTGACAGAGGATTTGTACCTGATATTACTTCCCTATAAAATTGCCCACCCAGTTCATCGAATAGGAATGTTTGAGGGCTGAAGAATACAGTTTGCCAATTCGGGCTTTGCAAATATAGGGAATTGACCAACGAGCTGTTTTTCAAGAAGCAAAGCGAGCCACTTAGCCATCCTTTTCTGAAGCTCACAATGTCATTTCCGGAACAGTATTTCTCTACCGCAGCGTCTATATCTCCGTAGAGCACATCGAGATCCCCATAACCCCAGTATGGATACTGATGGATAAAATCCTCAAATATATGCCCATAAGCTGGCTTAAAATCACAGCATTTATGCGGCCTCGAGAACTCAATAGTGACACCAGTCTTCCGCGTTGCCAGATGGCAAAAATCCTGTAAGCGGAAAGAATGAACATGCAGATTACGTGGAAGGGTATTCGAGAAAACTGCGTCCGTAAATAAATGAACGTCCATATGAGCCAATGCCGAAACTGACTCCACATAATATGGAAACCATGCGGGAAGCTCTCCAAAATAAGGAATCAATAAAGCAACGCGCATACTCACACTGCAATCGTTCCAGATCTCTGCTTGAAAGAAAATAGCTTGCCTGTGTATAGAATCATTCCACGGATATTTCCTCGCAATCTGTCGAGGTCGGAATTATTTCTCTTCCCCAGGTACGAAATGAAAGTCATGCCTATCCGTATCACTAATCCGGTGTAGCAGCAGAAAATTGACAAGCCATGCTTCCTGACAAAGTAGATACGATTTCTCACCTCAGTCTGCCCAAACTGGCGCATGCTTATTCTTCCTGCGACAGAGGGATAGTGGCAGTACTGTGCTTCGGCAACAACTGCAAGCGTGCCTGTCTTACCTATCGTGTAACTCAAGTCAAGATCTTCAAGATAGCTGTAGCTATCATAGAATTCATCGAACTGAACGGACGCGAGAGCTTCCCTTCGATAAATTACAGCAGTGGTGGGAATCCACTCCACATTGTGTGTTTGCTCAGCCTTAGGAATTATTGACTGCCACCCGCTCTTCGCTACATAGCCTGGCCTGGAATCATAGAGACCAAGGCGTGCAGTTAGCCAACTGCGCTTCAGTAGGCCATCCTTGCGTGCAGGGTAGTTACAAAGATTGAATGCCGTTCCCAGAATACTCTTATTAGCATTTTTCCAGAACCGCTTCATCGCTTCGAATGCATCGGGGTCAAACGTTGTATCGTCATCGACAAATCCGACGAAAGGGATTGCCGTATCAGAACCTGTAATGCCGCGATTCCTTTGCTCCGAGGCAGAAGGCGGCCAATGGCGGATGTACTTGATCTTTAGCTGAGGAAAATTCTCGATAATATCGACTATTGGTTTTCTGCTTGAATCTACCAGCACAATTTCATCAGGTGCGGATGTTTGCGTGGTTAAACTACCCAGCAGGCGTCTTATGTCTTCCGGGCGATCCTTTGTCGCCACCACAATGGTGAATCTGACAGTGGGCGGTCTATCATTCTGCAAATTCATTGAGGTTGATACCACTTCGGATGAGAGGGTAAGCATCGTAGAGACTGACGAATACAAGCCGCCCAGATTCGTTTCATGCACGACCAGTTCAGCAATCTGTGTTCAAGCGGTTGGCTTTCGGGCAGATATCAGAAGATTATTACTGAACCGCAAGCCGCGCAGCAATCCGAACGAGATCTCCTGCCAGGTGTGTGTTGGCCGCCCGGGCAGTGATCCAGTCGCGGTAAAGTGGAAGTCCCCTGGCTCGAAACCTGCTTCCACAAGAATCCTTAACAGATCCTTGCGAACAAGTGCAGTGATGTGGCCGGGATACCAGCCTTTATCGAATTGGACGAAGTGACCACGAAGTGCCAGCGCCATGAGCGAACGGATGCTTTCATTGTTGGGTGTGGTGATAATAACGTTTCCGCCCGGCTTGCAAAGGCGGTACAACTCACGTGCCGTAAATCGAGGGTTTTCCAGGTGTTCAATCACCTCGGAGGCGATTACGACATCAAAATAGCCGTCATAACCCGGAATTGATTCATTCAGATCTTGCCGTACCCATCCCGAAATCTTCATATCTAGCGGGAGATCAAAAAGGTCAGCCGCATGCACTTCGCTGAAGACAGGCATTGCGAGCAGGCGCCGGGTAAAATTTCCCACGCCAGCTCCGTAATCGAGCACGACTCCATGGGCATGGATTGCGTCAAGTTCCGTCTCGATCATGGCGTAAATCTCGTTGCTGCTGATGCCCTGCGTACCGAAGGCGGCGGACATTCGCCAGGAGACAAGGTTTGGCGCATTTATATCGGTTGGCATAGAGATCTTTTTGTGTGCTTGATCGACAATGCAAGCAGCTTGGCATGTTGAGGTATCTATATCAACCAGCTAGACAGACGAGTGAGTGCATTGTGATGCAGAGATGATTTCGAGGCTCTTCTGGACAAAAGCACCAGCATGGAAGAATGAGGAGCATTGCTCAAGATGATTCCTTAGAAGTACCTGCTTTTCCGGGTTTGACAAGGTATCGCCGATCTTATTCGCCGCGTCATCCACAGACCCGAACAAGAGGTCACTATGGTTTAGGATCTCGACTTGCCCACCATCGTCAGGCGCAAAAACGATCGCTCCAGCCTTAACCATCTCCGCAACAGAGATGCCGAACGGCTCTGCGCTGCGCGCTTGGATGCCGAACCGGCAACTGGCAAGAATTTCCATCTTTCTTTTGCCAGTTACCTGGCCTTCCGGAATAATCCAATCCGCATGCTCCTGGCACAGTGCGGAAATTTTCCGCCCATATAGGTCTTTGCCGATGTGCCCGCAGAGATGAAGGCGGATTGAGTGGCCACGGCTGCGTACAGTTTGCAGGATGGTGATTGCGCGTTCGACTTGCTTCTCCGGCGCAATGCGGCCGATCATCACGAACGCGCACTCTCTATCTTTCCATGCAACCTGTGGGAATTCAGTCCAGACGCATGGATATACAATTGCCGCACAATCTACATCACAGGCCTGCTTTACAAGTCTTGCGGTCCACATAGAATTCGCAATCAATTGATCCTGGCGAAGCACATCCCGTCCCGAAGGTTTTGCATACGCAAAGGCAATTCTCAGGTAGATTTTACGCAGTGTTGAATCCTTATAAATAAAACCGGATGAAGACGGATCGATTCTTTTGCGGATGTCTTGATGCCAACTGAAGTCAGCGATGAAATGAATCGCTGGTAAACCCCAGTCCGTTAAGTTATAAGCGCTGATTCGCACATCATATTCTGCCGCTACCTGGCGTGCGAACCGCTGATAGCAGGCGCCGCGCAGTGCCGAGGCGGTCATGCTACGGAAGAAGCGAGGAACAGGTGCAATCCGAACCTGAACTTCTTCAGGCTGGATATGTGTGTCGTAGTACGCATTCAGAGAGGTCAGATCCCAGCCTCCAGTAGTTAGTACTGTAACCACATGGTCAGATTTCAGTGCTTCGATCAACCACATAACGATGGCTTCCGAACCGCCACGGCCTATGAATGGATGCCCGATGATAACTTTTCTTTCCGTATTCATATCAATTAAATTCGTCAGCTTTTGGAGTCAGTTTGGGCATGACTACTTGCTATACAGCAAGATTGTGTAGATCGCTGTAGATTGTCTGGATGTCGGTTTCTGAGTAGAGCGTCCTGACTACTTTGTCGTTGCCACCGGCAAAATTATTATGACGGGAAAGAGCAACAGATTCCGTGCCAGAGATACTGCGGCAACGTGTCAAATAAGGGGGACGATCAAATATTTGCCGTATCCGATAACCGGAACGAATTGCTTGCACATGAAGCCAAAGATCATCAGCTAGCGCGGCAGTACTTCCAAAGGCATCTCCTGCATTCTTTAGCACGGCCAGAAATCCAGGAGGATAACATACACCCATAACTCCGAGCATCAGGTTGGCAAAGCTTGGCTTCGCTATTCCATAGGTCTCCCACTGCAAGTAATGATGAAGTTGTTGCCCTTGCATGGTCACTCTATGTGTCCACCAACAGTTAATGACGTCAGGATACGCTTCGTTCGCTCGCTTTAGAGAGCTGAGCCAGTCACGCGGGTAAATGATGTCGTCATCCGCAGTAACCAATGCCACATGAAACTCCTTCTCCGATTCAACATATGGATAGTATTTTGTATGTGGCCCATAGTTCTTACATAACTTAATTTCAAGGCCACGCATCTGCAGGCGGATTAAGGATTTGGGAAGGCTCTTATAGGTTTTTTCGTCATCAAGCCAGAGAATCAGTCTGGACGGGAGTAGCTTTCCAGATGCGATTGATTCGATCGCTAGATAAACACTTCTGGTTCGCTTTCCATACGAGGTTAATGAAACTACTGGAGTTCCCGGTTCAGTAACTGGAGATTGGCTCGCCTGGTTGCTGATCCATAACACGGCAAGGTCGAAGCAAAAAACGGCTTCTCGTAACACCCTGCGCGGAAAGTGAAGGATCAATTCACGGAAGCGAATGATATTCATGACCAATTTCCAGCCAGATATTCCATGCAGATGTTTATATGCCTTAAGCTTGTTCGAGCTTTATATCAGTTCAAGTGTTGAAATAGATTCGGAAGAACTCTCCTGCAGCATGGACTACTGAGAGAACTTAATTATGTAGTCGGAATGCTGAACACGGCATGGTGAGTCCAGATCAGGGAGGGGCAATATAGTTCGCCGGCCTCTGATATTCCTAACCGGTTTTCTGGAAAATGTAAGTTCAATAACTTCTGGCAAGTTATCGGGAGCGACCTGAGCATTGTTATTTGCATGAAAATGTACAATGTCGAACGAATTCAGAAGCTTGATGACGGCACTGGTAAAATCCGCACGACGCTTGTGGGTGTTGTGAAATTCAATAACGATGCAGATTATCCTGCTCTCATACTTCAATATGTCATCGATGATTTTGTATTCCGTGCCCTCAATATCTACCTTCAGAAATACTCTGTGTGCGTCTGCCCTTTCGAATATCTTGTTGAGCGTCACGTCTGATGGTAGATCGTGAGTATCAGTGACCCGTTCCTGGAAGTGCCTGACTTCTTCTCGGAAAAATGAGTTGTAAGAAAAATAACATTGGATTCGATGTGCGAAAAACAGCAGTGCCGATCGGCGCACGAATGGATATTTGGCGATCATGATACCTTTGATCGCATTTATGGCAGTTTTTAAATAGAAATCTCTGGAGACTGAATAATCATAGGCATGAATAGGGATCGAAGGATTCCTATGCTTGAACTTACTATCGAATGACCAGTTATCTCCTATCCCCAGAGAGAGAAGAAAATCAGCAGTGTCTATTGCTAACTCCGGAACAACATATCCGCCATCATGCTTACGGCCTATGCGAACCAAATCATCGACTATCGCAGGTGCAAGAAAGTTGAGACTGCACGGGATGAGTAATTCCAAAGATTTCATGCAGCACACCTACTAGCGTTCTTACACAGTTTTTCGGATAACGTGACCTATATATCGTTCCTTCACTTGGCCCCTTATTGTGCTATGCGGTTCAGCAGCATTCTTCGGTCTGTCGGTGCCAGTATTGTCAGGCTTGTTGCGATGATCGAAACAGCACAGGTCGCCAATGTTGAAATACAGGCAGCTACCCATTCGGAAGCAATCCTGAGGGTTGTGACTTCAATGGAAATAAGAATAGATAATGCTGTAATCGCTGCAAACGGAATACATATCCTCGTTGCAAGTGAGCGTAGTGGCAAGCCAACCTCATAATGAGCATTGCGCAATGATACGGGGAACATTAGTACAAGTAGCGCGAGAATTGCACTTACCGGAATGGCAGAAATGCCCCAATGATGTACAAGGAACGTAGCCAGTATGAGGGACACTACGGCATAAGCCAGAAAGCCAAATGAAATGCCGTGGAAACGATTCGCAGCATTTCCTGCGCTGGCCAGCATCCAGAGAAATCCTTCCAGGAGCGAGAACACCAAAAGCCAGTGCAGAAGCTGAGTATCTGGAGTTATCTGACTATGGGACCAGATGCGTATGAGCCAAGTGCCCCCGGTCCAGATACCAGCCATAAGGCTTACGGAGATTATTGTGTCTATAGCCATGACAGTTCGAAACAAGAAGCGGAGTTTGTCCTTGCCCGGTTCCGCATAAGCTGCGGCATATTCGGGGCGTAATGGAGCACGAAAGGTGGTGAGGATACTTCTGACTATGTTGGAAACGGTGCGTGTCGTAGTGAAAAGCGCCACCCCTTGCCCTCCCAAAGCTCTGCTGATGATAATTACAGGCCCTTGCAGAGCAAGCGTGTTGGCAAACATCTGCAACAGAAATTGTCCAGATGGGAAGATCAGTGAGCGAGCAGTATTCCACGATGCATTACGTAGGTGGGGTATGAGTTGAGGGTCTCGGCGCCAGATCAAACCATAGGTAGCGCCAAGCAGCATGAGTCCTGCCATCGCAATAATTGAGGACAATTCGACTGGACCTAGTTCAAGAAGTAGCGACATCCCCGTAACAGTGAGAGTGAACATCTGTCCAACGTTATATATCCACTGGTATCTGGCGAAATCCCCTGAGGCTATATATGTAGATCCGAGTTGGCGGCCAGGAATACCTATCAGGAAAGTCAGCAATAAACCTGCAAAGACTAGGCGGCTATCACGCAAGCTCATCGCCCTTAAGGCAAGCCAGGAATGAACTGTAAAACAAGTTACGATAACCGTGCCTATCAAGATGCCAAGAATGACCATGCCTATCGACAAGGCCCAGGCCGTTCCCTGAATGCGCTTAAATTCCAGCCAATTCTGCGTGGCGTACGCATGTGCTGCAGCATTGGTAGCTGCCGTTGTCAGACCAAAGTCCAGTGCGCCGAGATAGCTCACAACCGAGTAGAGTGCCATCCATTCTCCGTACACCGTAACAGACCAATGACTTAGATACAGCGGAAGAAGGAGAAGGTTACTCACGATGCCTAATAATGTTGCCGTAGCTCCGGCACTCACACCATGAAGCATACGATTTGCAATTCCACCGCGTTTGCGAACATTGCGCGTCGAATACTCTTCAGATCTTGTCTCGATCTCAGGCCCCCTCAGAATCTGTTTGACTGCTCAAGGGCTTTTCGCCGCGCAATACTTCCATTCCTGCATGGAAAAGAAAGCGCGGGCCGTCCAACAGGTCACGTTTCCAGAGTTTTTTAGGTTCTTTCAAGAAGCGATAAGCCCACTCAAATCCCAGTGAGCCAATCCAATTAGGGCAGCGGGTAACCGTGCCTCCAACAAAGGCGAAGGCAGCACCTACACCGATTACGACGGGAACTTTGAGCCGATCGAGCCTTTCGTAAATCCAGGTTTCCTGCTTAGGCAATCCGAGGCTTACCCAGAGGACATCCGGGCGAGCTGCGTTGATCCGCTCGATGGCCTCCCTGTCTTCGTCGGGAGTGAGGCTACGGAAAGGCGGGGAAAAGACTCCTGCGAACTTATGACCTGGGTAGCTGCATGTGAGTGTTTTCTGCAAAGCGGCTAAGGTAGAATCTGTGTCGCCGTAGAAGTAGCTGCGGTAGTTCTTTGTGTTCGCTCTACGAAAGAATTTGTGCATGATGTCTGCGCCGGGAGCGCGCTCCACTCCCCTGTGCCCGCGAATACGTGCCACCCATACGGGCGCGATACCATCCGGAACCCACAGGTCAGCGTTGTTTAAAACGGTTCTCACATCGGGATTTTTATATGCCTCCCACAGTCCATGAAATCCAGTGACAACAATCATGCGGCAACCATCGGTGTGTTCTTCAATCCAATGCTCGATATAGTCAACCACGCGGTCCGCAGAAACGAGATGTACCTCTGAACCGAGAATTCGAACGCATGGCTCGTTGGATGTTGCCGCCGAAATTTGTTTCGTTATCAAAAAGATGTATCTCATCTAGTCACTTGTCTTTCTGCCGATAAAGACGAGTGGGGTGCTGCTGAAACTGGCAATGGCTTTGGAGATCAGGGGTGCCGCTTGTAAATATTTATTGCGGCATTGAGGATGGGCGCGGCGTTGTTTTGCATGTCTCCCAATTACTCATACTTCTTGTAGTTGTAATATCCATATTGCGGGTAGCTTTCAGAAGATGTGTGCTGCGTTACCTGATTTAAAACAACGCCAATTATGTTGACTCGGAGACGCTGCAACGCAGAGACTACGGCTGCTACAGCATTCCGTTTTGTGACTCCCGCGCGGCTGATGATAAGTACCCCATCTGCGGCTTTGGCCATTTGCAAGCACTCTGCAAAGCCCAAAAGCGGAGGCGAATCCAGTATCACCAGATCGTACTCCTTCGCGAACTCATCCAGCAGTTCCGCAAGACGTGGGCCGATCAGATCAGCCGCGCGATGAGAGCCGGGGCCCGATAATAACAGGCTTAAATTCGGGTGTTCCTCCGCTGGCTGTACTACAGCCTGCCAGGGAAACTCGCCAGCCAGCACGTTGGAAAGTCCTTCGAGTGGAGTCAACCCGAATCTTGTGTGAACGCTAGGCCGACGCAAGTCACCATCTACCAGCAGTGTTCTTTTGCCGCTGGCGGCGTTAGCAGTCGCAAGATAGACAGCCAGAGTTGTCTTTCCTTCCTCGGGCTGAGCACTTGTCAGCATGATGGAGCGCAGACGCTGATCAAAGTCAGATAGAAGGATAGTATTGCGAATCGTCCGCACCGCTTCTTCATAGCTTGAAATTGAGCGATAGGTACCGGAGCGTTGATTTTGATTTCCATTTAGATTGCTGCTCGCGTCGTTCAATCCGGGTGTCATGCTTGCTTCTTTGAGGCCAGGAGTCCTCGATATTTGAGGTATCCTACGATCCAGCGGCAAAGTTCCAATAACATCGGCGTGGAGGAAGCGGGTAGCTTGCTCGGTGTCGCGAAGGGTTGTATCGAGGGAGTCTAAAAAGATGGCTATGCCGACAGCAAAAAAAGTCGAGATGAAAAATGCGAGCAGAAGATTTTGTTTTATGTTTGGAAATACAGCGCCTGAAGGCGGGCGGGCATAGTCTGCAATCCGGATATCGTTGCTCTGGAAACCGGCATTGATGTTTGCTTCATGAATCTTTGTGATTAGTTGATCATAAAGCGCCCTATCGGCAGCAGCTTCTTGTTTCAACTGGTTGTATTGGAACGACCGCGAGTTAATGCCATCCCAGTCGGTCTTTGTCTTTTGAACTTCAGTCAAAAGCATCTGTTCACGGCTTACGCTTTCGCGATATGCTACCGCAATTCTGTTGCTAATATCCTGTTGCGCATCTTCATATTGCTTCTGCACTTCCGCAAGTTCTGAGGCAGCCTTGCGGTATTCAGGATGCGTTTCCGCATAAGTGCTCTTGATTAAGGCAAAGTGCTGGCGCGCCAAATTTAGCGCATCGGCAAGTTTTGTAAGCGTCTCTCCATGAGATGAGACTTCTGCAACTTCGATAGCACCTGATCGCATCGCTTTCCAAGATGCCTCGTTGCGAACTCGTTCAGCCTGAGCGGCAGTGTATTCCGTGTTTAATTGGAGGAGTCTCGCCGAGAGAATATTCGTTTTTTCCTCTGGGTTAATTACTTCCAAATCTTTTTCGAATTGCACGAGCGCCAGGTTTGAACGCTCCATCTTTGCCTTGAGTTCATCTATCTGCTTTTCCATGAAGGAAGACAAATTGGCCGACGAGCGTATCCGAATATCGTAAATGTGCGCCACATAGGATTTTGCAATTGCGTTGGCTACGTCAGCAGAGAGTTGTGGGTCGGGAGAGCGATAGGAGATAAGCAGTAGATAGGTATTTGATGGGCGGGTGACCTTGAGTCCGCCAATAGACACTGGTGCTGCAGTTAGTGTCTGATTTGCTGTGGAGTTAGTATGTGTTTTAGCGTGGTTAACCAAATTAAATTGTTCTGCTACCGGGCGCAGCACGGCATCGGATTGAACAAGTTGGATCTGCGTGGCGAGAAACTCATCCGGATCTACATAAGATGTTGACGCGGCTGAGCCCTGACCAATAATTTCCGATGGCGACTGCATATCGACATCAAGGGTCACGCTGGATTCATAAATCGGTTTGAGGCGGGAAGAAATAATAAAGGTAGCAAGTATGCAAACAGCTACAAAGGCGAGGATCTTCCATAAGTCTCGCCGGAGAATCCAGAGATAGTGTTTCAGGGGTATTGCCCCCGACTCCAACTCCAAACCATGCATCGAAGGCAGCGGTGGGTATTGCCCTGGAGCCGTATGCTGTGGAAGGGATGCCGTGGAAAATTCAGGCGGTAGTGTTATTTTTTCGGGCATAAATTTATACAGAGTCTAGCGAGAGATATAGAGAAGTGTAGTTGCCAAGCCAGCACCGATCATGACGGATCTGTCAAGAACGGTAAGGCTAGCCCTTAGTCCGGCAGCATCCGGAATGTAGAAGATGTCATTTGCCAGAAGCGGAACATCGGGGGCCTTCCGATTCATGATTTTTTTTAACTCGACAGGAATTTCGCTTCTTTGGCTCTGGCCATTTTCCAGGCGATAGATATATGCGATGCGTTTGGAAAAGCGGTCCAGTCCTCCAGAGAGAGCCAGAGCTTTCAGCACACTGCTGGTGGCTCCATCGGTGATTAGGAAGGCACCAGGTCTTTTGATATTGCCAACCACATAAACTCGTCCAGCTTCCGGAACGGTAATTACCTCTCCACCCTGCAATTCGAAGTTCAAGGAGGGATCAGCGGAATCAAAGAGGTTGTGCACGGGAATGTGTTGTACAAGAGGGGATGATTGTCCACCGGGATTCGATTGCCGTCTGCTCACCAGTATTTCCGAGCCAGCATTTTCTGTAAGCCCACCGGCTTGGGAAATGGCCTCCAGAAGTGTCACTGTGCCTGTAGCCTGGAAGGTCGTCGGATTCCTCACGGCCCCAATGATGGAAATTGGCCGGCTACGGTATTCCACTATGGACACCGACACGATGGGGTCAACCAGCACTTTGTCTTGAATTAGAGCTACTTTGATCGCTTGCTCAAGATCGGATGGATACAACCCGCCTGCGTGAATGGTATGCCGTAGCATCGGCAATCGAATTTCAGCGTTTGAATCAACACGTACCGTGCGCGTAAGTTCAGGAGAGTCATACACAGAGATGCCAATCAAATCATTCTTCCCGATACGTTCCGCAGGAAGATTTGAGGCATCCGCAAAAGTGGCCGTACCGGCAGCATTATGGGCTATACTTGGCGGTTGCTGTGCATAGATTCGGCCAACAATCAAGACGCATAGAAAAGCGGTCCAGATTCTATTTTTAGTAGGATTCATGATCAGACCCTGGTTGTTATTTGCGGCACGCATTTGCGTAAGGCAAGAAGCATCTATATGGGATTTAACTTTTCAACTCAGCAATGGAAGACATCACTTTTGTGAAGAGCTCCTCGATCTTTTGATCTAATCTGCTTAATTGAGCCTCAAACTCATTTCTGCATATACAGTTCGAACCTTCCATAGGCATGTTATTTAGGTGGGACTGCATAGCTTCACGCGCAAAGTTGGATAGGCTCTGTGTGCCGTTGACTGCACACAGATGCTGTAGCGCCTGATACTCCTCTTCACAGAGCCGAACGCTAATCATGCGCGAACGAGGTTTGTGGATTGCCATGCTGAATTGGTTCGGGAGCAGTGGGTTGCAAGCCCCAAGGGGCTAAACATAAGGAGGGAAGCACAACTAGCCGATGCTGGAAGAAAGTGCTGAACCTTAAGAAATTTTGGCCAAGCTTCGCCGTATCGGTCCCATATTTCTTGACCGTTGCATTTGCTGCTCACCAGGAAATGCCCAATGACAAGGTTAGACAATGAATTGTTGTGTCTCCCAGAGAAGCAAATGGTTCGAGCAAACTGTATAACACTGTCAGACAGATGTAATTGATATATATCAATTACATCTGTCTGATCTTTGAGAGTGGGGTTAAGTGCGCGGGTTAAGGAAATCAAGCCTGTAGCCGAACCTGAGTCGAGGTGACAATCAGTGTACCGGCGACGCGAGGTGTGCCGAGGGCTCGTTTATAGATAAGCCGAAGACGCAGAAGAGTAGTCTGAGGTCCTACAGAAAAGTTCAACGGTACTTGCTTGAGCACATCGCTTGAAAGATAGGGCGAATTCGCGAGAATAGTGCCGGATTCCATATCAACAATTTGCCACTGAATCCCTGTATCGGTCGGGATACTAATCGTGCGGTAGGTATATTCCATAATGTAGTTACCTGGCTTCAGCACTATGGATTGTTCTGCAATCGAGCAGCTTTCCGGTTCGTTTCCAGCAAATTCTGTTTCCAATCCTGACTGTCCAGGCCCGGAGCGAAGACCTGGATAGGATGGAAGCGTCCAATCAAAACCAACGGGCATAGGATCTCGTGCAAAGTTGGCGTTATACGGCGTGGTTTCATTCCCGGCAACCCATCGTTGCTCAATCAGGCTGTGCCACAACGCCGCGGCCGCAGCTGCGTCCTTAGCGTCCAGCATCTGATTCACAGCAGTAAAAAGCGCCGGGCGATCCATAGCTGGCGTACCTGTCTGAGTCAGACGCTGAGCGATAGCAGCAGCTCCTGCCAACTGATCTTTGCGAAGAAGAAAGTCGAGATACTGTCGGGTTACACCGGGATTTTTATTCAATAGATTCCTCGCAATCTCCTCGGTATCCGGCGAAACGCGCCAGCACAATTCAAACAGCGCTCCCATATCATCTGCCGGCATCTCGGCAGTCTTGCGAGCCCATGACCAGAACGCATTCCTGTTGCCGCGTCGCAGATAAAAGCCAGCAAGGCTCCATCGCGGCACGTATGTATCGTCTACGGCAAAAGCTTGCAGCAGAAAGCTCTCTGCCTTCTCAAAATCGCCATCGGCCTCGGCTCGGAGCCCCAGCTCAATGTCAGCTTGGGCATTAAATGGATTCAGGCGCAGGGTAGTTGCCAGTAACTCCGGAGCATGCTCTTCGTCCAGTTGTGCCAGGCGCATGAAGTACTCCCACGCATCGGGCTCCAAGCGGATCGCAGAGCGCAACGAATCCACTGTATCCAGCCGAAACAGGAAATCTGCGTGCGCCATCTTCACCGAGTTCCATATTCCCGCTACGCAGGCGCCTATAACGAGAACACGAAATGCAACTCTGAGAAGCCGACTATGACTTATCACGGTTAACCTCGGCGCAAGAGTAACATTCTGCCTTAATCTTGCCCAAGACCTTAGCCGGATTGCATTGTTCGCATATGGCTTTGTGGCCCGGAGGACGATGATGTAAATCAAGTAATTGTTTGTGTGGTACTCAACTGTGTGCTAAATATGTGCTATGACTGGCAGTGTACTGTGCACTTCTGCCTGCAGGATGTGGGAGAAAGAAAGTATGTCCACAAAACCACTAGCCGGAGTAAAGCTGCTGGCAGCGGCAATGTTTGTTTGCTCTGTTGCGTATGGCGCACCCGACATAACGGCTGTGGGCACAGTAACCGCTCGCGGCAACCTGCGTATCGACGGCAACCAGGTTACGGGAGATGCTACTCTCTTCGAAGGAAGTACGGTGGAAACGGCAGCGGCTTCAGCAACGCTGCGCATGGACCAGCACACGGTGATCGAGGTGGCTACGGGAAGTCGTGTCATCGTGCATGCGAATTACGTTACGCTGGAACAGGGAACCATCGATATCAGACCAACCTGCGGATTTGTGGTAGAAACAAACGGGGTTCGTCTGACTCCGAATGCGCTCAATGCCCATGCCGTGGTCTCAGGCACGTCTATGTCATCTCAGTCAGGTGAGTTTTTTATTCTGGACAGTCATGGGCGTGTCCTGAACAAGGTCGGCCATGGAGGCTCCCAGTCACTCAGCGCAAGCCAGGCGCAGCCGACAGGCTCGGCATCTTATGTTGGGAACCTCAACACCCTTGATGGCCATCGCCTTCTTACGCTGTTAGCACCCGATACTCACACTACGTATGAACTTCAGGGCAAGAAAGCCGATAAAATCAACGGCAACCTTATAGAGATTGAGGGAACAATCGATCCCAACCGGAGTTCTTCATTGATTGAAGTAGGGAATGTGATCGCTCATCGGGATGGTAGGCCACTGTGTGTGGTGAAAGCCCCTCCCTATTGGCTTCTAGGCCCAGCCGCCGCTGCCGGACTTGGAGTAGGTGTAGCGGTTACTCAGCCTTCAACTCCAGCAAGTAGATAACAATTTGCAGTAATCAGAATCATCGCCGAATGCACAGTATGCATTCGGCGATGCTGTATAGAACGCTTCAGTCAACCTCAATTCGGTTGAGTTGAATTTGGACCAGGCCTGAGGATGCAGGAAGCTGGCCGCTAAGTTTAGCCCAACTTGGTTGTCCCGTTCTCGCTTCGGACTTCGTGCAGTCAGCACTCGATGGGCCACGCATATTGCCTTCCATGTAGGCCAGCCCCGGACAACGTGAGCAATAACCGGCATGAGAGCACTTGGAGCAGGTCGGCAGATCGCGTACATGAATGGACCGCAGCTCAGTCAGCGCAGATGACCTATGCCAGATTTCCTTGAAGCTCTGCGTGCGCAGGTTTCCGCATGGCATTGGAAACTGCACGCATGGGTAGACGTCACCAAATGGAGAGATGTAAACCAATGTATGTCCGGCACTGCAGCTATAGCCGTCAAGAAGTTCCTCGTTTGAGGGGGAGGCAGGAGTGCAGAACTCCGCGACATTTCCAACGAACTCCTCGGTGTGCAGTACCTCTTTCAGAGTGTCACTCGAAATGTTGAGATCAAGAATCGACCTGTCTCCATTGAGCATAGGTGTTATGGTCGGATCAATGTA
Source organism: Occallatibacter sp. FHG110214_02 (assembly GCF_059115385.1). Taxonomy (NCBI): domain Bacteria; kingdom Pseudomonadati; phylum Acidobacteriota; class Terriglobia; order Terriglobales; family Acidobacteriaceae; genus Occallatibacter; species Occallatibacter sp. FHG110214_02. Next base: position 86,230 of record NZ_JBZYWK010000002.1, on the reverse strand, counting down.
GAAGGTGACGCCCATTTCCTGGGCCAGCTGTTGTACCTGCTTTCCGTCTACTGCATTGTGCTTCATCAATACATTGCTGATGGAAACCTTCAGACCAAATTCTTTTAATCGTTTGATTGCATCCAGTGAGCGGCGCAGCGAGCCAGGCAACTTGGTGATGGCGTCATGGATTTCGGAACGGTGGGAATAGATGCTGATCTGGATCTGCTCGATGCCTAGCTTCTTCAATCTCTCCGCTTCTTTAGGCCCGATCATTACAGCATTTGTCTTCAGCTTGACATTGAATCCCAGCGCCCGCGCATACTCCAGGATTTCAAAACAATCCTGGCGAAATAGCGGTTCACCGCCACTGACGTTGAGAAAGAACGTACCGCTCTCGGCAAGCTGCCGGAGGATATTCTTGATCTCTTCCGTGCTCATCTCGCCTTCGGCATCATGCTCCAGGTAGCAATGGACGCAGCGCTCATTGCAACGCCATGTGATGTCAAGATGCGCACTCAACGGAACGCCCATCGATTGTGCTTTCTCGTTCAGTTCCGTCATCAGACTCATGGCGTGTCCTCCTTTTATGGTATGTCTTTACTGCATGACCGGCTCGTCCGAGAGATGCAAAATGCCATGTTCCGCCATCCTGGTAACAAACTCTTCGGTGTCGATCAAGGCTTGTTCCGCAGTCACATCGAATTCCACACAGACTCTTTCTTTGACAATGCGCGAAAGGGGGAGTTTGCCATCGGCAGCCTGCCAGATCACTGTGCCAGTCGGGTTCAGAGAAAAGAGTGTGGAATTTACCGTAGACATGAGGATCATTTCATCGCCCAGAATGCGCGACGCTACATCGGAACTCCTGCGTACATACTTATCCATCATTATCCCCATCTCCATCATCCAATCAATTCCCAAACTCGCTGGTCGGGAAAAAATGAGAGTTGATAAACCGGTACTGTCGTTACAAAAGCACATGCCGCATCAAAAACCTGGCGCACTAGCCTTTCATCGTGCGAGAAGAAGAGGATATTCCGCATCAATCTTCGTACAGCTTCAGCCGGCTCAAGCCGTGTAGTGTAATTTTCCTTGGCCTTATCTAGGAGGTACAGCGCCTCGATCGGAGCCGAAATATTTTTCCCCGGCTTGCCCAGCTCTCCGGCAAATGGCGTGCCATATGCCATATAACCATTCGTTGTTTTGCGAATGTAGGACGCCTCATCTGTTAGCAAAGCTACGTCTGCTGGAGCTAGCCGCGCAATGGTCGTTTTCCCTGCCTCCGAGATACCTGAAAATAAAAAGGCCTTACCATTTCGTACAGCACTCGAAGCATGTAGCAGGAATCCGCCCTCTGAAGCGAGCAGGAGCGTATGCACAATGCGTAATACCGAATCGATGGAGTATGGATTCGGCGACTGATGAATCCATCCCCGGCGTGCTTCCCGGTTCCAACCTGCCTTGAAGTCGCCGCGCTCCAGTCTCCACTCTCCATCTTCCAGCCACGTTCTCACATCGGCGTCTGGATCAAACCTATCCGGTGGAATCAGCTCAACGCGGAAGGAAAATTCTGATGCTATGCCACTTTTCACATAATCGCCATAGCGTCTGTGCAGTATATTTACAAATCCATCGTTGTTAGTCTCGATTGCAATAGGAATACCGCCGATCTCAACAATCACCCGGTAGCGGGTGGCGGATTCGGAGGGCTCGATCAGTGTTGTCCTTGTATAAGCACTCAAGTGAGTTGTACTCCACTTTCTGTGGTAAATGCTTGTGATTGAGACGCAATCCACTCAAAGTTTGTTCATTTGCCGCGAAGCACTTTCAGGAGTGCTATGCCGCGTGTTGCACCACTTCTCTTCGCCACTGCGAAAAGAAACATCCCCAGGCCAATCGCAAGGTTCGCAACCCTGCGTAAAAGTGAGACAGCGCTAACGGTAGCCGGAACAGTGAAAAGTCTTCAATCGACGGAACGAAGACAGACCCAGCCAATAATCGCATACGGTCGCGTAAATCTTCGCCTGCACTGCGATCCAGCAGCCACCAGAGGCTCGAAGTTGTGAGGGAAGGTCTCTCGGCAGGCCATATCTCGGTTTCGATGCGATGTGCCAATCGCTCCACATGCGGATCGGCGAAAGCCAGAGCAGCAACTTCCCCTGGGATACCGACATGCCAGTATCTTTGCAGTAGATATAGGCTGATATAAACCATTCGCCGTGTATTGGAATCACCGAGATGGCTACGCACAATCTCCCAATTGAACTCGTGATGCATGTGGAATAACTGCGCCAGATCGCACATGTGCGATAGCCGCATCCAGCCGTGGTGTCCAGCATGAAGGCAGAGAACCACTAGCAGGTCTTCAGGATATAGCGCCGGCACATCATGATTCAGCAATCGAGTCATTGCACTACGTTCCCATATCCCATCCATATCCAAAGAGCGCGATTTGAACTCCTGAACTACACGCCAATGCACATCCAGGTCAATCCCTGCCTTGGAAGAGAACGGATGCTCAAAGCCACGGCGAAACGATGCTGCCTGCTGTGTTGCAGTGAGCCCGTACTTGTCACCAAAACCTATTGTGCGCAATGCATCACGTACGGTCCCGAGCTTTTCTTGACGTACAAGAATATCCAGATCGCGATACACCCGCAGCCCGCCATCGCCTCCATACATCTCAGCTAGCAGAGGGCCCTTATACGATATATGGTCAATCTGAAGGGAATGGAGGTGCGACGAAATCTCCAAAAGCTTGGCGCTTAATATCAGGTTACGCATAGCGATTGCCCTGCAGTTATCGCTTAGCATTTGCATTATTTTCTGAGGCGCAGCTTCGGAGGCGTTTTCACGAAGATGATGGAATAGAAGAGGCTCAAGGCCGTGCAACTCGGCCATGGCTTGTAGATATTTCCAATCAAGAGGCTTTGCAAGCAGCCTTTTAAGCAAACACCGATCATTGGTATTAAGTTCTACTCTGGCAATGGTAAGCAGCAACACAAACTCAGGTTTACTTGCTGCTGTGACAAGCACGTTTATATGCCTGGAATCGAAGATAGCCACGGGCTCGATTCCATTTCTTGCAGCGGTGGCAATTAAAAACTGGCTCATGATACCTGCATAGCGTCAGGATCTCGCATAAATTGGCTACGGTAGCCGCCCATGCGACGGATGAGGTGAAGTGCAATACGCCTCGACAGATTGGAACGGCGCAACATCATGGAAACGATGCGGCTTGCAGAAGAATGCTCCGGCTGAATGTTGCGGCCGTTGCGCAAAATGCTCACTACGCGCCCTGCAATCTCATAGGGTTGCACTGGCGAGTCATAAGTCGATAGCGAATCTCCCCGCGTCACGAGGTGGTCATGCGCAATTTGTTCAATCCGGTGCGCTGTCATCCTAGCCTTCTGGCAATAGAGAACAATCTGGCTCTTTCGTAATTCTGCGAATTTACAGTGCACGACTGTGATTTCATCACCAGGCCAAATAACAGGCAACATGCTTGAGCCTGTTACTTTCAAACGCACTGTACCGCTACTGCGAGCCACACTATCAATTAATTCGCAGCACGCTGCATGACGTTGAGCCTCAGCGCCTATCACAGAGCCACCTCAAGAGGCATTCCGGTTATGCGCGCATTGAGCCTCGGTGGTCTGTACTTTCCCGCAGCTAAGCGCCATGGTTTCAAAAACGCGCTCATGTCGCACCTCAGGCTTTTCGTAACGCTTTCTGAGAGTGCGCTCACTTGTGGTGGGTGGAGCTACTTTATTTTTTGCTTCTGACTCGCCCATTCTCACCTCGTGACCTATTGTGTCGCTTATTGTACTTCTTTAAGTAATTCTGCAAGCCTGTTATGGCACCGAGCCTCTTCGTATCTGTTACGAAGCACCAACCGGATCGCCGAATAATTGTATTCCGTCCACAGTGACCGGCTTGATATCTCGGTTTACATTTGCTGCGCATCCTGAAAACCACGAGATAGAACGAACTTAAGTATGCACAAAATGTCTGGGTAAGAGTCATTAACTTACATCAAGAATGAACCATCATTTTTAAGAAAAGGCATGAATGTCCGACAAAGGAAGGGGCTATTTTCCTGGGGGGCGATTGCGCATTTGCATCAAACAGCGCTGAAAATATGTAATTTGGTAGTTTTTCCTGTCTTTCATTTACCAGTAGGACCTGGTTGTCTGAGCTTTCGTGTTTTCTCTGCGCATATCCGAAATTCGTTCCATATAGAGGGTCCCCAAAAGCGCATAAATCCATCCTGATACCGCGGGACGTGGAAATGGGTAATCCACGCATGCGTGCAGCATAATCGCAACCAGACCGAGCGCCCAAGGATGCCGAATGGCAGAAGGAACAGCTAGCGCAAAGGGAATCAGCGCCAGCAGAAGGAATGGGATCCCACCGTCCGCGGCAAACTCTGCCCAATCATTATGGGCATGATTTGCATAAAAGGGAAAATCCCTGACTGCATAACGCTGATAGACCTTGGGAAATGTGCCCAATCCAAACCCTGTCAGAGGCCGATGTTTCGCCATATCCACGGCAGCTACCAGAAAGGCGCCGCGCGTCAAGTCAGGGTCGATAGTGTGGAACCGCTCCGAAAGCCGTTGCCATCCCACTGCAAAAGTGAAGATAGCTGCAAAGACAGGAACGACCACCAGGATAGCAATCGCCTGGCGAGAAAGAGTGCCTCTTCTTGAACTCCGCAGCCTCATTAGCCCGACGCCAAGCATTGTCAGTAGTTCCGCTGTACATAGCACAGCTCCTGCGCGGGAAGCCGCACCAATCGCCGACGCATACAGAATCCCTCCCGCAAGCGGGTACCACCAGGAACGCCATCCCTCGTGAATGGCCTTCCATAGAGCAATGGGCAATGCCAGTTCAACAAACTGTACATAGTTGTTCTGGTACGGGAATGTTGCATATACATCCGGATATCCAGTCGGAAACATCCACAGCACGCGGCCTTGCGAAGTAAAAAGCTGCGCAAGACAGAGCACGGCCATGCACGATGCGAACCAGAGAAATGCATCCAGGAAGTATTTCTGCGCTACTCTGGTTCGGGTGACCGCCTGGCTTAGGAACAAAACACCCGCCAGGGCGCCCCACCGCAGAACCTCCCGGCGGGTTTCAAAGCTGGAAGAAGTCGTATGCGCGAGAAGCTGGCCGATTCCCCAAAGCGGCATCAGATATACAAGCCATGATTGCCAACCCGCGTCCATAGGGTGGCTTTTTCGCCTGATATCGACCAGTAAAAATACAGCAAGAAGGGCATAGACGCCGATCTGGAAGGATTGAAGAGCCCATTCTGCCCGGACAAAAACGGTGGCAGTGCCGAAGATGAGCAGCAGAAAGAGCAGTGCGCCGGCTGCCACATCGGTGTACTGGAGATTTCTGTCGGCCATGCTTCCGGGCCCCGTATCCATGTGCATATCTGTGGCAACCGATTCTATCAATTTGGCACCTCTTTGTTGCATTACCGGGAAATTTGTTTCCTATGCTGAGCAGTAGCTTAACCCTGCGTGGAATTCGCCGATATACCCGGCAAGCGTTAACGCAGAGGTGGCAGCTTGATTTCGCACTACGGCAAGATGCAGTTATATCGGAGCGTTATGCTCCCGAGGAATGACCTGATTTTTGTAAAGGTCATAAGTAACACGGTAAACTTTCGGAAATACCCCCATAATTTCCAGAAATCAGCAACACAAAAGTTGAAGTATTTGTCTGTCTTTGTTGTAAATTTCCTCAAGCTTCTGCAATCTTTCATATCCAAACCCAGTAGCAAGATGTGCTTGAGTTCTGCTGCAAGTGCTGCATTTTATGTCGTCAGTGCTATCGTTGGTCAAAACTGTTCCGCGCAGGATCTTCCAGTCGCGCCAGAACTGCGTGTTGTATCTTCGCAACCAGGCAAACAGAGGATGCTTATCACGCCTGAAGAGCTTGATACGTATTCCTCTACTGTCTCTTCTGCGCCTGTGTCCGCAGCAGGATATATCGCTACTCGCCCGGTTCCAAATCCCAGGATTGCTGATTCCAAGTTCTTTCTGATGAATGGCCTGCATTTGGCAACAGCAGTCCTTGATGTCGAACTGACGCAGCACTGCATTGCAAGCCACCAATGCCGCGAAGGAAATCCTCTCATGCCCTCCTCGCAGGCTGGGCAATTGTCTGTGAGCGTCGGGTATGTTGCTCTGGGCTCCTTCGCAAGCTATTGGCTGAAAAGGCACAAATCGCAGCACTGGTGGTCTCTGCCGGCTGCCGGTGCCGCAGCTCATATTGCTGGTATCGCAACGGGACTCAGCCATTAGCGCTTAATATTTAGCAGTTCTCCTGGCTGCTATTTACTCTCCCCCGCATATGTCTGAATAGGATGTGAGTCAGTAGGGGGAGGCCGCTGATTGTGCCAGCCCCTTATACATCGGCTCAGAAATTATGCAGCACAATTGATTTACATCAATGAATGTCCCTGAAAAGCACAGGCATAGTGGATGAACCGTTTACCGCACAGCAGTAGCTATACGGCGACGGGTATAACAAGCATGAGATTACAGATTCTTTTGTGAGGGCCACATGGAATATGTGACTCAAATGGCGACAGTATGCTCAATTCCTACTGAAGTCATATGTCCGGACGGGGGCATGTCTCGGGAAGACACGCGTCCTTGGTACGCGCTTTGCATACGCCAGCGATTTCGTGAACAGTGTGAAGATTACCTGAGGACGTATTCTTACGAAGTCTTCTCGCCTCTGAAAACAGAGCTACACCAGTGGTCGGACAGGCGAAAAATTGCACATGTGCCTCTCTTTCCTGGGTATCTGTTCTGCCGCTTCGAATCCAAAGAGAGCATGCCAATCTGGCGTGCGCCCGGCGTAATTGACATCATCAACGCGAGAGGCAGATTTCTTGAAGTGGATTCGGAACAGATCGAGAATGTCAAACGGTGTCTCGATGCCTCAGCCTCAATGGATGTGGTCCCCGAGCTAGTCCAGGGGCGCAAAGTATGTGTCATTTCAGGCCCAATGGTGGGTATTTCTGGCGTGCTTGCCGTCGTCAAACAGCAACAACGAGTAGGCTTAGAAATCACGATGATGAACCGCACGGTTCTTGTAGAAATTCACGCTTCACAATTAGCCCTATTGTAATCAGCAGGATTTTCTTCGAGATTGTTTTGCTTTAATGAGAATTGCCACATCAGGGGTGGGAGTTTTTGAATTTGCCCTTACATCTGGCAAAGCATCGCTATCAGGTAACCTAAGTCAGTGCTTTATTGGACTTTAGTAATTAGAGCGATAGCCAACCTGCAGCGGTAGCGGGCCTTCTAAAGAATCAAGGGATTTTTGTGTTCAAACTCTGCATATGTAAACGGATGTGGCAGCGTTTTGATGTAAGTCATGCTGTCGATTCTTCTGTCGTGCGTCGCGGAAGTCAGCCCTGATATCGCTGGCGCTTCGCGGGGAGGATATTTTATATGCGCCCAGTTGACGAAGTTTCGGTACGCTCTACGAGGCAAGCAACCAAAAGAGACCATCGGGTAATTAAATCTTTGTTGGCTATAAAGACGCCAATAAAACCACCGGATGAAGAAGCCAATAAGGAAAAGCTTCTTGGCGCATCGAATCGTTCGGAAGTTAGCAAGGGAATTCCTGCTTTCTGCCCAACGGTCCAGAGTGGTGCAGATCATATTGAGGATATCCCTGCTGCTGAGCACGTTTGCGCAGGAGTGGTACTGACCAAGCAGGGGGAAAGACCCTCACACGTACGACTGATTCGCTCGGGAATAGTCAAGCTTGTATATCTTGATCCCAAGGGGCAGGAGTTCATCCTCGGGCTCAGATCTGAGGGGTGGTGGATTGCCTCGACGCAAGTGCTTCTTGATGTTCCAAATCTATATACCGTAGAAACATTGACGTCCGGTTCATTTTCAACCATTACCGCGGACGATTTCTCCCAGCGATTGCTGAAGAATCCGAGAATGATGCGCCACTACCTTTCGTCTATGTGCCGTGAAAGTATTATTCAGTCCAAGATGCACATCATGCTGCAGGCTAATAGTGCGGAAAACCGATTGAAGCAGTTAATGGATGAGCATGATCAATCGGTATGGAAGACACTGGACCCTACAGCCATTATGCGCCAGGCAGATGTGGCGAAATTAATCGCAGTCACGCCAGAGCATCTGAGCCGGATTCTGCATAAGCAGACCGCTTTCAACGCATAGTTGTTTTCTTATGGGCTTACTTAGTAGTTGCGAACAGAAAAAGAATTGCGTCCTGGATACTGCCAGCGACTTAGACATACCACGGAGTGTGTTCGGTTGCTCTGGCCTTGTTGTCTGAAATAACGCCCTCCTGGCGCTGTACTCCAACACCATATGCAGGTTTCTCGATGCGGCTGAGTAATCCGCACGCTGAAAGAACGTTTAAACTTCGGCCTTTTGGGCGCTACTTTATTTCCTCGATTTAGTAGTGCGATCAACATGCAGATCTGAGGTTGAATTCACATGCTCTACAGCAAGTCAACTCCGGATGATGAAGCTCAGCCCACTCCTTCACCAAACGAGACCTTCTACATCCCTCCTAAAGCTTCGAGTCTTGCAGGCAAAATAGCGCCGCTCATTGCCGCACACTCTCAGCAAAGAAGCTTTATGTTGTCTGCACCAGAAAATTTGGGCAAACAAATCGCATCAAGCTCACAGGAAACCAGCTATAGCCTCGCTTCTCCCTCTGATCTGCTCAGCAAATTCGCCTATAAGAACCTTTTAGTCAACGATCTTGCGGAAGCCGTAGAATGCGGCAACTTTAGGATCAACTTCCAGCCGATTGTCTCTCTACATGACGGTTCTCTTACCGGAGTAGAGGCCTGTGTGCAATGGAAGAATCGCGGTAAATTTGTGCCCGCATCCTATTTCATTCCTCTTGCCGCTAGTTGTGGTTTGATCGACAAGCTAGGCATGTGGGTAATTCGTCACGCATGCGCTCGCATGAAACCAGTGATGGCACGGTCTAAGCCTGGTTTTCGCCTCGCAGTAAATGTGTTTCCTCTTCAGCTAGAGTCACATTCCCTGCCGCTGGCAATCGAAGAAGGACTAGCCTCGGCACATATCCGGCCGGAGAACTTCGAGATTGAAATTTCTGATCAGATGCAAGGATGTAGCATGCCAGTAATTAGGGATGCGGTGAAACTGCTGCATCAAATAGGCATTTCTGTCGCATTGGATGAATTCGGCGCTGGCTTTTCCAGTATCGAGAGCTTGCGGTGCCTTCGCGTCAACCGCATCAAGATCCACGAATCCATTTCTGCAGCCACTCGCGCTCGATGGCCCATCTTTGATGGGATTGCGCAGATGGCAAAGGTGCTTGGAATTCCCATCGTAGCTACTGGAATCGATACATTACGGCGACTGGAAAGAGTGCGAGCCGCGGGCTGTCAAGAAGTACAAGGTCATCGAATTGCCAAATCGGTGAGCGCTCCTGAAATTCTCTTTCTTATGCCTGCAAAAAGCAGATTTCCCACTGAACTGGGGCCTTTCTCTGGAACTGGACAGAACAAGTATTTGAGGAAGAGCAGCAAACTGCATGGCACATAGCGTAACCAGATACCCTAGCGGGAGTTTGCCAGTGAATCATCGGCTACTGGTACTCATGCGACCGCCGCGAAATGCACATTGCCATAGATTTTCTAAAAATCGCACCTCATTCTAGCTACAAGTTCCATATCCCACCCATCAATAGCAAACTGTAGATTCGCTCCGTGCATCAAAAGTCAAAGAGACACGTAATCGCTCGGATTTTCTTGTAAATGATTTGCAAACAATGCTAGACTCCACCCGGTTTGCTTAAGCCTGAGTGCTCAATTGGATCAGGCATAGCTAAGGCTCAAATCGTCAGGCAAGGCTTAACTTAGGCTGCTCTGTGAGCCAGATATAAAGAATTCGTGCTCGCCGACAAGATTGCTTAGCCAGAGTAGTTATTTCAATCAGCTCAATCTGGAGGAGTCTCCTATGGAGTTAACCACTCATTTTTCGGTAGACCATTCACGTTCGGCAATTTTTGCATTTCTGATTGTATCGACTGCCGTACTGTTGCCTGCGCAGCAAAACGGAGCCGGCAATATTAGCCAGAGCGATTTTGAATACCTGAACCGCCCGATCGTTACAGACTGGAGCACCAGGCATGTTGTCTTCTCAAACCCCGGCACGCTCGAAGATGCACAGCGTAATGGCAAAGAGCAGGAGTGGCGGCACATTGTGACCGATCCCCGCTATCGGATGCAATGGATCAGGCGATACTCCGCCTCAGCCGCATCGAAAGTGGCTTATGTTCCAGATCGTTCAAGCCTCCCGGGATACGAGCGGCATAACGAGGCAGATAGGTCCCGGGAGAATGATCGGGATAGAGGGCATGGCAGGGACGAAGGCAGAGATAGGGATAGAGACAGAGATCGGAATAGAGACCGGGGCAGGGGAAAACAAAGCGAGAGTGACGAAAAAGTCGTGATTCGCGGAGACTGGTCTGTACCTGTTGGAGCTTCTGGAGCCAGTGTTGCCGCTGACACATACCCTGCAAAATTCACCTTTTCAGCTTTCAACGCACCCGACTGCACTGTCGATTTCGTTGTCTATCCTGTCGCCTCTGCCAGCACGGGAACCAGTGCAAATATCGTCGGTGTCAATAATCTGTATAGCGGCACATGCTCGGGTACAGTTCCCAATGTGCTCTTTGCCTATAACGTCGGAACAGGTAGTATTCAAACATCGCCCGTTCTTTCACCGGATGGCACCAAGGTTGCCTTTATCGAGAGCAGGACCAGCGGTGCGTCAATTTTTCACGTGCTGACGCTCGACAAACGTGGCAACGCGGGTTGCGCGACTTCCACAAGTCCCTGTAATGGAACGGCCTATAATTCGGCCGCGGTCCCGGGAACGAATAACACGGCTGTGGATACAAAGGTGACACTGAACTTGAACGGAAGTACAAACGGGCCAATCACTCGCTCCTCGCCTTTTATTGATTACACCAACGATATTGCCTACGTGGGGGACGATAACGGCAATCTGCACAAGATCACTAATGTTTTTGGCCTCTTTGGTGGCACTCCAACGGAAGTGGTAAGCAGCGGCTACTGGCCAGCATGTGTAGGCACCTTTAGCAGCAGTTGTAGTTTCACTCCCATTCTTTCCAGTCCAGTTGTGGACGGATGCTCTACTAACGGCGGCGGCACTCCTGCTCCCACCTGCCCAGGGGGCGCGTCCGGTAGTGGATTGATGATTATTGGAGCGAGCAACGGTACCCTGTTCGGAGATCCGACAGGATATGGCGGGTACTCTGGGATTAGCGGACTTGGCGGTTATAACTTCGCCAGCAAAACAGTGACCGTGGGCACCTCGATTTTGGACGCGCCAATCCTGGATGGTACGACAGAACAGGTATTTATAGCAGCCAGCAATGGCAGCAACATGATTCTAGGTCAGGTGAAGGTTTCACCGACTGCCTCTGCTTCGACCAGCGGTACGCCGTTTCCGAACTCACCTATAACGGTCACAACGGGCATAAACGGAACAGATGCTTATGATGGAGCGCTTGATAACGCATACTACTCAAGCGCGGCCAGAACGGGATTCATGTATTTCTGTGGCAACGCTACGGGCACTGCAACACCGGCGCTCTGGCGAGTTGGAATCTCAAACGGCACAATGAGTACGACAGTTGTCAGTAACGTGTTCCAGTTGGTAAGCGGGACCAACGCCGGCACAAGCTACGATTGCACCCCGCTGACGGAGTTCTACAACTCCACTCAGGGAGTCGATTATCTCTTCGTAGGCGTAAAAAACAGCGGAGCACCGGCAGGTTGTAGCAACTCAACATGCCTTATGAGCTTTTCGCTTCCAATGGGCTATGGCACACCCGCTACCAGTGTTGCCATTCCCACTCTTGCCGCAGCAACTCCCATCCCTGCAGGAACAGCTGGCGCGGCGACCAATGGCGCAAGCGGAATAGTAATCGATAACACTTCCGGACTAACAGGGACATCGCAAATATATTTTGGGAATCCATTTGCTGGCGCAGGAATACAGATGTCACAATCCACTTTGCAATAACGTCGAGATGAGTGAATCAAAGGAGACAAGAATCCTCGGCCCGGGACATCGCTCCCGGGCCGAGTGATTGAACTACTCCACTCACTTGGTTTACTTCAGCGGTATCTAATCTGCAGCGTAGTAAGCCCCGAGCTTTACAGAGACTGTCATGGCGAATTTAGCGGTTTAGCCTTATTTCTGGCTCCGCTCGCGTCATTTACGGATTGGAACTGCCTTCTCCAACCACCCGGTTTCTCCCGCCTTCCTTTGCCACATAGAGCGCCTCATCCGCGCGTTTGAGCACCGTGCTTACGTCATTCTCTCCGGAGTGACGTGTAGCTACTCCAATGCTCACCGTAAACGGAATTGCCTCGCCACTCTTCCATCGGAACTCAAACAACTGCGACTCAACTGCGGAACGAAGCTTCTCGGCGTTTTCGATAGCCTGCTCCAGATTAGTGCCCGGAAGCACAGCCACAAACTCCTCTCCGCCCAGACGCGCAAAGATATCCATCCTGCGGCTACCCGTACGCCCTACCTCAGCCAGCGCCTGCAGCACTTCGTCGCCTCTGTCATGTCCCCACGTGTCGTTTACTTTTTTGAAGTGGTCGATGTCCAGTATGAAAATCGAAATATCATTCTTTGAGCGGAAAAGGCTCTCCGCTGCATCCAGAAATGCGCGTCTGTTAGGCAGCCGGGTTAACTCATCTGTGGTCGCCTGCTTCTGCAACAGGTCCATCAGGTGAATCCGGTCTGCGATATCACGAATGACTGCTGTGAACTCGATTATTCCATTCACATTGATCTTCGAAATCGCGATCTCCACTGGTACGAGTGCCCCATCCTTATGCAAGCCGTAAATGCGGTTGCGCTCATCCATCTGGCGCGAGTTGACCGGCGACTGCGCAAACTGGCTTACGTAACTATCGTGATGCTCACGAAAGCGCTCAGGCAACAGCTTTACCAATGGTTGTCCAATCATCTCGTCTTGCGTATAGCCGAACAGCATCTCTGCGGCGTGATTAAATAGCGTCACATTGTGCTGCTGATCCATAGTGATAATTGCGTCATAGGCTGCATCGACTACAGAGCGGAAGCGCGACGTGGTGACTTCCAACCGATGCGTGAGCAGCATCTTTGGCGTAATATCCACGGCAGTAATAAGAATATCGATGATTTCCGTATCTCGCTCCGGCAACTGCAACCGCTTGAGCGTCATTCGCCACCAATGCGTACCATCCTTCAGGTCGTATGCCTGTTCCAACTCCTGTGGCTGGCCGCTGTGATAGCACTCCATCAGGCTGGCACGAAACTCGCGTCGGGCATAACTGGGCACAATCGTGTCAAACGGAACCGGAAATGACCGCGCTCCGTTAGGTTGCCCACCAGTCATCTCGAAAAAATTATCGTTGCAGGCCGTAACGACTAACGCGCCCATTTCATCCCGTGCCACTACGGCAACGCTTGCGGCAATGCCATCCACAAGCTCTTGAATCTTAGCCTTCCACTCGCTCATAAAGCACCATGAAGAATAATTTTGTGTTCACTCAAGCCGACTAGTTCAAGTTCCATATCAGTACACAATAAGTAGTTCTTCTACGCAACGGAAAAGCACCGGAAACGAAGACATAGGCTGTCGTCAAGCCAGAGTAGAGACTGTTAGCATCTATGCGGAATCCATTTGTATTGCTGAATCGTTGATCGAGCAGGCATGGGTAGGCTGCGTATGCGTCTGTAGACGTCGCATCTTCCGCTCCGCAAATCACTGGCATTACCCCATTCAGCGCTTAGCATTACTGGCTTCAATATCACATGCTGAGCCGTAGCGCATATCTTGGCGCAAAATTGCGACCATAAGTTGGCATATTCCCCATGTAACCCGTTTGTTTCCAATCGCCCCGTGTTTGTGAATGGTTCTTGCAATTTGGCCATGGAGGCCATAATCTGTCGTTTTGTTCCATGCGACAGCATAAGTTGGCATATTGTTCTTGAGAAATGAGACCGTTCACGCCTACTTCTCCCTACTCAATCCCGAAAGCGGGGACCTTCTCCCTGTCACTTCCTCTACGAATCGCTCCTAGAGCCTTCTAGCGCGTTTTGGTGTTCCGTGCTCAGAACCCTATGTGCGCATAGATTCGGATATCCCATCGGAGCATATAGGCCAATGGCGTGGCTCTGTGAAACCATTCCCAGTTCGCTTTTTGAACCCACTGATCGGTGTGCCTGTTCATTCACGTAACCACCCAGGCCTGTCACGTTAAACAAAGCCCCTCCAGCCACCTATCTCAAATATCAGAGATAACAGATGACTGAAGGGGATGCTCTGTGCTGTTGCTCGTTAGTGTCGGATCTGCATTGTCGTCTGTGACGATGCTTTGGGCCTCATGAACGAACTGCGGATTTGTGCAGTGCCAGTAGCTTCAGTCGATCCTTGCATCTGGAACATTCCAGTTCCCAGTTGATTTTCATCCGTCTCAACGACGATCGCCGTCGAATTGTCGACAACGTAAAAGGCAAGGTTGAGTGAGGATGTGAAGGAATTTGAGCCGGTTTGCAGGCCTGGGAATGAGATTGTCCCTCGTCCGTTTGAACTGAGCGAATACGTGCCTGTTCCGAGGCTTTCGTTCGACTGAAGATAGCCCAGATTATTGACATCGTAGAGTCCAGTAAGGTTGGTGTCATTTGCTGTGAACTGAGAGATCATATCGACCTCTCCGTTGCCATTGACTCCCGAGAGATTGAACGCATAGCCCTGCGACGAAGCCAGAGACGTTGCGCTTTGCTGGTAGATTGTTCCCCCCGATATGCCGGTTGAGGTCGCGGCTCCATTATCAATTTCTACGAGGAACGCTCCGCTGCCGTATGGATAGGCGGCAAACGTATACGATCCGGTGCCGGGAACATTGTTATAGAAGTTGCCGTTGTAGATGCCGTTCAGGGTCATCACAGACCGCGGTCCACTGGCGCTAAAACTGCCACGGACGCTTTGAGCCTGTTCATAGTAGCCATCGTCGTTCATATCTTGCTGGCCACCCGTGATCTGGCTGTTTCCGTCAGAAGTTAGCATACCGGCAGAAGCAAAGGGGTAGCCTCCCATATCTTCGCCGGTCAGAGTAAATACCAACTGGCCGCTTGGGAGCGTCGTTTTCCCAGTCGCAGAATAGGCGTCCCCTTCAAGAAATGCTCGGGAATCAGTTTCGATCAATTTGAGATGTGTAGCATCAATCGGCCAAACATCAAATTGAAGCGAGCCGAATCCGGATACGTTCGTCGTCAACTGGGATGTGCCGGGCGTGCCAACGGTCACGTTTCCCTGGAGCGCACGATTGCGCAGCCCTTCGGAATTCCCGTTATCGTTGAAGTCCTGCACGCCTGAAGTAATATCTCCGTTCGCATCCAGCGTAAAAGATCCCGCAGTGATAAGAGGGTTCACGATGGTTGAGTCAATGCCATCAAGCCCAAATGCGTAGGTTCCCTGGAGAGCGCTTTGTACAACGTTGGCGGTTTGCAGATCGAGAGTTCCGCTACCGCTGCCGGCAATGTCAAAGCGGGTGATTAAGCCATGCGAATTGGAAGAAAGCGCAAAATCAAGGCCGATATAAACCGACTGTCCATTGATAGGGACGCTGATCGAGCCGCTGCCTCTGCCGTCGGCAGTAATGCTGTAGTGCCCGGAGGCCGCGAGGCGGTTCATGGAGTAGCTTGTTCCGTGAGCAGAACCCAGAGCAGGATCATTGATGTCCACGGTGCCACTGGTGAAGTTTCCACTGCCATCCGCGGTTAGCGAACCGGCTATAGCAAAAGCGCTGCCATTGCCGTTGGAGTTGTCATAACCGGAGAAAGATAGGATATAGGTGCCATTCAAATTGCTATTGCTGAATGCACCTCCAGGAGGTGCGCTTGCTTGATTGCTTGAGCCTCCGCAGCCCATGAGTGCCGCGAGCGCCAGTGTGAGAACCGACCAACCTATTTTATTTCGAAAGAACATACGTCTGTGAAACCTCCATGTGCCTAGCAGCCATGATTGAAGCGTGCTGCTGCCCATTGGAAGGCTGGACGAAAATAATTGTTCTTGTCTTTGGAGGCTGGACGACAATTTCGTACAGAGCAGGAGGCGTGCTGATGAGGATGTCGAGATATCTGAGGTTGGGTGAGAATGTCAGGCTTTAGCGAGACTCATAAAGCGCATGCTTGAAGCTGTATTGGGATGCTTGAATAAGGGCTATGCCGTACGGCGCTTCCAGGAGCCGCACGGCATAGGGACATGATGAATCCGGTAATGTGGGAGGAGTAGAGTTGAGAGTTAGGGGACTGGCGCCCAATGTCCGGCGACCCATGTGTATCCGCTGCCTGACCAGATATAAGCCCCGTTGACCCATACGTAACCGGGAACAGGCGCTACATAGCCGACCGCGACGGGCGCCACAGGATAAACGGCGGGGCCAATTCCAACGCCGACAGCAACAGTTGGCGCTATGCCAACTACAGCGGTGGAATGCACAACGGCTGCTCCGTAATAGGGGCCTCCACCATAGTGGACGCCCCAGCCGTAGTAGCCTCCTGCGTAGTGCCCACCATAGTACCCGCCAGCATAATGTCCGCCGTAGTATCCACCGCCGTAGTAACCGCCATGATAGACACTGCCGCCGGCTGGAGGGACTGGCCTGCAGCACCCGCCATGTGCCTGAGCCGATGCGCTGTTCGGGATAGCCCAAAGAGTGAGCGTCAGCAGACTTATAAGAAGAAATTTCGGGAAGAGACGATTGATTTTGCGTAGCATCGGAATCCTTTCATGCCAGAGGTCTTCTGGTTCATATCGAAGTGAAATGGAACTGATCCCCACAAGGGGCTGTTACCAAATCGCGGGAGATGGCGTTCACGGGTAGCTTTCTTTGTCCGATGAACTCTTCCGCTATCGATCATGACCCGGTTCTTCCGGGGAACTCTCGCGTGTTCTGGCGAGCGCGGATTTAGTCACTTGAGTGCGGAAGATGGAGTGAATCAGAGATCTGAAATGCTTGATACGCTGCTCTCAATCCATTCCGGACTTCGACGGAGAAGTCATGGACATGTGTGGGGATGCAGTTCTTAGAGGCCAGGCAGACGGACACGCAATTCCTTAGCTCTCCGTTCGCTCACGATCAGTTCTGTTTCTTGAGGATCGGACATTACTAAGGAAAACGTGCTGCCGTCATAGGGCTTCACTATTTTTATCTGTGAGAGATTTACGAGGACTTCCCGGCGCGCCCGGAAGAACAGCTCAGGATCGAGGCCCCCCTCTAGCTGATTAAGCTGATAGTTGGTCCAATAATTTTCAGAGGCCGTTTGGGCGCGCACAATTCCCGCGTCAATATAGAACCAGAGGATCTCGGCTGGATCGATCAGGACCAGGCGATTGTGTTTTCGGCAGACAATACGGCTGATCCGTTTCTGAGAGTTCGCCAGTACCTCTGTCCGCTCCTGGTTCTCTGCACGGTCGGACTCAGAGCCGAGAAGTTTGCGGGCGCGTTCGAGTGCGTTAGTTAGACGCGGCACTTCGACAGGCTTAAGCAGGTAGGCAAGGGCATTTGCCTCAAATGCTTCGAGCGCATGGTCGTCGTAGCTGGTTGCGAATATGATGAGCGGCATCTTCGCAGCAGTGGATGCCTCGCGCACGACTCCAAAGCCGTCAAGTTCCGGCATGCGGATATCCAGGAAAACAAGATCGGGATGAAGCGAATCAATTATAGACAAAGCGTCGAGTCCGTTCTCTGCTTCTCCAATAATTTCGACATCGGGAAACTCGGCCAAAAGCCGAATCAGACGCCGCCGTGCGGCGGATTCGTCGTCTACAACAAGCACCCTCATGAGTTATCCTCGCTACCTTTGTCAATTAGCACACTCACCTCTGTGCCTCCTCCCTCTCGTGGTCTCAATGTGAGGCTGGCTTGTCCCGCATACGCCGTCTGAAGGCGCTTGGCCACATTCCTTAACCCAACATGGGGGTTGCGATTCGTTTCTTCCTGATTTGAGCTCGCCGCAAGTCCGACGCCGTCATCCGCCACGATGAGCTCAAATCCGGAATTGGTACGCTTTGCGTGGATGCTGAGAGTACCGCCATTCCGCTTTGGCGACAGGCCATGTTTAAGCGCATTCTCGATCAAGGGCTGCAGAAGCAAGGTTGGAATCTTTTCCTTCAACACATCGGGCTCTACGTCGAAACGAACTTTCAGACGATGCTCGAATCGTGCCTCTTCAATGTCCAGATAGCTTTTAGCGAAATCCAGTTCTTCGGCGACAGATGTGAATTGACGGTCCGTGTTGGTCAGTACATAGCGAAATACTGCTGAAAGGCGAAGTGTCATTTCTTCCGCTTTCTTTGGCGCGACGACCGACAGATCCGCAATCGTATTGAGGGAGTTGAACAGAAAATGGGGATTAACTTGTGCGCGCAGAGCTCTTAGTTCAGCCTCCGCAATCTCCTCGCGGAAGGTGCTTTCTCGCTGTAGCCGTTCAATCCTCCTCTGCTCTGCCAATACGGCGCTGATCCGTACGTGCATTTCGCCAGCGATTCGCACTACAAAGCTCAACTCCATTGCTGTCAGGGGTGGGCGGAGTACACCATTGCCAAGAGCAATCCAGCGCTCTGCCGTCCCTTCCTGAATTAACGGAACGAGGACATCGGCTGATGGGGAAAGAATTGACCGAAGAGGGCTATCGGCGTGGATGAAATATGGATTCGGGCCAGTGAACGGTATGGACTCATGTATGGAGCGAATATCTGCGAGTTCGACGATTTTCACGGCCGCAAGTGACAGGACATTACGGATGGTTTCTGTCCCTGCCTCGTATACCTCTTCCTCGTTTTCGATATCGAGAAGCGTTTCCCAGAACGTTTGAGTGGCCGAATTGAAGTCTGGAACCTCAAAGACCCAGCGGTCGATCCATTCGTCAGAGATGCGCGTAACGAGCGGGGTAACGCAAACAGCTACGGCGATTACAGCTACGGCTAGGAAAGCGAAGACCGCTTCCTGATTTGGTTTCGCGGCGCTAAGACGCGCGAAGGTCTGGACGATTTCCCATGTCATCAAGGAGACGATGCACCAGGTGTAAATCCTGATAACTCGCTTGACGATGACATCTGCCAGTCGCAAGCTCGCGAACACGAACATCATGCCAAGCGTGACGAGCATGTTGAATATTTCGATGGCTGCGTTGACGCCAGGCATGCCTAGAAAAAAGAATCCTCCCAGGTATCGATGAAACAGATTGATCGAGATACCAAATAGTCCTACTGAAGTAAGTCCAGAAAAGAGAAGCAATCCCTTCTGACGGAGTTGAAGGTTTTTGGAAAGAGAGGCCCGCATCCGGAGCAGGAATGCTGACAGCGTACATATGAATGCGGCGATGAGCAGAACCACGTCGCGTGCGCTGGCAATTAACGCAACCGTGAGAACAGGAATACCGAGGCCAGCATTGGCAGCCATTGCCCACTGGAGCCAGGAACTCTTCCGGGAGCCGGAACCTGAAGCCTCCGGAATCGGAAGATAGTAGGCTGACAGGATTAACGGGATAGCCATGGTGGCACCAAAAATCACCAAAATGGTCACATCGTCCAGCCAGACCGGAGGCGGGGGGGCTACCCACGAATAGATAAGTCTGATTCCGCGTGCCATGCTGGCGCCAGACATCAGTGCCACTATCGGTCCGAATCCGCGGGGTGTGCTCCCGCTGCGAAACAAGAGGTAGACCGCACGCGCAAGGAGGAACGCCACCGCTACCTGGGCGATCTCTCCCACCGTGTGCAATAACAAAATATTCGTGTCTACCATGCTTATCGTCCAAAAGGATTTGTCGAGGAAGAGTCGAGCCTCTCTCGTTCTGCACATCTTCATTGTAGGGGGCATTGTTCTTCTGCAGGACTCTATTAGTCTTGTATATCCGCGTTCATCGCAGTGAATCCGCGATCAGAAACAAAGAACCTGAAACCATCCCTCCCATCGTTCAGTGTGTATTCAGCCGCGCTTGCGGAGTCATGTCATTCAGGAGTGGGAAGGGTTTGAATTTAAGAGCAGCGACTCTCGTCGGCGTACTGGCTTTTGGGATTGCCTCCATCGCACATGCGACATCGGAGAATAGATATTCTCAGGCTTCGATTCGCGCCACGCTCCCCAATGGCATGCGGGTCGTGATCGTCCCAGATTCAATTGCTCCGGTAGCTACCGTGGAGTTGAGTGTATTGGCCGGCGGTGACGAGTCGCCGCGTCAGTTTCCGGGCATGGCCCATGCACAGGAACACATGGCCTTCCGGGGATGCTCAGGAATGACTGCGGATCAGACCTCTGCGATCTACTCCTATCTCGGTGGGCAGAACAACGCTGAAACCGAGCAGGCAGTGACGCGTTACTACGTTACTGTTCCATCGGATGACCTTGAGATCGCACTGAGACTACAGGCCGCATGTGTGAACGATGTCGAAGATCGGCCAGAGGAATGGGCGAAGGAGCGTGGAGCCATTGAAGAGGAGGTGGAAATGGACCTCTCTGATCCCTGGTATCGCTTCGAACAGAGAGTCGATGAGGATATGTTCGAAGGCACTCCCTATGCTCAGGATGCATTGGGGACAAAGAGTTCTTTCGACGCTCTCACTAGCGATGCGTTGAAGAATTTCTATCGTCAATGGTATGCGCCGAACAACATGATCCTGGTTGTAGCGGGCAAAATTGATCCGGATTCGACCATGCGCACGATCCAAAGACTATTTGGTGGTGCTGTGCGGCGCGAGGTTCCGTCGCATCCCCTTATAAAGCTCAGCCCTGTCAAGACCGAGATATTCACGATGGGCAGCAACCTGCCCAATTACATAGACGTAATTGCATACCGATTCCCAGGAACAGATTCGCCAGATTATGCCGCCAGCCTTGTATTGGCTGATGCTCTTGCGAGCCGAAGAGGCGCACTCTACAAGCTGGAAACGTCAGGACGTGCTTTGAACACGGATTTCGACATTATGGAGACTCATTCCAAGGCCGGTATCGCATTTGCGGAGGTTGAGATCGCCGACGGTGAGAAACCCGGTGAGGCTGTTTTGCGGGTCGAGAAGATTCTGGAAAATTACGCTCGCCAAGGAGTTCCTCCAGAGATGGTGCAAGCTGCCAAGCGTAGTGAGCTGGCGCGTGCGGAATTTGAACGCACGTCGATTCCTGGTCTCGCCGATGCGTGGTCCAATGCCCTGGGAGCGGAAAAGCATGATTCTCCTGATGTGGGCGTTGACGCGATCCGCAGGGTTACAGCAGCGGACGTGAACCGGGTGGCTCGGCAATTTCTTGACAAGAGAAACAGAGTGGTTGGCGTTCTCGTTCCGTCCTCTGGAGGCGTATCGAAAGCCGAAAATCATCTTGAGCGCAGCGAGAAGACCACGACTACCCCTACGCGGTCCATTGAACTGCCTTCCTGGGCGGCCACTGCTCTTGCTGAGCTGAAGGTTCCACAAGAAAGCTCCGCTGTTGCCGATATGACTTTGAGGAATGGGCTTCGCCTGATTGTCCGAACGGACTCCAGCAGTCCAACTGTGCTGGTAAGAGGGTCTGTGAAACGCATCCTTCCTTCGCGCTCCTCTCCTTATGACGTACTGGACGCTGAAGTGCTGGATGCAATGTATGACCACGGGACCCGTAAGATGGCGAGCTTTGCATTCCAGAAGGCACTCGACGACATCGGTGCCGAAGAAGTAGGTGGATATCACTTTGCCTTGGATGTTCTCAAAGATAATTTTTCGCGCGGTGTTCAGTTGCTGGCTGAGAATGAGTTGCATCCCCGGTTGAAAGCCCGTGACTTCCATACCGCGATGCGACAGGTTATCCAGGAACTTGCGGGCGACATGAGAAGCCCCGAAGCACAGAGTTCTCAGGCTTTGGCCACGGCGCTTCTACCTCCCGGAGACCCTGAACTTCGTGAAATTAAGCCGGGCACGCTTCGAGGGATGAATCTCACGCTACTTCAGAAATTCTATGTCTCTGCAATCCGTCCGGATCTGACGACGATTGTAGTGGTGGGCGATGTCACGCCGGAAGCAGCCAGGGAGGTTGTCGAGAAATGGTTTGGCGCATGGAGAGCGAGCGGGCCAACTCCAGACACGACGTTGCCGGCTGTCCCAATGAACACTGCTTCTTCGATTGAGATTTCTGATCCGGGCGCAGGAGAAGATACCGTTACGTTTGCGGAGCAACTTCCTCTCGACCGCTCTGATCCCGATTATCTTCCCCTGAAGCTTGGAAACGCTATTCTCGGGGGCGATTTCGAGGGAGCCCGTCTTTATCATGATCTTCGCCAGGTTTCCGGTTATGTATACTCGGTCAATCTCGACCTGAATGCTGCTGCGAAGCGGGCCGAATATACCATCAGCTTTGGAGCCGCACCGGAAAACTCCGCAGACGCGGGCGCAATTATCCGACGTGACATCGAAGAAATGCGCGCCACAGAAGTTTCGCAGGAGGAGCTTCATCAGGCAAAAGCGTACCTGCTGCGACAGATTCCTCTGAATGAAGCCAGCGAGGAAGATGTAGCGCTAGGCCTTCTCGCTCGCGCGGAGGCAGGCCTTCCTCTCGATGAGCCTTTGCTTGAGGCACAGAAATACCTTGACATCACCGCTGCACAGGTGAGGAACGCCTTCGTTGGAAAAGTACGGCCAGATGCGTTCGTCCAAGTTGTGCGCGGCCCCTCGCACGAAAAGAAAGATTAGTCCTGACCACCCTCCAAATGCATGTGCTTGGTTTCATCCAGATGAGGTCTTGGACGCATGTGTGCGGTCGCGGGGGTTTGTGGAGATATCGATGGAACTTGTTATGTCTGACATTACGGAAGAACGAACAGCTCAATTAGCGGGATCGACGCAGCCTGTTACGCAGGCAGAGCGGATCAAGAGCCTCGACATTCTCAGAGGATTCTCTCTCCTCGGAATCCTATTGATGAACATCACTGCATTTGCCCTGCCGAGCTGGGATTACATGTTTCCTCTGGTAACGGTGAAGCCAGTCTTCAGCGGACCTCATGCAACTGTCAACACCGCCTTATGGTTTATCCGGTGGGTTACCGCCGAGGGGAAGATGCGCGCCATTTTCAGCATGCTGTTTGGAGCGGGCGTGATCCTGATGACATCACGGGCTGAGCGACGTGGCGCCGGTGTACGGACAGCGGACATTTTTGTGCGCCGGAATATGTGGCTTATGCTGCTCGGCGTTTTGCACTGCTATTTGATCTGGTGGGGAGATGTTCTCTTCTGCTATGCAGTATGCGCACTGCTCTTCCTGTTCCCTCTGCGACATCTCAAGGCAAAGCAGTTGATGTATGCAAGTATTCTCGTGCTGCTTCTGAACAGCTATCGTTACGAGGGAGGGCGATATTTCGAAGTGGCCGAAACGAGAAAAGCTGCCGAGATAGCACAGTCGGCACAGGCCACCGACGGAGAACTCAGTGAGCAGGGGCACGCTGCGATCTCTGCCTGGAAGGAGGCCGAGGCAAGCTATCGTCCAACTACGGATCAGCTTTACGGCGATATTGCTGCGATGCAGAAAGGGTATTGGGAATACGTGAAGCACCGCAGCAAGGATGCTCAGGAGATGGAGAGTACATTCTTCTATGCCGCGATTGGGGACATTGTGGGGATGATGCTATTGGGTATGGCACTCTATCGCATGGGTTTTCTCAGCGGCCAACTTAGCACAAAGACCTATTTGTTCTCTGCGCTGATTGGGCTGGGCATCGCCTGGTCGGTAGGGTTTGCCGGGGCATGGGACATGTGGAAGAGCGACTTCGACCAGGTTGAGGTGCAGCGAATCATGATGCTGACATTCGATATTACGAGAGCTGCGGGAGCTATTGGAACGGCAGCCCTTGTCCTGTTGTTGAGTAGAGTAAGAGTTCTTGGCTGGTTCATGAAAAGCCTAGCCGCGGTTGGACAGATGGCTTTGTCGAATTATTTGCTCACTAGTATTTGCATGCAGCTCCTCTTTGTTTGGGGTCCTCTTCACTGGTATGGCTATCTGGATTATTACAAGCTCTACTATGTGGTCGCTGCAATGTGGACAGTCAACCTGGTTTGGAGCTTAATTTGGCTGCGTTATTTCCGCTTTGGGCCTGTGGAGTGGCTCTGGCGGTCCCTCACATATTGGAAACTACAACCGCTACGGCATGAGACGTAGAAATAATCAGTTTGACTCGGTCAAGGAAGTTCCACTTCCTCGACCGAGTACTTTGGACTTGCGATGACAGTGTTGGGGATGTTTGAAAGGCTCTCGTTACGCGAGTTCGGCAAGAATCTGTTGGGCAGTCCGGACCCGTCCGATACGGGGGAAGACGAATTGGGTTGCGAAGGCGTGGGCTTCCGCGCTGATGCTGGACATTGCGTCTTCGGCAAAGACGATCTCATAACCCCTATCGAAGGCTGCGCGCGCGGTTGATTCCACACCGAAGTTGGTGGCGATGCCACCGAGAACGATGGTCTTGATGCCCTTGCGAATGAGCTGCTGTTCGAGATCTGTGCCATAGAAGGCGCCCCACTGCCGTTTCGTAACCATGAGGTCAGATGGCTGTCGCTCAACCCCCTCGACCAGTTCAGAGGCACTGGGTGGAGGTGTTGAGGCTGGCTTTGGGAATGGAGCATCTACCTGCGGCGCAGGCAATTCTGTAACTAATACTCGGACGAAGATGACCGTAGCCCCATGTGTTCGCAGTTTATCCGCAAGCTGGACACTTCGCTCAAGTACGTCCTCTGCTGGGTAGGGGGCGAGTTGCCGGGCCATGTTGCTGCCTTGCAAGTCAATCAAAACGAGTGCTGTGGTGCGAGGATCAAATAAAGACATTCTTGGGACTCCTTTTTGGGGGATGCTGTATTTTGGGTGCCTCCGCGATGGCGATGATGGCGGTTGCGAACGAAGCTGACGATTTATTTATATACGAGTCGCAACGTATCGTAAAATAGAGCCATGGCAATAGCGCGCAAAGATACGCCAGTTACCGGAACTGCGGCTGAAATTGTTGGCGGTAAAAGAGGCCGTCCGAGAGAAGAAAACGCAACGCCTCAGATATTGAAGGCTGCGCTCAAGCTCGTCCTGCGGGAAGGGTTCCGCCGGGTCACGATTGACTCTATCGCCTCTGAAGCTGGCGTTGGAAAAGCCACCGTTTATAGGCGTTGGCCCAATAAGGCGGCTGTGATTATGGATGCTTTTATCGAGAGTATTGGGCCCCAGCTTAGCTATCCAGAAGCGAAGAATGCGCGAGAAAGCGTCCGGCTCCACATGCACTTATTGGCGCATTTATTTCGAGGTCGCTCTGGCCGACTTCTTCGTATCCTGCTGGGCGAGATTCAGTTTGACCTGGAACTGCATTCTGCGTTTCGTGAACGTTGGCTTGTTCCCAGAAGGACGGCTGCCCGAGCATGGCTGCAAAAGGGCATTGAATCAGGTGAACTGCATCCGTACATGGATTCCAACGTGTTAATGGATCTGGTTTACGCAAGTATCTACTACACTCTCCTCACTGGCGAAAATGATCTGAGCGATGAATTTATCGATGCGCGATGGGCTGCCATTTTTCGCAAGTAGGTCAAGCTTTTCGGTCGTTGACGGAATCACACCCGGGACGGAACAGCCATGAGCCGCTGGGAACCCTTGTGCTTGAATGCGGCGTAATTCATTGCAGTGCGGTTGCCTCTTTCTGACAACTCTACTGCCAAAGATGCTGCTCTGGGCGCAAAGCAGGTGACGCTCGTTGCACATTGCCGGAGCCGCGCTTAACCCAGTAAATCTGCGCTTACCTGACCTGCTATTCTGCCTCGTTGAAATTACCAAACAATAGTCTTAGAGATCGGTTCGCTTGTTTTATTCAGGGCGTTATCGACGACATTTCCCGACAGTCCATCGAGTCGTTTCAGGGTCTGATGATGTGAGTGCAATGAGGACCCTCGGTTTGATTCGACATGCAGATTGGTCGAGGGCTGGAGAAAGCGGCGAGTCTGCGTTGCACTGAAAATTCAATATCCGAAGGTTCACCGTGAAAAATACGACTGCATTGCACAATCCGAAACTGTCTGCCAGAAGCCGGAATTTCCTCTCCGTGCTGGTCAGGGCATCCTGTTCGAGGCATCGCTCTGTTGCCCGCGTAGTACGAAGCGGCATCGCCGCGAGCGCGATGATTGCGCTAGTTCCTAGCGGAGTGTCGAGCGCTTATGCGCAGGCTGTTCCGCCCCCTTCTCCGCCCGCGCAATATGCCCAGATGAACTATGACCAGCTTGGCCAACTTGTCGCTCCGATTGCACTCTATCCGGATTCGTTGGTTGCTCAGATTCTTGCGGCCTCCACCTATCCAAACCAGGTTGTTGAGGCGGATCGCTTTGTGAAAGCAAATATGGCTCTTGCTCCGCAGGAGCGCGCCCGTATCGCCGATACCCAGACATGGGACCCAAGTGTAAAGGCGCTGACTGCATTCCCGTCGGTGTTGGCAGACATGGATCGAAATCTGGAATGGACGAGCAAGATCGGCAATGCTTACTACAACCAGCCGCAGGATGTGATGGGTGCTGTCCAGGCCATGCGTCAGAGGGCTTATGCTGCAGGCACTCTTCGTTCGACGCCGCAGCTAAACGTTGTTTATCAGTCAAGCGCGGTTGTGATTGCCCCGGTGAATCCCGTGGTCGTATATGTTCCGGTGTACAACCCCTGGATGGTCTACGGCGCTCCGGTCCCGGTATACCCGGCGTACGCCTATATGACACCTCCACCGCCAGCGGGCGGAGTGGCGATGGCAGCCGCAATTGGCTTTGCTGCGGGTGTTTCCGTGGCGTCGTTTGGTACATACACCTGGGGATATGCGCACTGGACTCCGAACTGGTATGCGCACACCGTTGTGTATAACCACGCAACCTATGTTTCGCGTAGCGTCACGGTGGTCAATCACGGTTACTACGGCTATTACGATCATTCCCCGGTCGCGCGAGCCTATAACCGGCAAGTGTATGTAGGACCGAATGGCGGTGTGACGACACGTACAGCCGTTCGCGGATACGGCCAGACGGACGTCTGGGGAAGAGGGCCAAACGGCGGGACCTACGAACGTTCTACAACGCACTACGCCGGCGGAAATTCAACCACTGTTACAGGGCCGGATGGAAGGTCTGCTTCACGCACGGTCACGGGCCGCGGGACTGGAGATGTCACTACGACAACAACCGGGCCCAATGGCGGAGCAGCTACGCGCAATACGCAACACTTTGCCGGCGGCAACACCACAACCGCTACAGGGACAAATGGACAAAGTGCTTCCCGCACCGTGACTGGGCGGGGAACCGGCGCTGTGACTGCGACAACTACTGGGCCTAATGGCGGTGCGGTTGACCGTCAGGCTACTGCTGGGCCTAACGGAAGGACCACGAGCGTCACAACGACTAACCGGAGCGGAGAGACACAAACCCGCACAGCAACGAGACGTACCAGGCGGAACTAGCATCTCTGTCGGCACTCATTGACTTCGTGGCAGTAGCACTGTAACGGGAAGAGATCTCTGCGCTGTCCGAATCACGATCATCCCCTCATGCTTTCGAAGCGGCCTCTCCGGGAGGGTGAGGGGGATCGTGCATCTCTAGTTTATTCGACCGCGATATCAATACGCACTTGATTAACAGTCCTTTCTCGGCGGAAGTGTTTCCCAGTAAACACGATGTAAAGTGAGATTACTGCCTTCATAGATGGCAAATGAGGGTGTAGCTGTCACCTTGCTGGAAAGCTCTACGGGAAGTTCCATACACAACGAGAGGACTACATTAGTTTCGTATGCGCTGGCTAGGCAGCAGACAACATTCTTTCCGCGCCTGTGCAAAGAGGAGTGTCCAATTTAGGATGCCTGCTCTCAGGAGCGGGATAGCTCATGCGGTGCACGAGGGAGAGCGTAGTCGCGTGTTCCATATTGCACTGCCACAGACCAGCGGAATCTGGGGGCAGTGTCAGAGGTCGTTTTTAATTGCAGCCTATACATGACTAGATAGTCCTTCTGCCGACGATGGGAGTGTGAAGTGTGTAGCGTTGGCAGAGCGGGAGTATTGCCCTGCAACCAGGGCGTCATATGTGAGCAGTTTGCTCGAAATTGTATGCACAGAGATCCTGCTTCGGAAGATACGCCTGCACGCTGTCATAGTGCCGCTCGATGGGAAGGAACGGGTCTGTTTGGGCGCGAACGGCCTGGAGACCACGATACAGATGCGCTTTGATCATATTCAGCGTCATGCCTGTGGTGCCGGCGATCTCGGAGAGCTTCATCTCTCTCTTAAAGCGCATTACCAAGACCTGCCGCTGCTTGCGAGGAAGTGACTCGACAGTTCCCCACATTCGGGCGATCTGTTCCGTAGTCAGTAGCTCTGTTTCCGGAGTTGGCTGTTGGGTGGCTACGCGATCATGGATTTCACTTAGGGGAACCGCTGTGGCAGAAGCTTCTTTCCAGAAGCGGAAACGCTTCGTGCGGGTGTGGTCGCGGATGAGATTTGTGGCAATGGCGATGAGCCATGTCCTGACGCTGCACTCGCCACGGAATTCATCGCGCGAGTTATACGCTCTTAGGAAGCAGTCCTGGGTAACTGTCTCTGCAAGATCGACGTCGTTGACGCGAGAGAGAACATAACGCAGCACGCTGGATTGGTGATGCCGAACAATGTCTTCAATGTTGCTGAGGCTCTCGGAACCTTTGCCTTGCGGCTGGTTCTCGCGCCAAAGGGAACAGGTCACTTCCATCTCTACACTCCTTAAACAAAATTGCTTGTTGCCACCATCGCTATCTGGGTTGGTGTTCATGCTTATCGTTCCAGAAAGTGCCGGATTCGCACGGTCTTTGACGCCAGTGCGGAGATAGCGGGATAAGAGCCTGAAATCCAAAATTGAACGCGGACGGTTCAAGTTTCTTCAGCGGGCAGATCTTCCCGGTTTGTGATGAGCTCGACCTCGAATCGGATGAATGCCGAGCAGGTGCGTAGGCGGCAAAGCTGCCTACGACATTTCCCGACATCACTTAAGCCGCAGAAGGGTCAGACTATGCGGGTGAGATTTTTAGGCGTGCGAGGCCGAGCGGGAGTTTCCGCCGCTACGTCTGGAGTCCACCGATTTGAACTATGGAAGGTTGACCATGACACCAAAATGCGATTCAAGAAGCGCTTCGGCCTTCGCTGATGCACATTCCAGACTGAACCATCATTCCCACCAGATCACGCGCGTTCTCGAACGAGTGCGATCTGGAATCGCGGCGACTCTCGTTTTCTGTTTGCTTCCTCTGGGAGTGCCGGAGCTTTACGCACAGGAAGCGCCACCGCCACCGCCGAGACCGGCCTACACACAGCTCGACTATGCCCAGCTTGACGAGTTGGTAGCTCCGATTGCGCTTTATCCAGATGCACTGGTGGCGCAGGTCCTGACGGCATCCACCTATTCTTCGCAGATCGTGGAAGCAAACCGGTTCGTGCAAAAGAATGCCGGGATGCCGCCGCAGGAGATGGCGCGGGTTGTGGACGCTCAGCCCTGGGACCCGAGCGTGAAGTCCTTGACCGCGTTTCCCTCCGTGCTCTCGAACCTGGACAGGAATCTCGCCTGGACATCGCAACTCGGGAACGCCTACTACAACCAGCCGCAGGATGTGATGGGTGCAATTCAGGCCATGCGTCAACGTGCCTATGCCGCCGGTAATCTCAAGACAACCCCCCAGGAGACGGTCGCCTATCAACCCGGAGGGATCGTGATTGAGCCGGTGAATCCCGCTGTCTATTACGTGCCTGTCTATAATCCCTGGGTTGTATACGGAGCACCGGTACCCGTGTATCCGGCCTATTACTACGCAGCTCCAGCACCGTCTGCCGGTACGGTAGCAGCCGCTGCAATGGTTGGATTTACTGCGGGAATCATGGTTGGCGCATTTGCTTCCTACGGTTGGGGCTGCTCGTACTGGGCGCCGAACTGGTATGCGCACACCGTGGTCTTCCACAGCGCAACGTACGTCTCTCGGAGTGTTACGGTCGTGAATCGCGGCTACTACGGGTACTACGATCATTCTGCGTCGGCTCGTGCCTACAACCACCAGGTCTTTGTCGGCCCGAATGGCGGTGTGGCAACAAGGACGGCGGTTCGTGGATACGGTCAAACAGATGCGTGGGGCAGGGGACCGAACGGAGGTACGTATGAACGTTCGACCACGCACTATCCCGGTGGCAGCTCCAGCACATTCACAGGTCCGAATGGTGGGACGTCGAGCCGGACGGTGACTGGCCGCGGCTCGGGTAATGTTTCTGCAACCACGACGGGCCCCGACGGCGGAACCGCTACGAGGACCACGCAGCGTTATCCGGGCGGCAGTTCCACAACCACGACCGGGCCCAAGGGGCAATCCGAGACGACAACTGTCACTGGGCGAGGCACAGGGGACGCTACCGTGACCCGCTCAGGCGCGAGAGGAAGCGGAACCTGGCACCGGCACTAGGTTCTATGGCGACGGCGATGAAAGTGTCCATCGCCGTCGCTTTTTTGTCGGATTTTGTCGTGCAACGATTCTGACCAGCGACTTCTTCTTTCGAACCTGCTTCTACCTCTTAAGGGGACACGTCCTCTCACGATCCGCCATGTTCAAGGAGACTGAATGAAGAGACGATACGCAATTCTGTGGAGTGTAGCGCTCTGCGCTTTGGCATCTTTTTGCTCTGCACAACAACCTCTTCCCAATGCTCCGGCTCCCGCCGCTGTGGGAGCCAAATCTGCCAGCTCGATATATACCCCGCCAACGCAGAGCGAGAGGCTCAAGATGTACCTGAAGCATACATACGGTGTCTCGTCTGTCATTGAGGCCGCGGTGCGTGGAGGAATCGAGCAGAAGAGAGAGGAACCTGGCGAATGGCCACAGGATGGCCAGGGATACCTGGACCGCTTCGGCTCTTCGATGGGACAGATCGCAGTCCGCGGCACTACGAGCTATGTATTGGCAGACCTTTTCAAGGAAGACCTCCGTCGTTGCAGTACCTGCACCAACTCCAAGTTCAAAGCTGCGCTCGAAGATACATTCATGGCCCGAAAAGGAGAAGACGGGCATGAGGCGCTTTCTGTGGCTCGCATCGTCGCCCCATGGTCAGGAAGCGCGGTCGCTATCGAGACCTGGTATCCCTCCGGCTATGGCGGTGCAGAAATTGCGCGGCAAGCGAGCCTCAGCTATGGATTCCAATTTCTCCGGAACTACATCCGGGAACTGACGCATTAAAAGCTACATGCTCGGGGAGGGCTTATGGCGGGACATGCGGGTGGGAGCTTGATGGCTCCTGTACAAGAGACGCGGCTTGGAGCCTCGGCAAGAACTTCGCGGCTGGAGGAGTACCGTCAGCGCAACAAGTTCGTACCAGGTGCCCAATCAATCCAACAGCCAAATGTATCGCCCCAATGTTTGCGCCAGTTTCGTCATTCGTTGAATGGGGAAGACGGCATTGCTTCTCTGTGCCTGAAGTGCGGCGAGTGCGTCGCGTCCGCAGAGGATGAATGGACCTTACTGGAACATGAGCGTCGTCATGTGTGCAGCAAAACACGATGAGTTGCAAGATGATTTTCGACGTGTCGGAAATTGTCATCCAGGCCTTTCCAGGCGAGACTTCGGCTTCACATCCGCCTTCCAATCGGTGAAAGCAAATTCACCAAAGGAGTTGTATATGCGGCAATTTTTCGGGCGAGCACTGTTGCTTCTTGGCGCAGTGCTCGCGTTCACAGGAAGCATGAAGGCACAGAACTTCCCGCCTTATTCGTCGTCAAGCGGTCACGATTTATTGGTTGAGGACAGTGAAGTCGGGGGGGCAGCGTTAACCGACGCGCCCACACCGCAATATGGCGGCGGTAGCCAGCATACACAGTCGAAGGACCGTTTCAGCAAGCTTTCGTTTGAGCTGGGCGCCGGATTCAATGCTCCTGTTGGGAACGATATTCCTTACATCACCTGGGGCGGCAACTTTACGCTTGGAGTCGGGCGACAATTCAATCCGCACGTCGGCGCGCTGGTCGAGTACCAATTCATCGACGACAAGCTCCCCGGAGCCTTCCTCTGGGCTGTCGGTACACCGGGCGGCGACACTCATCTCTGGTCCTTCACGGTCGATCCGATTGTTTACCTTCATCCCGCGGATCGGAAGGGCTGGAATGCTTATGCCGTGGGCGGTGGTGGCTTCTATCGCAAAGTCACCAATTTCAATAGCTCGGTTCCCGTTGTCTATTGCGGATATTTCGGATTTTGTGTGGGCGGCTACGAGAATGCTACCGTTGCAAGCTTTTCCAGCAACCAGGGCGGAGCCAACATAGGATTCGGTTTCACACATTCGATTGGTGACGGCAAGGCGAAATACTTCGCGGAAGCCCGGTATCTCTGGGTCGATTCCCCGAAATCAAGCAGTACGGAAGTTGGCACTGGGACCACGGAGCTTTTCCCGGTCACGCTCGGCGTGCGCTGGTAAGAGAGAGACAAGAACTTCTGAACCTCGCCGGGGTCTCGCTTTAATTGCGTGATCCCGGCAAACAACAGAGTAACGCCATTCCTGGAGGACGAAAATCGTATGAAGCATCTATCCCTGCGCCGGCATCTGCCGGCAATCACTTGCGTTTTGTGGGCTGGCATGTGTCTCGCGCAAGGCCCGCAACAGGCTTCGCCCCCTGGTCCACCACAGGCAGACATGATTCAACAGAAGGTGCAGCAGATGCAGCAAGCGACGGTCCGCAATGAGCAGCAGCTGCATACCTACCAGTGGATCGAGACCGCGACTGCCACGATTGATGGCAATACGAAACCCGGACGTCAGTCCATCTGCCGGTATGCGCCAGATGGCACTCTGCATAAGACACCGCTGGGCGCTCCGCCGCAGCCGCCGGCAGCGCGAGGCGGCCCTCTGCGAAAGATGATGATGGAAAAGAAGATTCAAGAGGTTCAGGACGAGGTGGCCGACGTGCATGCGCTGGTTGGGATGTACCTGCCTCCGAACCGCGAAAAACTCAAGGAGGCGTTTGAAGCTCATAAGCTAACTTTCGAGACAAATGGCTCAGGGAGCAATGCCATTGTCATTCATGACTACGCGAAGCCGGGAGACGAGCTGCGATTGATGCTGAATGTGTCGACTATGCAGATTCAGCACATTGCGGTGAAGTCTTATTTCGACAAGCCGAAGGACGTTATGACCGCTACGGTTGAGTTCTCATCGCTGGGCGATGGCACGATCTACCCCAGCATGACCACCGTGAACGCCCCTTCGAAAAAGCTGGCACTGACAACCGTGAGCTCCGACTTTTCGAAAGCGGTCTACTAAGTTGCAAGGGCTGCATTGCGATTTGGACGGAAGTTTGATCCTAAACAGTGACGGCAGAGATTACAGCAGTGAGAGGCGATCCATGTAGGCGCGCCCACGCTGCTGTGTGCGGAGTGAGAAAAGGCGTAGGACCACGGAGACGATCACAAGAATACGAGGTTCTACGCCATTCGAACAGTCAAAACGAGGATTGCATTGAGTAAGAAGTGTAAGGAAGTGTCAGTATGTCTTGTTGCAGCGCAAGTCGGATGTTTCAATTAGCTCATGAGAGCTCTCCTACTTGGATTATCTGCACTTCTTCTCGTCCCCCAGATCACTCAAGCGCAAACTTCGGACTATCCAAGGGCTTCGGATTTCCGGACAATCCAACGGCCGGCAAATAGCTTTATCATTGGGGCGCTTCATGTCGATCAAGACGAATTCGCCATTCCCCTTGGCCCTGTGGAATGGAATGCCAGCCATCTCGGCAAAAGCCTTACCGTAACGGGTCCGATAGACTATCTTGCCTATGCGGGGCCGTCTTCAGCCTCATCTCTGACTACCTATACCGGCCTTGCATCGCAACTGACTTCCGCAGGATATATCGAGGTGTGGAGTTGTGTGCGAAAAGCCTGCGGTAGCGCTTTTCACCTAGCGGTGATTTTGGATAAGCCACTGACGGATGCCGTCCATCAAGGTGAGTGGGGTTTTTGGATCAACGATGATCTCAATGCGACCAATGACGACATTCGCTATGCAACGTTTCGGAAGGGCGATGAGTACATGCTTGTGATGGGCTCCTTGAGCCCTGGAAAGCCGTCTGGAGCATTGCTGATTCGCATCAACGGGCCAGCGATGGAGCCTGTCATTTCTCAATTGGGAGAGAATGTTTCCGTACAGGGAGAAGAGCCTCAAGCGGGCCCAGGGCAAACCCGCAGCCGAATACGCTCGGCGGTCCAATCTATTTTCAAGTCCGTTCCTCAATAGCTGTCGAAGTCGCGTCTGTTCCTAGAACAGATTTGCATCGTACTAGAGCCGTTTAAGGCACACAGGATTGTCATTACTTTTGATTCGTGGATTGAAAGGAGCAACATGAAACGAATAGCAGCCTTCCTCACCTTGTTTGTATTCCTGCCGGTTCCACCACTGCCTGCACAACATACCGTAACGGGGCGTCACGGCAGTACCGCCACCGGGTCTGCATCTCGCACCGGCAACACCGTTTCTGGAAGTGGCACAGCTACCGGCGCACATGGGCGCAGTATCTCAGCACAAGGAAGCGCAACCAAAACACGTACCGGAGCGACCGGAACAGGAAGTGTAACCGGCCCGAAAGGCGGAACTGCGACAGTAAGCGGGAGCACAACCAATAACGCAAACGGCACAAGAACTACGGCAGGAACTGTGACCGGCCCTAGGGGCAAATCAAAGACGGCAAGCCATACATCTCCCCCTCAGTCCTAGTTGTGCATTGTCGCGATACGGATTGGGAGAGGCCGAAAGCCCCTCCCGCACAGTCTCTTACAACTGCT
The DNA here is from genome assembly GCF_059115385.1 of Occallatibacter sp. FHG110214_02. NCBI lineage: Bacteria > Pseudomonadati > Acidobacteriota > Terriglobia > Terriglobales > Acidobacteriaceae > Occallatibacter > Occallatibacter sp. FHG110214_02. The sequence goes on along the minus strand of NZ_JBZYWK010000002.1, from coordinate 51,323 downwards.
CACCGAGGGATGCGAGCCGATCTATCAGTTGATTTCGATGCGCCTGGCGTATCTGCATCAACTTCTGCCGCTGGTCAGGAGTAAGTACTTGTAGGATCTCAAATCGAACTTTTTCTCGCTCCACAAGAGCATCGGCCGTAGTGGACGCATGTTGCTGGGCGAAGTTGCGGATATAAGCTTCGTCGAAGCTTTGCTGTGCCGCGAGTTGCTGGTTCTGCTGTTGAATCTGCTGTGCCAATGCCTGAATGGTAGGCTTTTCTGTTGCCAGAATGCCTTTGATCTCTGTGCGTTGTATATCGGTAATCTGAAGCTCGCGCTCTATCTCGTGAATGATCATTCCTTTTGTGCGTTGACGAAAGAATCCGCCCTGTTCCTGGGAGATTGCGGCTGTCGTAATGCAGGCAATGCTGAGGATGCCGGTAGTGATTATCGCTTTCCATGTCATTTTCATCTGTTCTCTCCTGAGAGGCTTTCTTACTGCAAAGCCATCTCCTTTTGCTAACACCATGCCCGATGCGTCGATGTATGGAACTGTCTATGCAGAGAGAACATTGCACTTCTTTACACTTTATTGCCGTGACAGGCAGCGGTAGAACGCATAATTGAGACAAACCATGGCGATACTATTTCCATAACAAGGCCCGGAAGAAACCTGTGACAGATCAATTTTCGCAACAAACCGCTTCGCAGGTATCGCCGTTTATTGTCGCGGTCCCCATCCTTCTGGTGGATGATGACAAGCAACTCTGCAGCTCGCTTCAGAAATTGCTGCACATGGAAGGCTTCGAGGTGTCTTTCGCCCATAATGCGACAGATGGAGTTCGCAGAGCAACTACGGAAAATTACAAGCTGGTTGTTCTTGATGTGATGCTCCCAGGCAGCGATGGCCGGACTGTATTGAAGAAAATACGAACAGTCTCAGACGTGCCGATCATCATGCTAACGGCGCGCGGCGATGAGGCTGATCGGATTGCTGGGCTCGAAGCTGGAGCAGATGACTATTTGCCGAAACCATTCAACGCGCGCGAATTGCTTGCCCGCATTCGCTCCGTATTAAAGCGCCATATACAACAAACACCTCACTACCATTGCATCACAATCGGGGATCTCGAAATTCATGTCGGACAACGCCGTGTTTTACGGGAAGGGAAAGAAATAGCATTAACAGGAACGGAATTCGATATCCTTCTTCTGCTCGTGAAATCAGCCGGGCAGGTTCTAACACGGGACGACATTGCTGAAGTCTGTCTTGGACGGCCTGTCGCCCCATTCGACCGAAGCGTGGACAACCATATCAGCAATCTTCGCAAGAAGCTCGGAGCATACTTCGGAGACACTGAACGCATTCGGAACTTGAGGGGCAGCGGCTATGCCTACACGGGGCAGGTTGAGATCCGATGAGGATGCTGCGCTCGCTGTATGCGAAGATATTCGGCTGGTTCTGGCTGACACTGATTGTAGGTGCCTCGCTGGTCCTCGTACTCACGATGCTTACGGGATCGCGGCCCTTGGGCAAGAGATGGATGCGCGTCACGCAAGATATGTACGCACACAGTGCGGTGGACTTCTACGAGACAGGGGGCGCACCTGCGCTCGAAAGGTATTTGAACACCCTCAAGGAATCTTCCGGAATCGATGCCAGCCTCCTTGATGAGCACCAGCAGGACGTGCTTGGCAAAACAGTGCCTGTCAATGTTGGACATGTTCTCGAACGCAGTCTTGCCACAGGAGAATCGACTCTGTGGCTTGGCAGGGAATGGACAGCCGCAACTCCAGTTATCTCCAGACAGCGCCACTTTGTATTTGTACTTGAAGTGCATCCTCTAAACGGTTTTGTTGACGGAACATTTGCGCTGCCTGCCTTGAGCCGGCTTGTGCTTGCCCTAGTGGTAGCTGCCATTTTCTGTCTTGTGCTGACGCGATATATCGTCTCTCCGATCCGCGCCTTGCAGGCAGCTTCCCAACGCTTGGCTGCTGGAGACCTGACAACCCGTGTTACTCCAGCCATTGCGCCACGCGACGATGAACTCGCAGAGACAGCTCAGGCATTTGACCGGATGGCCGACCGCATCGAGCTTCTTATCAGCAAACGCCAGGAAATGCTCGCGGATATTTCGCATGAGCTTCGATCTCCATTGACACGAGTCTCAGTATCCCTCGAATTGCTTCGGAGGGGCGAGGAGGACGTCATCGATCAGATGCAGGCCGACATTGATCGCATGAATGAGATGATCCAGCAGATTCTTCTTCTCACCCGCCTCGACCTTCAACCTGATCGTGTGCAGTTCAGGTCGATTGCTTTAAGACCTTTGCTAGAGAGCCTTGCGCAAGATGCAGAGTTCGAAGCTCGGGAGGAAGGTAAGACGGTTTTGGTTCGGACGGAAAGATCTTGCTCTGTTCAGGGAGATCCGAATCTGCTTCGAAGTTGCATCGAAAACATTCTTCGCAACGCTGTTCATTACACCGATCCGAATACTTCTGTGGAAGTCGACATAGGCATACGCCATCTGTCCTCCGAGCCCGCATATTGCGAAATCTGCGTGACGGATCATGGCCCAGGAGTTGCTGAAGAGTCATTGCCGTTTCTTTTCGATGCTTTCTTTCGTGTCTCCGAAGCACGCCTCCTGGAAGACGAGGGAAGCGGGCTGGGTCTTTCGATTTCGCGAAGAATTGCGGAGCTTCATCAAGGCAAGGTTGTCGCGGAGAACCGCAGGGACACTTCCGGTCTTATCGTTCGAGTGCTGCTTCCCCTCGCTTAATGCCTTCTACACTTCCTTACACTTCTCCTCGCAACTGAATGGGCTTTTCGGGTTCCAATGAGTATGTCGGCACGGTCATCGACTGGCCGAAATCTTACTACCAGGAGAGTTCGATGAAATACAAGATATCCTCGCTCATTGCCACGTCTGTGCTGTGTGCATCCGCTGCTTTCGCGCAGGTCAACACTTCCACTACGGCTACCGGCCCTAATGGTAATACTGCAACTCGTACTGCAACGCGGCAGGCTGGCCAGACAAACGTGACTGCTACGGGCCCCAATGGCAATACTGCCACTCGTTCTACCGCCCATTATCCGGGCGGCAACTCGACGACGGTGACCGGCCCGAATGGAAATTCGGCGAACCGCACAGTGGCCGGGCGAGGCACCGGTAATGTGACAGCAACCACAACAGGGCCCAATGGCAATACTGCATCTCGAAACACGATGCGTTATCCCGGCGGTAGCACAAGCACAATGACCGGACCGAACGGCCAGGTAGCAACTCGTAACGTGGCTGGACGTGGTACAGGCTCGGCTACGGTAGCACGTTCCGGGCCGCACGGCAGTGCAGTGCGCACGCGCTAGCCATAAGTTGCCCTCCCCCGGCAAGTGCGGCAGATGTTTGGAAACAGCTCTGCCGCACCTCTCTTTCTTCCAATGACGGAGCAGATATTTCATCATGAAATACAAGGTTGAAGAGGCGTGTGGTTTTGCAGAACTTGTGCGCTTTCGTCGCGATCCTCTGAAGTGTATGACGGAATTGAGTCAAAGAGGTACTGATATACGCTGCTTGCGGATCGGTTCCCAGTATCTCTTCCATATAAACCATCCTGAGTTGATCCAAGATATCCTCGTCAACCATGATTGGAACTTTATAAAAGGCAGGGGGCTCCAGGCGTCGAAGCCAGTGCTAGGTAATGGCCTGCTAACGAGTGAAGGTGAAGTGCATCGTCGGGAGCGCCGGATCGTGCAACCTGCATTTCATAGCACACGTCTCGCTGCCTATGCTGCAACGATAGTTGAGTGTGCCAATAGGATGGCCAATACATGGGCAATGGGAACTCTCTATGCAATCGATCAGGAGATGATGCGGCTTACTCTGGCGATTGTAGGGCGTACGCTCTTTAGTGCCGATCTTGAACAGGATGCTGACGATATAGGCGAAAGCCTGAAGCAGGCTCTTCAGGTGTTTTTTCTTTTGAATAGCCCATTCGTTCGCATGATTTTGCCGGTTCGCCACTGGGCCGAGAAGAGAGCACAGGTATCTCGGGGTAAGATTGCAACCGTCCTTCGTAAAGTCATCGAAGCACATCACGTTCATCCTGAGCTTGATGACATGCTTTCGATGCTCATGCGTGTACGTGGCAGTGACGATGCTGCCTACACTTCCGAGGAATTGCTGCTCGACGAATGCCTTACGCTTTTTCTCGCCGGCCATGAGACAACTGCCAATGCTTTGACATGGACCTGGTACTTACTATCACAGAATCCTCATATTGCAGACAGGATGAGAGAGGAGCTTGAGGCGGTATTGGATGGACGGCTTCCGAGCATTGAAGATTTACCCTGTCTCAAATACACAGAGCATGTTTTTCTAGAAGCGCTGCGGCTCTATCCGCCCGCCTGGGTGATTGCGCGTGAAGCTGTGACAGCGTATCGGCTTGGAGAGATCGAAGTGCGAGCTGGTTCCACGTTGATGATGAGTCCTTATGCAACGCACAGAGATGCACGGTTCTGGCCGCAGCCGGAGAAATTTGATCCTGATCGCTGGCTCAAACAATATGCGCCAGTACAGCGCAGGTTTGCTTTTTATCCTTTCGGTGCTGGCACGCGCGTCTGCATTGGAGAACATTTCGCCATGATGGAAGGTGTATTGCTTTTAGCGACTATTGCACAGAGATGGAAATTGCATTTCGAACCGGGCCAACAAGTTCGCCTCTGGCCGCAGATTACGCTTCGCCCAAGACAGCCTATGTATTTCCGACTCTCAGACACCAGAATAGACACGCACAATTATTCCGATTCTTCTTACGTAGAAATTGGCTCCATGTTCTGACTGGAGGACATGGGGTTATTTTTACCTTCTATCAACCTTGCCACTACGTGTTAGAACTTTGTGGCACACAGGAGGCTTCAATGAAACGACTCTTGATTGCACCTACGCTGGGTGTGATGCTGGTATCGGGAGTATCCCCTGCGCTATCTCTTGCTCAGGGCCAATCTGTATCTCCTCAGCCGGGTGCAATTCACCTCATGACTCCCGATGAGGTAGTAAAACTCTTGGCGGCAAAGCTGAACCTGACTGACGATCAGAAGGCTCAGATTAAGCCCATTATCGCGTTGCACCAACAGCAATTACAAGCGCTCCGGGCAAATATCTCTTCCGGGCCGATACAGAAGATGCGCCAAACAAGAAGCATCTTCGAGAACAGTGACCAGAATTGAATCCGTGCTCAACGATCAGCAGAAGCAGCAATACGTTCAGCTTGCGCAGCAAATAAGACAGCAGGTTCGCCAGCGCATGCAGAACCATAACACTACGGCTAATGCAGTTCCGCAATAGCCGTAGTGGTTATTACCCATGAATTGGATTCAATATTCGTGGCATTCCGTTGCTACTTCCCCCTTCCCCCGCATCCGAAAGCTGGATGGAACGGCGCAGGGGTTGGATATATCTCCAAGCTAGATGCTTGTGGGAGGGTACTGGTCCTAAAGGAGAATAACTGAGATTCAGGTACAGCGATAAATTTCCGCTCTTTGGGCCTTGGTGTGGACAGATGTTCTGAAATCAGAACCGTCCCTAAAAACGGTCTAGTATGGCATACCTTTTGTTACTCAAACATCACGTTCAGCACCAAGCACACACCGTATTCTCTCAATCGAGCGGCCGAACTGCGTTTTTGCTGTTCCTTCCGGTATGCCCATCACCTCCGCGATTTCTCGGAATGTTAGTTCTTCCACGATATGGAGGAGAAATACCGTTCTAGCCTTTTCTGGAAGCTTGGGTATTGTCCTCCAGACTGACGCTACTTGTTCCTTGACAACAACATTTCTTTCCGGTGAAGTGTTTCTGGCTTGGATATGACATAGAATCTCCTCCGTATCCATAGAATTAGCACGAAGACTGCGCCAGAACTCCACTCGCCGGCTACGCCAGTGATCTTTCTGTAGATTGATGGCGATTCTCATTAGCCACGTCGATACTTGTGCTTCGGCCCGGAAACGGTGCCAGTTGCGATACGCCTTCAAGAAACATTCCTGTGTGAGAACTTCGGCCAAATCCGGATCGCGCAACGATGCCAGCAAGAACCGATAGATTTGAGGGCGGTTTCGAATAACCTCTCTCTCAAACTCTTCGTTGCTGCGTTCGGAAGCTGGGAGAGTGCCAGACTCAGGCATCGTCCTTGGATGTTGCTCGATTCGATCTTCTGTTTTCATCTTTGCCTCGAAAGGGAATCCAGCCGGAGATGATGCAGGCTACTAGTCACGGAAGGGATAGACGGCAAACAGCCGTCTATCGCCAGTAGCCCTTCACGAATACCCAACCGCTGCTGCGTGCGACCCAATGTGGGGCAACCCAGACGGCGCGTGGCCGTGGAGGCACGACATAGTGGCCGGCAACCCAGATATAGCGGACGCCAGTCCAGCGGTAGTATCCACCAACCCAGACATAACGAGCTCCCGGAGGAGGAATTGGGTGTTCGACGACAACACGGGGAGGCGGGACTCGAACGATGACCTGGGCTCTCGCAGCAATTGGCGACAGGCTGACAGCGATGAGAGACAGACACAAAAATTTCTTCATAATATTGAAGGCTCCTTCGAAATGAGCGTCGCTATCGATCTAGGAGCATCGGAGGAACTGACTCGCTTTGCAGCAGGCATTAAGCAGATGCTCGTGCAGGAAATCTCCGATCCCAAGTCCGTGCCAGGCGCGAATCTGGCACGACGCTCTTCTTTGTATTAAGACCACGAAGAATGGATGGAAGTGGCGGTTCGTATGTATGGATTTGTCGTCGATATCTTTTCGCTGAATAAATTATTCGGATTTCCTCTTTCCCGTTTCTTCACGGGCGTCCGCATCGTTTTGTTCGTCCGGTGCCGGGGTCCGCAGAGGAAGTCTAATCGTCACTTGCAAGCCGCCTTCTTTGCGATTGCGAGCCTCGATTGTGCCGTCGTGCATGTGTATGGCTTCGTTCGCGATGGCTAGCCCCAGTCCCGTTCCACCACTGCTGGATTCGCGTCCTGGAGCTGTGCGGAAGAAAGGCCGGAAGATGTCGGCCAAAGCCGCTTCTGGAACTCCCGGACCATGATCGAGAATCGTGACGATCACTTCCCCAGCGATGATATCGACCTTGGAATCGAGTCGAATTTCTCCTCCAGGGGGCGAGTAACGCAGCGCGTTCCGCAGAACGTTATCAATCGCGCGACGGAGGAGGTTGGGGAAGGCGAGAAGAGTCATATCCTGTCGCTCGCCGGTGATGCGGCATCCGCGGTGTGTTGCTTCCAGGCCGGCGTCTTCGATGATGCTGTCGCATAGACTGCGAATCGACACCGGGGCGAGTGTCTCTGATGGAACTCTTCCCGCTTCGAGCCCAGCGAGAAGCAGCAACTGCTGTACCAGATTGCTGAGCTTGTCGGTTTCACGCTCAATCCGGACGATGCTGCTTGATCCTGTGCCAAACTCGCGGCGGAGGAGCGCAATCGCCAAGTGCATGCGTGTTAGCGGTGCACCAAGTTCATGGGAGACATCGGCAACGAATCTGCGCTGTGCGGTCATCAGCAGTTGGATTTGTGCTGCCATCGCATCGAAATCGCGTGCAAGATCTCCTAGTTCGTCGCGGCGTGCGTATTTCAGCGAGACAGCTCGGGCATCCAGGTCGCCGCCCGCCAGGCGCCGTGCGGCCGTCTGCAGTTGTGTGATAGGGCGAGTCAGATAGAAAGTCAAAAGAATACAGACGAACGATGCTGGGACCATCGCGATCACCATGTTCGACCAGAACCGCGGATTGAAGAGGCGAACCACGGGCGTGAAGATGGTCAGAATAGCGGCGTAGCGGTGGCCTGAAGCACTCTCAATCGGGCACGCGTAGAGCATGCGGAACCCGAGACGGATAAACTCTTCGTGGCCGCTTTTCAGTACATCCTGTGCCATCAGCTCATAGAAGGAATAGTCCCTGGTATCTGCGAGTAGAGGACTACCTTGCTGATCGAAAAGGTAGACTTCCGAGCGGTGAATCATCGGGAGATGCTGTGTTCGAGCACGAAAGGCTTCTGGGCCATTCTGTTCGTAAGCGTTGACGGCGGCAGTGAGAGCTGGAAGAGTCGCGTCCGGTTGAAAGCGCCTTTCGTGTTCGCCTGGAAAGCTTACTGGAACAAACTCGTTGACCATAAGGACAAAGGCGATCATCAGTACGGTAGCGATCCAGAAAAAGAAAAAGATTCTCCAGAAGAGCTTCATGATTGCGACTCTCTTTGCTCTGATTCTGGGCTATGAAGGTAAATGTAGCCTACATTTCGGACTGCACGGAACCGCTCTTCTCCCTGTGGCCCCACGCCGAGCTTCTTGCGGAGGGCGCTAACCAGGTTATCCACGCCGCGGTCTCCTGCCGAAAGAGACCGCCCGAGAGCTACTCGTGTTAGATGTTCTCTCGTGACAACTTCGCCAGCGGATGACGCAAGCGCATGCAACACATCGAATTCAGCAGCAGTGCAATCGACGGATTTACCATTGCACTCGACTCGGCGTGTTCCTGTATCCAAGATCAGATCATCAATCGAGAGGAATGGGCTGCCGAAACGGGAAGGTTGGCCGCGGCGCAGTACCGTGCGAATGCGTGCCAACAGTTCTATCGGCGTAAACGGTTTGGGAATGTAGTCATCAGCACCACCTTCGAGTCCCGTTACCTTGTCTGCGACGGAAGACCTAGTGGTCAGCATGATGACTGGAATGCGGCTCTGTTGCCGAATCTCATGCAAAACCGTAAAGCCGTCGCTGTCTGGAAGCATGACATCGAGAATAATTAACACAAGCCCGCCTTCTTTGGCTCGATCAAGTCCGGCGCGCGCGGTGTATGCCGTGTGAACCGCGTATCCTTCAGGATTGAGATACTCGGCGAGCATCTCTGCCATGTCCTGGTCATCATCGACTAACAAAATCTGCCGTTTCGGGATATCCGAAGTCTTACGGGCCTGATGGCGTGAATTGTCCAGTTGCTGCATGAGTCCTGCCTTTCACTCAGAATGCGTCTTGCCCTTGCAGGCGTCAATCACGCTCAGGCACAGAGATTCCTCTTCTCACGCGTCGAAACGAACTTGGAAGGGCTTCCGGTCTGGAATTCCGTGTTTTCCCTATCCTCGATGCTGCCCGCTCGGAATGAGCCGAGAGGATGAACAAACTTATGAGTGGGCATTTTTCGGCGAGGGTACAGAGCGTGCTCGACCACCAGGAGAATCAGGCGGAGCCAGACAATTCCCAGAATGAAGAGTACCGAATAGCCCAAACCATGGAACATATTCAGGAGATACCACAGGTCTTGTCCCAGATTATTAGCCATTCCTTGCCTCAAATAATGAAATTGATTTCTCTTTCATGGGAATTCGCGGCTCGGCCACAAGATCAGAAGATCCAGGGACGAACCGCGAACTGGGGGAGGACTGTTATTGGCGAGTTGCCGACCAGGCGGCACCCTGTGCGCTTGTTCCGCTCATCTTGCCACCGTCAACGGTACCGGAAAAGCTGATCTCCCTTCCGCCGCGGCCTTTCACGGTCATGGATATCTGATTACCTTGAATGGTTCCGCTGACTGCGCCCGAGCCACGCTGCCCCTGGAAGGTTCCACTGATTTTGCCGCCGTCCTGCTGTAGTTGCAGCGAAGCCTGGCGTGCCGTTCCCTGGGGATCGGTGAAGGAGAGTTGCCAAGTGCCGGCGACCGAAGATGCGTTGCTGTCCTGGCCAGAGGCTCCCGTGATTGCGACCGTCGTAGCTGGTGCGGCATGGGCAGTCAGTGAAGTGCCGGCACTTGCGGTAGCCACCAACAGCGCGGTGAGCAGGAATGGGGTTGTTGAGAATCGTTTCACTATTTCCTCCATGTGGATTGATTTAGGTACAAATTTCGAGAATTGGCACCGTGGCTTCTTTCACGACGACTACGCTTGGTAGTGCCATGATCTGGCGCTAAGTGCCGCGTGTAAACCGGCTGTGTTCTTACGAAAGAACGCAGACCTTCAATCATGAACAGGCTTCAACCGTTCTTTGCTACCTGTTCCTTTGCTTTCATGTCTTTCGCCAGTTGTTTCAGAATCTTGTCTGCAAGCTTCCTTGCATCTGCTGAGAGTGTTTGCTGTGTATCGCGGGCCGCATGGACAGCAAGCCCAACCGGACCGAGAGGGGGAAGATAGCTGCCACCTTTGACCTGAATGTCGAAGGTGTCGAGAGGATTCCATCCCTCCTTCACGCGCGAGAGGGCCACAACATGGACGTTGAGGTGGCTCGCGCCCAGCCCCATGCCAGCCAGACGCTCAACAGAGTTGCCAGCATTCGCACGGGTAATGCATCCAGTGATCACGGTTGCACCCTGTGGAATAGATTGTGGATCGGGATTAACCAGAACGTTCATCTTCTTCGACAACTTGTTCTGCATTTCCTCCGTGATCTTGTCAAGGATGGCCGGATCTACCTTGATGGGTTTGTGAGAAGCATCTGCGCTTCCGGCTTCGGGTGAAGTCTGTGCGGCAGGGACCTGGGGGCAAGCTTGTGCGGAGAGGGCTGCCGTATCCGTTAACGGCTGCGATTGAATTGCGAAACGGAGAACAACAGCTGTTCGGGGGAGGGCTGTGGGTTGGGATGACGTAACTGCTGCATTATTCGATTGAATGGAAGTTGCGCCTGCTTGCGTGGAGGCCTGAATCTCATGCCCTTCGGCACGAGCGGACAAGGTGGTACTGATGCCTGCTAAGGTGGTCAAGAGAGAGCAAGCCAGAACCATATCTGAGCGAATATTCATTGAAAACTCCGAGCAGATCTCCGACCTGCACATACTCTGACGGCAGCAAAAGGAAGGGTGTCGCTCGATCTTTGTCGGGTTTTGTCTTGCGGAGATTGCCAGGAACTGCGAGCCCAGCAGTTATGCTGTTGACCGCAACAGAGCGTTGAATCCTGCATTCTGCTCGCTCAGTGGGACGCGACAATGGCACTGGCATCCGCAGGATCGGTTGCAGTGGCCAGACTTGCAAACAAACTTAGGCTGCCGGGAACGTCAAATGTTGTGTTGAAGATTGCGAGATCTGGACTGCCTCCGGTGCAGATGACCATCACATAGGTGTGCGTGCTATCTTCGGCGATTCCAACTGGCTGACTTCCAGTGGCATAGGGAGAACCAGACAACTCGATAAGACTTCCTGTATCTGAAAATGCGTAAGCACTGACGGTGTTATCCAATTCATTGGCCACATAGACATTCGTGCCGGCTGCCGTCATCATCACATCATGCGGGTCATTGCCTGTCGCAGTGGGAGATGTAGATAACTCCATGAGTGAGCCATCCGTATCGATTTTCAAAACCCGTACCGCATTGATTCCCGTTTCCGTCACAAGCAAATAAGAACTGTTTGGATCGCTGGCCAGTCCATAGTCTGCATTCCCTGTACTCTTGGGCCGCAGGATTTGATTTAGCTTAGTCAGCGTCCCCCCGCCTGTATCCAGAGTGAGGATGTCTACTCCGCCTGACTCCAAAGAGACAAACACAAAGGTACCGCTAGGAGTAATGAGAAGATGGCTTACTTTACCGGAGTCCAGTTGCAAGGAATGTCCTCGAAGCGTCAATGCGCCGCTACTCGTATTGATCGCAAAGATGGAAATAGATGGTGTCGTATCTGCTATAAGGAGCCACTGTCCGGTTGGATCAACCTGCATGGCTCTGGGGATAATTCCTGTAGTTACCGGAACCCCGCTGTTGGCAGCATTGAGCGAACCATCACTATTAATGGAATAGGCATAGACCCCAGATGCGTTGCCAACGAATACCCAGGTGTTCTGGGGACTGATTGCCAGGGAATTTGGCGCACCAGAAAGTGCATAGGGGGATGGGGCCAGCGTATTCACTTGGCCGCTTGTGACAGAAAATGCTGCCAGGGACGGAGCGGTCGAGACACCATTCGCAACGTATAGATAGCCAACGCCGCTTGTTCCCGTCGATCCATTATTGTCTTCCGGTGCATCCCAGAAGCCCCCGCATCCGCACAGCGCAAGGCAACAGCATGTAAGAGCAAGAGCCAAATAACGCATGATTGTCCTGCAAGAAGACGTATACCGCAGCCTGCTTGTATGCAGTTAGACAAGGGTTTTCGACCTGTTGTGCCGCGCTGTTTGTCGGGTTTTGTATAGCTGTCTGATGTTTTGAGCCGAGACAGATTTGGTGAATGATCTCGGCTCGAAGCATGAGAGAGCGGGCTGGGTGTCGCGTCCTAGCGCTGCAGACTATAGTCTCCCTTGGCAGGCTTCTGGGACATATCCTTCGGAGAAGGCAATTGGGAAGCATCCCATCCTCCGCCAAGCGCCGCAATCAGTTGTACCGATGCCGTCATCTCTTGCACTTGCAAGGTTGCTAGCGATTGTTGACCTGATAGCAAGATCGTCTGAGCCGTCACAACATCGAGATAGGGGTCAACCCCATTCTCATATCGTCCCGTCTCAAGATCGAGGGACTCCTGCGCGTTGGCTACAGCTTCCTGCTGACGGGCGATCTGCTGCGAATAAAGCCGCATCGCAGCGAGGTAGTCTTCCACCTGCTGGAAAGCCGTCAGCACGGTCTGGCGATAGGTTGCGAGGTCTGCATTATAGGTAGCGGTGTACTGATGAAGCTCTGCCTGGTAGAGTCCCCCGTTAAAGATGGTCTGCGATACAGAAGGCCCGACCGACCAGAACCTGCTCGGCCAATCAAAGGCGTGCTTCAGTGTCGAACTATTAAAGCCTCCGTCTGCAGCCAGTGATACGGAAGGAAAGAAAGCTCCATAACCAATCCCAATGGTTGCGTTGGCTTCGGCCAGTGTGCGCTCCGCTGCTGCAACGTCCGGCCGGCGTTCTACGAGCTGCGACGGCACACCGACAGGAATCGCGGGGGCTTGACGCAACAACGGCTTGACCGGAATGCTGAAGTCCGTTGCGGGCTTGCCGATCAGTGTCGCAATCGCGTGTTCGTACTGCGCGCGGGCGACGCCTACATTGATCGCGGCAGACTTTGCGCTTTCAAGAGCGGTTTTCGCTTCCACAACGGAGATGCGGTCATCGACGCCTGAGTCATAGCGAGTCTGGGCGAGTTCCAGTGATTTTTCGTCCGCCTTAACCGTGTCGTTCAGGATGCTTTGCAGAGCATCCTGTCCTCGTATCTCGAAGTAGTATTGCGCGAGGCTGGACTGTACGGATAGACGTTCGCTTTCGAGATCGGCCGCGCTTACCTGTGCGCCATATTGTGCTTCACGCACCTGATTGCGAATCTTCCCCCAGAAATCCGGCTCCCATGCAACAGACAACGGAAAGGACCATTCAGAACTGGTACGTCCGGAGTTTTCCTGATTGGAAGAGTTAACAAGATTCTGTGAAGTCCTTGATCTCTGCCACGACGGGCTGGTTGTCACTGTCGGCCAATACTGCGCACGCGCCTGCGCGACCTGCGTACGTGAGGCCATGAAGTTTTCGTATAACTGCTTGATGTTCTGGTTGTTGACCTCAACCTGTTCTTCGAGAGCATTTAGCTCTGGCTCGTTGAAGATCTTCCACCACTTGCCACGAATCATCGCGTCCTGTGGTTTCGCTACCTTCCATCCATCCGTATCTTGAAAGTTCACGGTGGATTCCTTGTAATTGGGAGCCGTGATCGTAGGAGCCACTGGTGGTGTGTATTTTGGTCCTACACGACAACCTGTAAGCTCGGACACAGACAACAAAGCTGCGGCAGCGAGAAGTGCGAATATTGTGGTTCTGCTTGCGGACATGAATATCAAACTCTCCATCTTGTTACGAAACTGCACCGTCGGCGCTGGTAGGAAGCGGTTGCTGTGACCGATTTGTCATTCGGAACCGAAGGCGGTCAAAGGAGAGGTAGATGACAGGGGTTGTGTACAAGGTGAGGAGCTGGCTCAAGACCAAGCCGCCGATAATGGTTATCCCCAGGGGACGTCGCAGCTCCGAACCCATGCCCGTGCCGAAGGCAAGAGGCAACGCGCCGAAGATAGCGGCCATCGTGGTCATCATGATAGGCCGGAAGCGCAAGAGGCACGCTTCAAAGATCGAATCGCGTGTGTTCTTGCTTTGTTCTCGTTCTGCGATCAAAGCAAAGTCCACCATCATAATTGCGTTCTTCTTGACGATGCCGATGAGCAGAATGATGCCGATGAGCGAGATGATGTTGAGATCGACATGAAAGAGCATCAGCGCAAGCACAGCGCCGACGCTTGCGGACGGGAGGGTCGAAAGAATCGTGATCGGGTGAATAAGATTCTCATACAGAACACCGAGAACGATGTAGACAGCGATTAGCGCTGACAGAATCAGGAGTGGTTCACTGGCAAACGACGTTTTGAATGCGCCCGCTGTGCCGGAAAATTCTCCTCGGATGGCGGGAGGCACGCCAAGTCGGCTTTCCATCTGATTGATCTCGCGGGTGGCATCGCCGAGGGCAACACCTTTTGCGAGATTGAAGGAGATAGTGACGGAAGGAAAGAGCCCAGTGTGATTGATCTGCAGGGGCGTCGATCCCGATTTTGATCGTGTCACGGTCGAGAGAGGCAAGATCGTATTAATACCCGCCATGCTACTCGTCGAGGAGGAGTTTCCTCCCGACTTCAGGTAGATATTGGATAGCTCCGATGGATTCTGCCAATACTTCGGCGCCACTTCAAGCACCACATAATACTGGTTGAGTTCCTCGTAGATCACTGAGACCTGGGATTGTCCGAACGCACTGTAGAGGGACTGGTCCAGAGATTGCGAAGTCTGGCCAATGCGAGCCGCAGTCGTGCGGTCGTAGTCCAGCATTTCCACCAGGCCATAGTTCTGCTGGTCGGTATTCACGTCCTGAAGACCGGGAAGTTTCTTCATGTTTTCGAGCAGGGTCGGCCCCCAATGCGCCAGGTCCTCAAAGTTATCCGATTGAATGGTGTATTGATACTGCGCGTTTGTATTGCGCCCACCTACCCGGAGGTCTTGAATTGGCTGCAGGAACGCCGATGCCACCGGCAGAGCATTGAGTTTCGGACGAAGCCGGTCGATAACTTGCGCGGCACTAACCTTTCGCTCGTCGAGTGGCTTCAGAGAGATATAGAGGATACCTGCATTTGTCGCGCCGGTGGCTCCGCCGCCGGTATATGCAAACGCGTGATCGACTGCGGGGTCCTGGGTTATGACATGGCTGAGGGCCAGAAGGGATCGGTTCATCATCGGAAACGACGCATTTTGAGGGCCTTGTACACCGCCAAGAATGGCTCCGGTGTCCTGCTCCGGGAAGAAGCCTTTCGAGACCTTTGCAAGTAGGGCGAGGTTCGCAAAGAGGGTGAGGCCAAAGATGGCCAGTGTAAGCCGCGAGTGGTCAAGAACCCAGAGAAGGGATCGCCGGTATACCTCAAGCAACCACTCGAAGCACCTTTCGCTGACGCGGTAAAGCCAGTTATGCTGTGCCTCTTTCGTCTCCCGCTTGAGAAGGAAGGCGCACATGGTTGGGGTCGTGGTAAGGGAGACAATCATCGATACAACAATCGAGGTGGCGAGCGTTACAGCGAACTCGCGGAACAGCCGGCCGACCAGGCCACCCATGAGGAGGATGGGAACGAAGACTGCCACTAGCGAGATACTGATCGAAAGAACAGTAAACCCGATTTCTTGCGCGCCCCTCAGCGCTGCTGCAAATGGCTCCATGCCCTCTTCGAGATGGCGTGCGATGTTCTCCATCACCACGATGGCGTCGTCGACCACGAAGCCTGTCGAGATCGTCAGTGCCATTAAGGAGAGATTGTCCAGACTGTATCCGAACAGGTACATCACCGCAAAGGTGCCGATTAAGGACACCGGGACCGCAATGCTGGGAATCAACGTGGCTCGTCCGTTTCGAAGGAAGAGAAATACGACCAGTACGACAAGAATGATCGATCCGATCAGGGTGCTCTCGACATCGTGGACAGACGCGCGGATAGTCACCGTGCGGTCAATCACAACCGTTGTCTTGATGCCTTGAGGAAGGGTCGCTTCAAGGAAAGGAAGCTGGGTACGGATACGGTCAACCGTGTCGATGATGTTCGCGCCCGGTTGCCGGAAAATGATAATCGCAACCGACGTCTTCCCGTCCAGGTATCCCGCAGTACGAAGGTTCTGTGTGGAGTCAACCACCTGGGCCACATCCGACAGATGCACAGCGGCACCGTTGTGATACCCGATGACTAACGGCTTGTACTCGTCGGCATGCGAAAGCTGATTGTTGGTGACGATGTCCAGGATGTCCTGATCGTTTTCGATCTGGCCTCTCGGCTCGTGTGAGTTCTGGAGACCGAGAACCTGCTGAATGTTGCCAAGTGTCATCCCATAGCTTTCGAGCTGGGTAGGGTTCACCTCAACGCGCACAGAAGGGTTTGCACCGCCTCCGATTACCACCTGACCGACGCCTTGAATCTGCGACAGCTTCTGCTGCAGGACTGTCGATGCCAGATCGTAGAGCTTCCCCCCGTCATATTTGTCGGAGGTCAATCCCAGCACCAGAATAGGCGAGTCGGAGGGATTGATCTTCCGGTAGGACGGATTTGCAGGAAGGTTCGTTGGTAAGTATGTGCGCGCCGCATTGATCGCTGCCTCGACATCTCGCGCAGCTCCATCGATGTTTCGGTTCAGATCGAACTGGATCGTGATCGTCGTATTGCCGAGAGAACTGGTAGAGGTCATCTCGGTGATTCCGGCAATGTGCCCTAACTGCCGTTCGAGCGGAGTTGCGACGGAAGCGGCCATAATCTGCGCGCTTGCTCCGGGAAGGCTGGCGGTCACGTTGATGGTCGGAAAATCAATCTGTGGGAGCGGGGCTACCGGCAGGACCATGAAAGCGATCATGCCGGCGATTCCAACCGCAACCGTGAGCAGCGTAGTTGCGACAGGACGGCGAATGAATAGGGACGAGATATTCATGCCTGCTCCGGAGCCGGCGCTGGGCCAGAGTCTGTCGAGGACTGGCAGTGCTTCTTCGCTCCGAACCGCTGTGCAATCCCGTCAAAGAAGATATAGATAACTGGGGTGGTATAGAGCGTAAGCACCTGGCTGACCAAGAGGCCTCCGACCATTGCAATGCCGAGAGGACGGCGCAGTTCGGAGCCATATCCCTGCCCCAAAGCGAGTGGGATACCGCCAAGCAAAGCCGCCATCGTCGTCATCATGATTGGGCGGAAGCGAAGCAGGCTGGCCTTGTAAATCGCATCCGTCGAGTTCTTACCATGCCCGCGTTCCGCCTCAAGCGCGAAATCGACGATCATAATGCCATTCTTCTTGACGATGCCAATCAGAAGAATGATGCCGATGATGGCCACGACATCGAGATCCTGACGGAAGAGCATCAGGGAAAGCAGTGCGCCCACACCTGCAGAGGGGAGCGTAGAAAGAATTGTGATGGGGTGGATGAAGCTCTCGTACAGCACACCAAGAACGATGTAGACAGTAACCAAAGCCGCCAAGATCAGCAGCACTTCATTTGAAAGCGAGTTCTTGAAGGCTGCTGCTGTTCCCTGAAGCTGGCCTTGCAGGGTGGGCGGAAAATGGAGCTTCGCTTCCACTCTCTCAATGTCTGAGATTGCTGTACTCAAGGAGGCATGCGGAGCGAGATTGAACGAAATCGTAACAACCGGAAACTGCCCCTGATGATTGATGGACAGTGGCTCGGTTGTGATGGAGGCATGCATAAAGGCATTGAGCGGTACGGCGTTGGCCCCAGTCGAGGAAGTGGTTGTGTTTGCGGTCGTTCCTGCTGTGGTGCCACCGTTCTGGGAGGATGTTTCCGTGGTGCTCGAAGCCGGAGTGATTGCCGAACCAGGGGGAGTAAGGATGCTGGAGGAAGGGGTGTAGCGGACCGAGGTGGTCAGCGTATTCGACCCGGCAGAGGTTGATGCAGACGAGGAGTAGGAATTAACCGCACTGGCTCCGGTTGCCCCAGAGGACGCGTTGGCCTGCACGAAAAGGGAAGACAGGTCATCCGGATGCTGCCGCCATTGCGGTGCCGTTTCGAGGATGAGGTGATATTGGTTCAACTGTGTATAAAGCGTATTGATCTGGCGCTGTCCGTAGGCGTCGTACAACGTGTTATCCACGGTAGAAGGCGCAATTCCAAGCCGCGATGCCGTGGTCCGGTCGATCATCAATGACAGGGCGTGTCCATTGTTTTGTTGATCGGTCGCAATATCCTCAAATTCCGGCAGCTTCTTGAGCTCGGCAACGAACTTTGCTGTCCATGCATTCAGCTCCTTTGTGTCGGCATCTTCTAGGGTGTATTGATACTGGGTTCGGCTCACGCGGTCGTCAACGGTGATGTCCTGAACGGGTTGCATGTATAGGTGAATGCCTGGAACCTGTTCCAGGTTCTTTTGCAGCCGGCGAATCACTTCGGACGCGTTGGCATTACGTTGATCCATCGGCTTTAGGTTGATCGAGATGCGGCCGCTATTGAGAGTGGTGTTTGTTCCATCTGCTCCAATAAAGGATGACAAGCTCTCGACCGCAGGATCTTTGAGGATGGTGTCCGCGAGTTGCTTCTGTCTCTCTGCCATTGCTTTATAGGAAATAGATTGCGGCGCCTGCGAGATGCCCTGAATGATGCCCGTGTCCTGAACCGGAAAAAAACCTTTGGGAATGATGATGTAAAGAAAGATGGTCAGGGCCAAGGTTGCAACAGCAACCAATAATGTGGCCGTACGGAAACGAAGCACAAAGCGCAGCGTACGCCCATAATGCGCAATCATGCGCTCAAAGGCTCGCTCTGAAACCTGATAGAAGCGTCCCTGTTCGGATTCCGGAGTATGCCGGAGGATGCGGGAGCACATCATGGGCGTCAGAGTCAACGAGACAACCGCCGAGATAAGAATGGTTACGGCCAGCGTGACGGCGAACTCACGAAAGAGCCTGCCGACAACATCTCCCATAAACAGCAAAGGGATCAGTACCGCAATGAGCGAGACCGTCAACGAGACGATGGTGAATCCAATCTGGCCAGCTCCCTTCAAGGCAGCTTCCATTGGAGACATGCCTTCTTCGAGGTAGCGCGAGATATTCTCAATCATGACGATTGCGTCGTCCACAACGAAGCCGGTGGAGATGGTCAATGCCATGAGAGACAGGTTGTCCAGGCTATATCCCAGCAGGTACATCACCCCGAAGGTGCCGACCAGCGACAGTGGTACGGCCACGCTCGGGATGATGGTTGCAGAAAGACTGCGCAGGAAAAGAAAGATCACCATGACTACGAGGGCAATCGTGAGCATCAACTCGAACTCGACATCGCGCACGGATGCGTGAATGCTCGTTGTGAGATCTGTCAATGTCGTGATTCTGATCCCTGCGGGAAGATTCCCTTTGAGCTGGGGTAGGATTTGCTGGATGCTGTCCACAACTTTGATTGTGTTGGCGCCCGGCTGCCGTTGGATATTCAGGATCACGGCTGGTGTCTTGTTCATCCATGCGGCCTGCCGGATGTTCTCGACATCATTGACCACATTCGCTACATCCTTCACGAAAACAGGCGCACTGTTCCGGTAAGCGATGACTATGTTCTTGTACCCATTGGCGTCCGTGATCTGGTCGTTCGCATCGATCTGGTAATCCTCGTCTGGACCGTCGAAGTTACCTTTGGCAGAGTTGACGCTCGCTTGTGTCAGAGCGGTGCGGACATCTTCCATGTTGATGCCGTAGGAGCCGAGCGCAGATGGGTTTACCTGGACACGGACCGCGGGCTTTTGTCCGCCGCTGATGCTCACCAGTCCGACTCCGCTCAACTGAGCGATTTTCGGGGCGAGTCGAGTGTCGACAATATCTTCCACTTGCGAGAGCGGCATGGAATCGGACGTCACCGCGAGTGTGAGTACAGGCGCGTCCGCCGGATTCGACTTGCTATAGATAGGAGGACTCGGCAGGTCCGAAGGCAGATAGCTCTGCGCGGCATTGATTGCTGACTGCACCTCTTCTTCCGCTACGTCGATATTGAGCGACAGGGCGAATTGCAGGACGATGACAGAAACCCCACCGGCGCTGGTGGATGTCATCTGATTTAGCCCCTGCATTTCACCGAGTTGACGCTCAAGAGGCGCAGTGATCGTGGTGGCTGTGATGTCCGGGCTTGCGCCCGGATATGTGGTCAACACCTGAATGGTCGGGTAATCCACCTGTGGAAGCGCGGAGACCGGAAGTTGTGTATACGCCACAATGCCGACAAGAAGGATGGCTGCCATCAGGAGGGCCGTCATGACCGGCCGCTGGATGAAGGTACGCGACAGACTCATGGGGTAACGTCTCCATGCGAGTCGGTCGAATCGGATGAGGACATCCCTCCAGAGAGGCTAACCGCAGTTCCATTCTGAAGCTTCTCGAAACTGCTGTTGGCGATGATGTCTCCAGGCTGGATTCCCTGAACAGCAGTCTGGCCTTTGTTGGAAATCCCAGGCGTAACTGTGCGTACAGTCGCCTTGCCATCTTTCAGGAGATAGACAAACGCCTTGTCTCCGTTGTGCTGGATTGCGGAGGACGGAATTAGCACTTGGCTATGGAGCGTTGTGACAAGCAGCCGCGTGTTTACGAACTGATTTGGAAAGAGTTGATTTTTCGAATTATCGAAAGCTGCCCGGAGCTTGACAGTGCCGGTCGTCGTATCGATCTGGTTGTCAACTGTCGAGAGTTTTCCAATGCCGAGCAGACTATCTTGCGCGCGGTCATACGCCTCTACGATGAGTTGATGTCTCTGGGACAACTGCGCAAGCACTTGCGAGAGGCTGTCTTCTGCTAGCGTGAAGATTACTGTGATGGGATGGAGCTGGGTAATGACAACTAGGCTTGTCGTCGCATTCGCCGTGACGAGATTCCCCGGATCGACAAGCCGGATGCCTGCTCTTCCACCGATAGGAGAGACGATATGGCAATAGTTCAACTGCACCTGCGCGTACTGCACAGCGGACTTGTCGTAATTCACCGTCCCTTGATCCTGAAGGACAACTTTCTCCTGGTCTTCAAACTGCTGCCGCGAGATTCCGTTACGGCTCCATGCCTGGCGATAGCGCTCAAGGTCCATCTGCGCCTGTGCGAGTACGTTCTCGTCCTTTTCCAGAGTGCCTTTCGCCTCTCCGAGTTGCGCTTCATAAGGTTGAGGATCGATATCGATGAGAGGATCACCCTTCTGGACAAGCTGACCTTCCGTGTAATGCACCGCCTTGATCACCCCAGTTACTTGGGAAGTGATTGAATCTGTATAGACCGGGGTCACGGTGCCAATCGCATCCAGATAGACGCCGATATCGCCCATGATTGCTGTTGCCGGCAGGACAGCAACCGGCCCAGTCACAGTGACCGCAGCTTGCATTGCGGCCTTCCTCTTGCGATGATGCCGGATCACCCCTGTGGCAAGGACGAGGAGGATCACGATAGCGAGCACCCATAACCAGCGTCGACGCTTTGTGGGCGAAGTGGATCGATGGCTCGAACGACGTTCGGGCGGAGAAGTTGAAGATTCTTGCAGGTCCATTTGGGTCCTTCGCGCGCTCGGCAATTTGGGTTTGGGTGAACGCGCTATGTTGTTGGAAGAACCTGCAGATTCGAAGGTTTCGGGTGTCGGGCGCAGGGCGACAAATCCCGACAATTCTGCCTGTCCGCCTCAAGCAAGGATGGGTCACTTAAACAGAGCCGCTGAGGTTTGGCTCGGCCGCGATTCCATGACTGGACCCGGCTTGCTGACAAAACCAGACAATCTGCGTCGTCTTTTTTCCGGCGAAAATATAGCGCTCTTGCGTGATTCAAATGCAGAACTGGCGGTTATTTTTGTTTCGAGGGAATAGTCAGCCCCACTGTGACCATGCACCTGCCGACAGATCGAAACGTACACTCCAACGCTGGAAGGCCGAGGCCCGGTACGCAGAAGTTTCAATCGGCATAGCACTCGCTGGTTTGATTCCTCGTATTTCAGAGCGAGGGAATCGGACCATGAGATTACCTAAAGACGTTTTCGATGACCTGCAAAAACATATTGGGGAAGACTACGAAAACAAGAAATCAAAAGGCATGTTTGCTTCGTGGCTCAAGCTCAAACAGAACTGCAAAGATGCTGGCATTCAAGTGCCGAGCTACTCCGAGTTACAGATCCTGCATGATAGTCATGCGGGATTGTGTCAAACGCCACAGTCGGCTGCCGCAGTTCATCATCGTGGATAACCGCTCAGAATTTAGGAGTACCTATTTTGAGGTTCTGATTGCAGCGTACAAGCGCACCAAGAAGTCGCGCCCTCCGCCGAAAGCGCGATTTGGCGGGGTGATTGAAAGGCCACCCACAATGCGTATGGTGGGGAAGCGTTTAGGATGCCGGGCGGACAGAATCAGAAAACTGTTTCCGGAGCTTGTGGCGAGGGTTGCGGCGCGTGCACTGCATCACAAGAGCAAGGAGTTTCGCAAGAAGCGCGCAGCACTGGATCGGGAGGTCCTTGCCATAGCCAGACAACTCAGTGAGTCAGGTATCCCTCCCCGGTATGATTGTGTAATCCCAATGCTCGGTAACAACTCCCTGAACAAATGGGATGACATCAGCAGAGCGATTCAAAAAGCTCGACGCACACTAGGCCTGGAGCCGACGAAGTCTGGTCCGGCTCCACGAAAGCCGGAAAATCGTAGTGCAAACAGCAGAAAGAGCGCGGCACAATCGCTCAAAAATACCCCCTTAAAAATCGGAACTCAAATGATACTTCGCAGAAGCGCCCGGTCGGGCGCGTAATGCCAGAAAACACATCTGCCCCCTCCAAAAAATATAGCCTTTAAGTCGTTGATTAATTGAGGCTTCTGGTGAGAATTTTTAGGGATGCTTGGAGGCTAAAAAAGGTCAAAATATAAACCATAAAGTGTCGTTTAGCGACACTTTATGGTTTATTTCTCACATGCCTTCGTGAGCAACGTCTGCATTTTCAAAGCGTGTAAAGCTCGACAGGAAGTTGAGATAAATCGTGTCGGTAGGGCCGTTACGCTGCTTGGCGATGATGATTTCCGACTTGGCTTTGTCGGCTTCAGACTGCTCCTCGTTGCGGTTGTAGTAGGCCTCGCGGTGAATGAAGGCAACTACGTCGGCGTCCTGCTCGATGGAGCCGGATTCGCGAAGGTCAGAGAGCATGGGGCGCTTGTCGTCGCGCTTTTCGTTCCCACGCGAGAGCTGCGAGAGGGCCACCACGGGCACTTCGAGTTCCTTGGCGAGGGCCTTCAGGCCACGCGAGATGGCTGCGACTTCCTGCACGCGGTTGTCGAACTTTTTGCCGCCCGCAGAGGGCAGCGTTGCCGACATAAGCTGCAGGTAGTCCACCATGATGAGGTCGAGACCGCCCTTCATTTGCTTGAGGCGGCGGGCCTTGGCGCGCATTTCTGCAAGCGAGATGCCGGCAGTGTCATCGATGAAGATGTTCGCTTCGATGAGGTCTTCGAGCGCCTTGTGGAGCTTGGCTTGTTCGTCGCGGCCAATAAAGCCTTTTTGAATCTTCGATTGATCTACCCAGGCTTGTGAGGCCAGCATACGGCGAACCAGCGAGCTCTTGGACATTTCGAGCGAGAAGATGGCGACCTTGGCTCCGTAGTTGATGGCGGCGTTCTGGCAGATGTTCACGGCGAAGGCGGTTTTGCCCATGGAAGGGCGCGCCGCGATGATGATGAGGTCGCCTTTCTGGAAGCCGCTGGTCATGCGGTCAAGATCCGTGAAGCCAGTGGCTACGCCGGTGACCTCGCGTGCGTTTTCGTAGAGCTTGTCGATGGAGCCGAAGCTGTTGGCGACAATCTGCTGAATGTCCTCGAAGCCGAGGTTGACGCTGTTTTCGCTCAGCTCAAGGAACGCAGTTTCGGCTCCGCCAAGAACTTCAAGGGCGGTCTCCGACTGGTCGGCTGCACGGGCAATGGCCGCAGCGCAGATGGTCATCAGGCGGCGCAGGAGCGCCTTGTCCTTGACGATGCGGATGTATTCGTCAATAACAGGGCGGCGCGGCAGGCCTTCTGTAAGCGACGCGATGTAAGCGACGCCACCGACAGCTTCCACTTCCTTGTACTTGGCGAGCTGGTGCGAAAGGGTGACGATATCGACGGGCCGCTGCTCGTCGATGAGCTCGCTCATGCGGAGGTAGATGCGCTGGTGCGAGTCGAGCGAGAAGTCGTCCGCAGTGATCTTTTCGGCAGCCTCGGAGTGGGAGGCATTGTCGAGCAGAATAGCGCCGAGGATGGTTTTCTCAGCGTCAATGTTCGCCGGGAGGCCGTGGTCGAAGCCGGTCAGGTTGGGGAGCGTTGCCATATTTAGAGAATAGGGTGAGTGCGGCCTGTGCGCGACTGTGAAGATTTTCGGAAAACTGTTGAAATCCGGGAGAATTAAGAAAGGGAGATAGCAGAACTGCCTATCTCCCCTGATTTGTTATGCTTCCGGTTTTGGTTTATTCAGGTTTCCACCGCAGAATAGGCTTACGAGCCGCCGTTACTTCATCCAAGCGCGAAATGCGCGTGGAGTGGGGTGCGTGCTTCACCAGCTCAGGCGTCTCTTCCACTTCCTTGGCAATGCTCTGCATGGCCTCAATGAAGAGGTCCAGCTCTTCCACGGACTCGCTCTCGGTGGGCTCAATCATGAGCGCGCCGGGAACGATAAGCGGGAAGCTGACCGTGTAAGGGTGGAAGCCGTAGTCGATGAGCCGCTTGGCGATATCGCCCGTCTTGATGCCCTTGGCCTGCTGCTTCTTGTCGCTGAAGACAACCTCGTGCATCGAGGCCGTCTTGTAGGGCAGCTCGTAGTAGCCGTCGAGCTTTTTGCGGATGTAGTTCGCGTTCAGCACGGCGTCCTCAGTGGTCTGGCGCAGGCCATCCGGGCCGTTGGCCAAAATGTAAGCCAGAGCGCGGATGAACATGCCGGTATTGCCGAAGAAGGCGCGAACGCGACCAACCGACTGCGGACGGTCGTAATCCCAGCCCTTCGTGCCGTCTTCCTTCGTATAGAGAACCGGAGTCGGCAGAAACGGCTCCAGGAACTTCTTGCAAGCCACTGGCCCCGAACCTGGACCACCGCCGCCATGGGGCGTCGAGAAGGTCTTGTGCAGGTTCAGGTGCATTACGTCCACGCCAAAGTCGCCCGGACGAACCTTGCCGCAGAGCGCGTTCATGTTTGCGCCGTCCATGTAGAGCAGCGCCCCCTTGGCGTGCAGAATGTCGGCAATCTTGTGAATCTGGTCCTCAAAAACGCCAATGGTGGAAGGGTTCGTCAGCATGAGCGCTGCCGTATCTTCATCCACCTGCGCGGCCAGCGCTTCCAGATCAATGCCGCCTTCAGGATTCGATTTCAGATTCTCAACCTGGTACCCGCAAATCGCCGCCGTCGCCGGGTTTGTGCCGTGCGCGGAGTCAGGAATGATGACCTTCTTGCGCGGATTCCCCTGCGACTCATGCCATGCGCGGACAAGCAGAATGCCGGTGAACTCGCCATGCGCGCCAGCCGCAGGCTGCAGCGTAATAGTGTCCATGCCGGTGATTTCGATAAGGCACTTCTGCAGCAGGTCAATAACGTCAAGAATGCCCTGCGAGAGCGTGTCAGGACGATACGGATGTGCCTCTGCCAACCCCTCAATGCGCGAGACAAACTCATTCACGCGCGGGTTGTACTTCATCGTGCAAGAGCCGAGCGGATACATGCCGAGGTCAATCGCATAGTTCCACGTCGAAAGCCGCGTGAAGTGGCGGATAATCTCAATCTCGCTCAACTCCGGCAGGCCGGCCTTCTCTTCGCGATAGCTTTCACCAAGCAGAGTCTTGGTATCTACGGCAGGCACGTCCAGCGGCGGCAGCTTATAGGCTTTCTTACCGGGCGCGGAGAGCTCAAAGACCAGCTTTTCGTTCTGCGTCTGGTGCGGGCGGACTTTGCCGATTACCTTGTTCACAATTTCGGTGGTTTCGGTTGTCATGATCGTTATGCCTCCACCAGGCCTTCGGCAAGAACCTTGGCTGCTGTGTCGATGTTTTCGCGGGTAATCAATTCCGTTGCGCACCAGAGAGTCGCATGGCCCAGCTCGGGATACCACTTGCTCAGGTCCAGACCGCCGACGATCTTTTCATCAAGCAGCCGCTTGTTCCAGAGTGCCGGGGTCTCCGTGGTCTGCAGAACAAACTCGTGGAAGCGCGGCGCACCCCCAAAGAGCAGCTTCGCGCCCGGTTGCAGGCTCAGGGTTTCCGCTGCATAAGCAGCTTTGGCCAGATTGTGCTCGGCCAGCTCGCGAATTCCTTCCTTGCCATAAACAGTCAGGAAGATGGTTGCCATCAGCGCAACAAGCGCCTGGTTGGTGCAGATGTTCGAGGTAGCCTTCTCGCGGCGAATATGCTGCTCACGCGTCGAGAGCGTCAGCACAAACCCACGGTTCCCATTCGAGTCCGTCGTCTGTCCCGCAAGCCGTCCCGGAATCTGCCGCAGATACTTCTCTTTCGTTGCCAGCACACCCACAAATGGCCCGCCATAGCTGAGCGCCACGCCAAAGCTCTGCGCCTCCATGCTGACGATATCCGCCTCAACAGGCGGGCGGACAAGGCCGAGCGAAACAGCTTCCGCAATCGAAACGATAAGCAGCGCGCCCTTCTTGTGCGCAATCTCCGCAATCGCCGGAATATCTTCAATCACGCCAAAGAAGTTCGGGCTCTGCACCAGCACTGCCGCGGTCTCTTCCGTTACTGAAGCTTCCAGCGCGGCCAGGTTGAGGCGGCCAGTCTTGGCGTCAAAGGAAACTTCCGTGGTCGGCAGGTCGCGATAGCGCAAATACGTCCCCAGCACTTCGCGGTATTCCGGATGAACGCTGCGAGCAACAACAGCCTTCTGCCGTCCGGTAATGCGCATAGCCATCAGAATGGCCTCCGCCGCGCCCGTCGAGCCGTCATACATCGAGGCGTTTGCCACATCCATGCCGGTCAGCTCGGCAATCATCGTCTGGAACTCAAAGATAGCCTGCAGCGTGCCCTGCGTAATCTCCGGCTGATACGGCGTATAGCTCGTCAAAAACTCGCCGCGCTGCACCAGGGAGTCAATAACTACCGGGCGGTAGTGGCGATAAGCGCCTGCGCCGAGAAAGCTGGCATAGCCCGTGGCGTTCTTGTCAGCGGCAGCGCGGAAGTAGTCGATAATTTCGCTCTCAGCCTGCTGGCGGGGAATATCGAGGTCGCGTTGCAGCCGGTATTCGGCAGGAATGACGGAGAAAAGCTCGTCAATCGAAGTAACGCCGATTTCCGACAACATTTGCTCGCGTTCGGCGGGGGATTTAGGTAGGTAGCGCATGATGGAAGTAGCTCCTGGCTGCGAGCTCTTAGCTCTTAGCTTTTAGCAAAAGCGGCGGGCATAGCTGTCCGCCTGGATGGATTGTTGTAAAACCCTTGAAATAAGGTTGCACGAGCACAACCAGCTAAGAGCTAAAGGCTAATAGCTAGAAGCTGTCTTTTTACTGCTCTTCCGCAATAAACGCCTCATATGCCGCAGCGTCGAGCAGCGCGTCATACTCAGCCGGATTGGAGAGCTCGACCTTGATAATCCAGGTCTCGTGCGGTGCGGAGTTAATCTTGTCAGGCTCAGTCTTGAGCGACTCGTTAATCTCCGTAACCGTGCCGGTGACGGGCGAAAAGAGGTCGCTGACGGCTTTCACGGACTCAACGGAGCCGAAGGTGGCATTGGCCGTAACCGTGTCGCCAACCTTGGGGGCGTCTACATAAACAATGTCGCCGAGCGAGTTCTGGGCGTAATCGGTAATGCCGATGGTGCCGATTTTGCCGTCGAGCGAGATCCACTCGTGCTCTTTGGTATAGCGGTAGTTCGCGGGATAGGCCATGGGGCTCCTTTAGGAATCGGGTGGAATAGCGAAACTTCAGTTTAAGTGGAGAGACGGGGACAAGGGAACAGGGACAAGGGACAAGGGGGAAATCGACTGCATAATTTTGCGGAAAATTAAGGCGTTTTTGTCCCTGTTTCCTTGCCCCTACTTCTCAAAGAACCGGCCATGCCCGCCATTCGCCCACGGGTTGTACTGCCGCGCAAACTTCGCTCGCGTCTGTACCGAGGGGTGGTTCATATCCCAGAACTCGATGAAAGGACTGGGGTCAGGGTCTTCCAGCCATGCCTCGCCAAGGTGGTTGAAGGCGGATACAGTGGTTTTCTGCGGATCGGGAACAAGGCCATGAATCGCCTCCTGCCCATAGATGTCGGCCTCGTGCTCAAAGTGGCGGCTCATGGTGTTGGTAGCCGGGGTAAGCAGAAAACTGGCTATCGAAAGCGCAAAGAGCAGAACAAGGAATCCGCTGCGGTTGGCAAGGGATTCGACGCCCCAGCGCTGCCCGAAGCGCCGCACCAGCCATTCCGCAAACCGTGCACAGGCCCAGAGAACAAAGAAGCTGCCAATCATGGTGAAGGTCAGCTCCTTGACGATGTGGTTAAGAACGTAATGGCCGCTCTCATGGCCAAAGGCGAAGAGAATTTCGTCGTCCGGCATGCGGTCGGTGGTGGTGTCCCACATTACAAAGCGCTTGGTAGCTCCAAGGCCGGTAACGTAGGCGTTGATGCCGTTCGATTTCTCGCTGGCCTTCATCAGAAACATGCGTTCCGGCGGAATCTGCGTGCCGGTGCGCGCCACCACCGTTTCCAGCTTGGTCACCAGTGGGGCATGCGTCTTGAGCAGCGGCTCAAAGTGGTTAAAAAGCGGGTCAATAATGATGGGTGAGGCAATCACCAGCAGAATGGTCAGCGGCAGGGAGATGGCCCACATCCAAACCCAGTAGCGGCGCGGAGCCACGCGGGTAAGCCAACTGAAAAAGAGCAGCAGCAGCGAGCCAATCAGGCCAATGCCAAGCGACTTCCCCTGGTCGCCAAACCAGCTCAGCCACTTCTGCACGCTGATGCCGTAATGCAGTGCGGCAACATGGCCAATCGCGTCCAGCGGCAGTCCGGCCAGTGTAGTAATCACCACAAAGATGGCAAAAAAGATAAGCCCCTGAATCCAGCGGTAACGGGAAACGCTCTGCGTCCATGCCTCAATGCGCGAAGCCCATCGCGAGGCCAGCAGAATCCACAGCACAGCAAGCCCCCACAGCGCGCCGACAATCTCCAGCGTGAGCTGGATGTGGCTGAGCGCCTTGGCCTGCGCCAGTTTGGCCGGCGGAAGCGTATAGGCGTCCGTCGAGGCCGGCTGAGGTGCAGCCTGCGCCTGCGCGGGGGCTGGTTGCTGCGGAGCGGCCTGGGCCGGGCAAAGGCCGCCTGCGAAGGCGGCAACAAGGGCGAGAAGGGCAATACGAAGAAATCTCATGGAGGTTCACCGTTTAAGCTTGCGGAGTCTGAGAAAATCTGGCTTACCGATGTTTGTATCTGATTGCACGCCTTCTATACGAGAAAGATTTTCAGCGATTGGGTTGGTGGTTCTTTGAGAAAAGTGTCTGGTGCTGTCCTTGGTTTCCTTCTTGGTTCGTCCGCGTTGCAGGCTCATGCGCAATCCACGCCTGTGCTTTTGGACGCAATGACAAATGAGTTGCATCGCGCATTCACCTCGCTGGGCAAAGCTGGGGATGACAAGCAGCCCTCGCCTTACTTCCTCAGCTACACGGTGCGCGACAGCGAGGCCGTAGCGGTGCAGGCGCAGTACGGAGCGCTCACCAGCAGCTCCCAGGCACGTGTGCGCGTGGCGGATGTGCAGGTGCGCGTAGGCGACGCCAAACTCGACAACACGCATGGAGCGCATCGCGCCGGAGCCGTGAACAGCGCGCAGTTGCCGCTTACGGACGACCATGAGGCACTGGCGCGGACGCTGTGGATGGCGACAAACGCCGGCTATGCCAATGCGCTGGATAATTTCCTGCGCGTAAAAACGGAGGCGGAAGTTCGCGCCAAGGAAGAAGACTCCTCGCCGGATTTCAGCAAGCAGGCTCCGCAAACAGCGGTTGGCAGCCCGGCTCCGCATATCGCGGTGGATCGCGCAGTGTGGGAAAAGCGCGTCACGGAGCTTTCGCGCACATTCCGCGAGTTTCCCGACGTGTACCAGAACATCGTCATGCTCTCCGTCTCGAACGAAACGGAATATTTTGCTTCCTCGGAAGGCTCCAAAGTCGTAACGCCCCACGTCTCGGCGCGGATAATCGTGCTGGCTGTTACACGTGCGGACGATGGCATGGACCTCTTCCGCGCACAGACATTCGAGGCGGAGACAGCCGACGAGTTGCCCACGCAGGACAAGCTGGAAGCCGCCATGCGCGACCTTGGCAAGAGCCTCGAAGCGCTCCGCAAAGCCCCGGTAACCGAGCCCTTCGATGGCCCCGCAATTCTGTCGGGACGTGCATCGGCAGTCTTCTTCCATGAGGTGCTGGGCCATCGTCTCGAAGGCCAGCGCCAGCGCGGAGATGAAGAGGGCCAGACATTCACCAAAGAATTGAACAAGGACGTGCTGCCGAGCTTCCTCTCTGTTGCGGATGACCCAACAGTCTCCAAATTCGGAGGCACATGGCTCAACGGAGCCTATGCCTACGACGACGAAGGCCAGAAGGCCCGCCGCGTCGATCTCATCCAGGACGGCGTGCTGAAAACCTTCCTGATGTCGCGCCTGCCCATTGCCAGCTTTGGCGAATCGAACGGCCATGGCCGCGCACAGACCGGCAGAGTGCCGACAGGCCGCCAGGGAAACCTGATTGTGACCTCCACAAAGTCTGTCCCCGAAGCCGATCTGCGTAAGCAACTGATTGACGAAGCAAAGAAGCAGGGCAAGCCCTACGGCCTCTACTTCGAGGACATCTCCTCCGGCTTTGCCGTCACCACGCGCAACTCGCCGCAGGCTTTTCAGGTCATTCCACTGGTCGTCTATCGCGTCTATGTTGATGGCCGCCCCGACGAGCTGGTGCGCGGAGTCTCGATTGTAGGCACGCCGCTGGCGGCGATGAAGCGCATCCTCGCCACCGGCGACAAGAGCGAAGTCTTCAACGGCGAGTGCGGCGCGGAATCAGGCTCAATCCCCGTAAGCGCCGTAGCCCCAGCCATGCTGGTCAGCGAGATGGAAACCCAGCGCCAGCCACAGGGAATGGAAAGGCCGCCGATTCTTGCCATGCCGGGAGCAAAACAATGAAAAGGAAACAGGGAACAGTGAGCAGAAAAACTCTGGCAGCCTTCGGATTGTTCGCAATCATGGCATGCGGCTCTGCGATTGCGCAGCAAACACGCGCCGATGCGGAGAAAGACCCGGTCTTCAAAGCAATGCTGGAAGAGCTGGACCGCAGCAAAGCAGACCTGCAGCTCAAAGGCTTTGAGAAGCCGTTCTTCATCGAATACCGCATCGAAGAAGTAGCCTCTTTCGATACCCGTGCCGAGTTCGGCGCGACGGAAGGCTCGCAGAACAGCCATGGCCGCGTAGCACGTGTAACGGTCAAAGTCGGCGATTACAAGACAGACAGCTCCACGCCTCGCGGCGATGGTTCCATGGACCTGGCAGCGGTAGAGAATGACCCCATCGCACTGCGCTCCGCGTTGTGGTGGGCCACGGACAACGCGTACAAAGCCGCGCTGGCAACCTTCGCACAGAAACAGGCCGAGCTGAAGC
The DNA here is from genome assembly GCF_059115385.1 of Occallatibacter sp. FHG110214_02. NCBI lineage: Bacteria > Pseudomonadati > Acidobacteriota > Terriglobia > Terriglobales > Acidobacteriaceae > Occallatibacter > Occallatibacter sp. FHG110214_02. The sequence continues at coordinate 19,753 of NZ_JBZYWK010000002.1, read as the reverse complement.
AGGTGCAAACGCCCCCGCAGGCCGACGACTTCAGCCATGAAACTCCGCTGGTGTCGCTAGCCGCTCCGGGCTCCCTCGGGCTCAGCGAGCAGGCGCAGTCCGCATGGGCCGAGCGCGTAGCGCGGGCAAGCGGGCTCTATCGCAACGCGCCAAAGGACAGCCAGGTCCAGTACTGCTCGGCAAGCTTCCACGCACAGGTAGTTACAACGTGGATTGTGAACTCCGAAGGTACAATCGTGCGCAAGTCTGAGCAGGCATTTCAGGAATCCTTTGGTGTCGGAACGCAGGCTGCGGACGGAATGCGTCTCGACCGCTCATACGCATCCCCCGGAGCCGCGCTCAAGGACGTGGATTCCGAAGAGGCATTCAACAAGCACGCAACAGGACAGATTGCCTCGCTGGCCGAGCTGCGCAACGCCCCGCTCGTCGAAGAGGAATATCACGGCCCCGTGCTGCTGTCCGCGGACTCCAGCACAGATGTGCTCTACGGCCTGTTGAGCAGCGGCCTGGCTGCAACGCGGCCCCAACTCGGCACGGAGTCGCGCACAAACGGCCCCTTCGCATCCAGCTTTCATGCGCGCATTCTGCCGGAGTTTATGAACGTAGTAGACGATCCCGGAATGAAGAGTTTTGACGGCAAGGCGCTACTTGGTTCCTATGAAGTGGACGACGAAGGCGTAGCGGCAAAGCCGGTAGAGCTGGTGAAAGACGGCAAGCTCGAAAGCTACCTGATAGGCCGCCAGCCGGTGAAGGACTTCCCGCAGTCCAACGGCCATGCTCGCGGAGCACTGGCATCCCCCGCGCGTCCAACGACTGGCGTGCTGAAAATCTCTGCCGAAAATGGCCTGTCTGACGCCGAGCTGGAAAAGAAGCTGATGGACATGGCCAAAGACCGCGGTTTGAGCAGCGTCTATTACGCGGAAACCATGGGCTCCGGCCTGACGCCACGCCTGCTCTACAAGCTATCCACCGACGGAAAGCGAACGCTGGTACGCGGCGCGGTGCTTGGGGACCTCGACCAGCGGGCGCTGCGTTCAAGCATTGAGGCTGCAGGAAAAGACCTCTGGATGACGAACTACATGGGCAACGTTTCGCATACCGTCCTGGCCCCCGCGCTGCTGCTTAATGATGTAACCGTGAAGCGGGAAAACGAAAAGAACGGCAAGCTGCCGTATTATCCGCCGCCGCAGTAAAGCGGAGAGGCATGCCAGTCCTGCTACACTGCGGCAAAGATTCCTTTGGAGTTGAGCGCTCGTGATGAATGTACGTGTTCTTGTGTTTTGCATGGCCGCCGCTGTAGCGGCACAGGCCCAAACTGCGGCAAAACCTGCAACGGCAAAACCCGCGACAGCAAAGACCACCGCCACGCGCACTGCAGCGGCAGGCGCAGTCAAGCTGCCTCCCGGCGTGCCTCCGGCGCGTGGAATTGTGAAGACCGCAACCCCCGGCCTGCGTTATCAGGACCTCAAGGTCGGCACAGGTCCCGTAGGCGAAGAAGGCAAGCTCTGGAAGGTGAAGTACACAGGCTGGCGCGCGGCAGACGGTGCCAAGTTCGACTCCTCTGACGACCACCGCCGCCCGGTAATGAAGGACGGCAAGCCGGAAATCGGAGCCGACGGTAAGCCCGTGCTGGGCGACCCCGAGCCCTTTGAATTTCCGCATGCCGTGGGCCGCATGATTGCCGGTTTTGACGCAGGCGTAGACGGAATGCGCGTCGGCGGCAAGCGCCGCATCTTCATCCCGTGGCCCATGGCCTACGGATACCGCGCAATCCCCGACCACGGACCAGACCACCCGGGAATCCCCGCAAAGTCCGACCTGATTTTCGACGTGGAATTGCTGGATGTAACGGACTTGCCCCAGCGCCCCTCGACGCAGCCCATGCCTGCCCCGGCGCCGCACTTCCCGGTGCCTACGCCCAAGCCGGCAAACCCCGATGTGCCAAAGAGCGCACCCACTCCGGGTACGCCATCCACGGCTCCCGCCCCGGCAGAGCCGCAGAAACCGGCAACCCCGCAGATGTAGGGGACAAAGCACGAGTAACGAAGAACGAAAACCCCATTCCCGCAGCCAACAAGCCGCCGGAATGGGGTTTCTGTTTTAGATAAAAGCTAGGAGCTAACGGCTAAAAGCTGCTTTCGGCAACTCCGGAGTAGCCGCCAGCAAATGCTGCGTGTATTCCTCTTTCGGCGCAGCGCACAGGGCCTCAGCTTCGCCGGTTTCCACCAGCCGCCCCTTTTCCATCACCGCAATCCGCGTCGCAAGATAACGCACCAGCGGCATCGAGTGCGAAATAAACAGATACGTCAGACTATGCTCGCGCTGCAGCGTGCGCAGCAGGTTGATGACCTGCGCCCCAACCGAAACATCCAGCGCGGAAACCGGCTCGTCCAGAATCAGCAGCCGGGGCCGCAGCGCAAGCGCCCGCGCAATGTTGATGCGCTGGCGCTGCCCGCCGGAAAATTCATGTGGATAGCGCCCAAGGGCCGACTCATCCAACCCAACCTGCTTCAGCAGAATGACAGCCTCCGCACGGCGTCCACGCGGGCCAAGCTCCGGCTGGTGAATGGCAAAAGGCTCCGTGACGATTTCAAGAACCTTCATGCGCGGATTGAGCGCGGCAAAGGGGTCCTGAAAGACCGGCTGCATTTGGCGGCGCAGGTTTTTAATATGCTTCGCGCTGGCCGTTGTAAGGTCCAGCCCATCCACGCGAATGCTCCCTGAAGTCGGTTGCACAAGGCCCAGAATCATGCGCGCCACGGTTGTCTTGCCCGAGCCCGATTCGCCGACAAGGCCAAGCGTTTCGCCTTCCTCAATCGAAAGCGAGACGTCATGGACAACCGTGTGCTGCTCGGTTTGGAATCCGCTGCGCCGCGGATAGGATTTTGTAACGGACTCAACCTCGACGAGGGGCATGGCCCCATGGTAAATGGGAGGCAGCGGGTTCGAGGAGTATCGCAAACGCATGGCCGTCACGCACGGGAAAGCAAGGCTTGAACTAACGCGGTCGCAGGTGCTCCAGTTCCGGAGGGGCGTTGGCCTGCTGGACGACCGCCTCCCCGCCGGGGCAAAGTCGCTGCGCCGCGCCGCGTGGGCCGGATTGCAGGATTCCATGCCGCGCGCCGCGCTGCTATCCATCCATGCGCGGGTAGAAAAAACCGGGGCGGACATTCTGGAACATCCGTCTCTCGTCCAGCTCTGGGGCCCGCGCTTCAACGTCTACGTCGTGGCGGCGGAAGACGTGGCAGCCTTCTCGCTGGGCCGCCTGCCGCAAGACAAACGCGGCCTCGCAAGAGCGCAGCAAACCGCAGACTGCCTGCACGCAGCCCTGAATGGCAAACGCATACCCTTCGGCCACGTTGGGCACGCCATGAGCGTTCCACCCAACAGCCTGCGCTACGCAGCGGCAACAGGCACAGTCCTGCTGTGTTGGGACGGCGCACGCCAGCCCGACATCTGGACGGCCCCGCCGCCAAAAGCCACCCCGGAAGCAGCTCGTCAGGAGCTGGTACGCCGCTATCTCCACATCTTCGGCCCATCCACGGCGGCGTCCTTCGCACGCTGGGCAGGAGTTCGCCCCGCCGATGCCAATGCAGCCTTCAAGACACTCGTGCCGCAGCTTCTGCCAGTGCGAACGCTCGCAGGCGATGGCTGGATACTCGCCGAGGACGAAGCCGCATTCCGAGCCAAGCCAAAGCCCGCCGCACCAGCAAGGCTGCTGCCTAGCGGAGACGCCTTCTATCTCGCATGGGGAGCCGACCGCGAGATTCTCGTGCCGGACGCAAAACGGCAAGCGCAGCTATGGACATCCCGCGTGTGGCCCGGAGCCGTAGTCGTCAGCGGAGAAATCTCCGGCGTCTGGCGCAGGGCAGCGGAAGAAATCTCCATAGACATGTGGCGCAGCCTTTCCCGCGCCGAAAGGGAAGCCGTCGAAGCGGAAGCAATCTCACTCCCTCTGCCCGGCCTGAAAGGCCCCATAAAGATTCGCTGGAACTGACGGCATCTCCGATATATTCACGACTAAGGTTTAATCTCTCTCTTGCCGAGGTTCCTGCGTTGACATTCGATCGTCGCAAGTTTCTTTCTGCCTGTAGCGCTGCCGGCGTTTCATCGGCCTTGTTCCCCGGAGTGCTCTACACACTGGCCGCACAGGCGCAGTCCACCGGAACCGACCAGTCCAAGCCGCCGAAGATTACCCCCGAGCTGATTGACGCCGCCGCCGAAATGGCCGGTGTAGGCCCATTTACCGCTGAGCAGAAGCAGATGATGATCGACGGCCTGGTCAACACGAACGGCTCCATCAAAGCAATCCGCCGATTGCAGATTCCATACTCGGTAGCGCCATCGATTGTCTTTCATCCGCAGCCTGCAGCAAAGACAAGTGCTCCCGATTGCTCGACCCACAGCACTGCCGCATCCATCCTGGGCACAATTCCAGCGCGTCCGCGACACATAGAAGACGTAGCCTTTGCCACCGTAGAGCAGTTAGGCGCGCTGCTTGCCAATCGCAAAATCACATCCGTAGAACTAACCAAAATGTATCTGGCGCGCCTCAAGCGCTACGACTCAAAGCTCCACTTTGTCATCAACCTGACCGAAGAGCGCGCCCTCAAGCAAGCCGCGCAAGCCGACGCCGAAATCGCTGCCGGAAAATACCGCGGCCCGCTCCACGGAATCCCCTGGGGCGCAAAGGACCTTCTCGCCGTCAAAGGCTACCCCACAACCTGGGGCGCAGGCGGCTTCGAGCATCAGGTCATTGATGAAGACGCAACCGTAGTACAGCGCCTCGACGAAGCCGGAGCCGTTCTCGTGGCCAAGCTGACGCTAGGCGCACTCGCGCAAGGCGACCACTGGTTCGGCGGCCAGACACGCAACCCGTGGAACCCCAAACAAGGCTCCAGCGGTTCCTCCGCCGGACCAGCCTCCGCCGTAGCCGCAGGCTGCGTAGGCTTCGCCATCGGCTCAGAAACACTGGGCTCCATCTCATCCCCCTCCACGCGCTGCGGAGCCTCCGGCCTCCGCCCCAGCTTCGGCCTCGTCCCGCGCACCGGCGCCATGGCCCTGAGCTGGACAATGGACAAGCTGGGCCCAATCTGCCGCTCCGCCGAAGACTGCGCACTTGTGCTGCAAGCCATCGCCGGGCCCGACGGCAAGGACACGGCAGCTTATCCGGCAGTCTTCGATTGGTACACCGCAGGCGACTGGAAGAAACTCCGCATCGGCTACCTGAAAACCGCCTTCGACGAGCCCAAGCCGCTGACACTCCACGACGCCGGGCCCAACGAAACCGCCGAAGAAAAGAAAAGCCGTGAAGAAATGAACGCGCGCATGAAGTCAGGCCGCACCCGCGCTGACTACGACCGCAAATACGACCAGGCCACGCTCGACAAGCTGCGAGCAATGGGCGCAACGCTCATCCCTGTCGAGCTGCCTAAGCTCCCCTACGGCGCAATGCAGCCTATGCTCGAAGCCGAAGCCGCCGCAGCCTTTGACGACCTGACCCGCAGCGGCCGCGACGCCCTGCTGACCGAGCAGCACGCATACGACTGGCCCAACTCCTTCCGCATGGCACGCTTCTATCCCGCCGTCGAGTACATCCAGGCTTCCCGCGCCCGCACCTTAGCCGTGCAGCAGGTCTCCGCGCTCTTCGATCAAGTGGATATCATCGTCACGCCCACCGGCGGCCAGCAACTGACCGCAACCAACCTCACTGGCCACCCGGCGCTCATCGTGCCCAACGGCCTGCGCGGCAATGACGCCCCGCGGCCCTTGCATGACGACGACGGCGGAAACGACAATGTGGGTGGTCCCGGCACGCCAGTTTCGATAACATTTCTCGCAGGACTGTACCAGGATGCAAAGCTGGCCGCCTTTGGCAAGGCATATCAGGAGGCAACAGCGTTCCATAAGTCCCATCCTGTGTTGGAGTAAAGTAGTTTTCAGAGGTCGGGTAGCAGGCAACGGTCAGGGGGTGCCCGAAAATTGGGCATTTCTGGGGAATTTCTAAGGGAATCTTTGGGTTTTAGCGGTTATCTTGGCTGATTCCTTTGGAAATTGAACGCATCTTTTCCGGGTATTTACCGCGCATTCACGGCGATTATTCATACTAGGTTGCGGTAAAACCCCATCTTGCAGGCGCTTAGCCTGTGGATTTCAGATGGAGGCAAGCTCTGAACATACTTGGCAAAAGCCGGGTGCTTGGGGGAGAAGGAGCAGAAATGGCCCAATCGACCGTTTCCTACCTGTGGAGAGACCGCAAGGCTGCGGAGGGGTACCGCGCCGGCGTTTCGCTGCACAGCCACACCAATCAGTCCAGGGAGACGCTGGACTTCCTCGCGAACTTCGGGAATCAATACCCGCTGATGCGGCCAATGATTTCGCGCATGGAGCGGCGCTCAAAGGATAACCACGGCGTAACGGTGGACTTTGGCGCAAGCTACTGGACGCCGCCCATGACTCCCAAGCTGGCCTTCGATCTCGAAAGCAAGCAGATTGCCGACCTTGGTGTAGCGCCGATGGTTTCCATCTCGGACCACGACAATATCAAGGCTCCCATGCTGCTGCGCACCGTTCCCAGCGCGCGCCAGATTCCGGTCTCCGTCGAGTGGAGCGCCCCCTACGGCGGCATTCAGGACTTCCACCTCGGCGTGCACAACCTGCCCAGCGCCAAGGCCGCCGAGTGGATGGCCACGCTCGAGGATTACACCAATAATCCCAGCGACGAGCGCCTCGGCGAAATTCTCGCCGCGCTCAACGACGAGCCCAACGTCCTCGTCATCTTCAACCACCCGCTCTGGGACCTCTTCATCATCGGCAAGGAAAAGCACGAGTTTCTGGTCAACGAGTTCCTGCTCAAGTGCGGCAACTTCATCCACGCGCTTGAGCTGAACGGCCTCCGCCACTGGCAGGAAAACCGCGAAGTCCGCAAGCTCGCCGAAAAGTGGAACATGCTGCTCATCTCTGGCGGTGACCGCCACGGTGTTGAGCCGAATGCGAACGTGAACCTGACCAACGCCGAGAGCTTCACCGAGTTCGTGCACGAGATTCGCAAAGAGAAGCGCTCCAATGTGCTCTTCATGCCGCAGTACGCTGAGCCCTGGAAGCACCGCATTCTGCAGTCCACGCTCGACGCCATCCGCGAGTACCCTGACTTCCCGGTCGGCTCGCGCAAGTGGGACGAGCGCGTCTATCACCCTGACGCAAACGGCGTAATTCGTCCGCTGAGCGAGCTCTGGCCAGACGGCACGCCGCCGCCGCTCATGCGTTACGGCATTGGCTTAGTGCTGCTGATGGGCACCGCTCCGGTCTCCAAGGGCCTGCGGTTTGCCTGGAGCGAAAGCCGGCAACTGCGCCTGGCGCTGGGCGAGCAGGAAGGATAAAAGCGAGCCGGCAGACTGGCCGCACAAGCGTGCGGCGTGCCTGCCGGCTTGTTGATTTATATGAAATACCCTCACCCACGCGTTGCTTATTTCCCTGACTCTTTTCATGAGATTAACGGGGTTGCGCACACCAGCCGCCACTTTGAAGCCTTTGCGCGCCGGCGGAACCTCCCGTTTCTCTGCGTGCGCGCGGGTGACCGCGAAGAGAGCCTGACACGTGAGGGCAACGTCTGGACACTGGAGCTTCCTCGGGGCATCTTCTCTTTCGGCTTGGAAAAAGACCTCCGCTTCGACCCGGCTTTCGTGCGCCATGTCCCGGAGATTGAGGACGCACTGGCCCGTTTCGCTCCCGACCTGATTCACATCACCGGCCCCAGTGAAGTAGGCATGCTCGGCGCGGGCCTCGCACACCACATGAGCCTGCCGCTGGCCGCAAGCTGGCACACCAACGTGCATGAGTACGCCGCGCGTCGCGCTGACTGGTTCCTCAAGCGCTTGCCGGAGGAGCGTGCCAAGGCCACCGGGCAAAAGATTGAAGAGCTGGCGCTGGCAGCCTCCGCCAAGTTCTACTCGGTAGCCAAAATTTTGTTTGCCCCCAACCGCGACCTCTGCGCCCTGCTGGAACGCGTCACAGGCCGCGAGTGCCGCCTGATGCCTCGCGGCGTGGATGCCAAGCTTTTTCACCCCGCAAAGCGCACGCGTAAGGCAAACGACGAAGAGTTTGTGCTCGGCTTCGTAGGTCGCCTCTCGATTGAGAAGAACGTCGCGCAGCTCATCACCGTGCAGGACGAGCTTGGAAAGATGGGCCTCACCAACTTCCGCTTTCTCATCGTGGGCCACGGCGCGGAAGAAGACATGCTGCGAACGAAGCTGCATCGCGCGGAGTTCGCGGGCGTTCTGCGTGGCGAAGCTTTGGCCGAAGCCTACGCCAACATGGACCTGTTCGTCTTCCCGTCGCACACTGATACCTTCGGCAACGTAGTTCTCGAAGCGCTGGCCAGCGGCGTCCCCGCCGTAGTCACCCCCAACGGCGGCCCCTGCACCATTGTTCGCGACAACGAGACAGGCAGCATCGCCACAGACGAGCAGTTCACCGCCGCAACCGCCGCCATCCTAACCGACCCCGCCAAACACGCCACCATGCGCGAAGCCGCACGAACCTACGCGGAAACCGCAAGCTGGGACGCAGTCTTCGAGAGCGTCTATGAAGCCTACGATACGCTGGTGCCGCAGCCTATAGCCGTACCCCTCAGCGCGTAATTTCCTTCCAACAATTTTGCAGGCCTGTTTGGTAGCCGGACACGACTGGCAGGCTAGGGTTTTAACCCCGGCAATCAAAAACCAACAGAAGAGCACAGAGATTTAATGCAGCATGTGGCGAATAGTTGGGAAGGGTACGGGCTTTAGCCCGTACATACTACTCAGCCAAATTTCGTGGAGGGTGAATTATTTTGCCCGTCTTCAGGTTCAGTACAAACGTCGTTTCCTTATCCGTCATCATCTGCCAGCCCAGCCCGTGGAGCGTATCGTTCTCAACAGCGGTAATCGTCACACCCTCATCGGAGAGCTTGTCCGACTGCCACGCCACCCCATCTCGCCCCCACGCAAGAATGCTGTGATGCCCGGCAAAGAGCAGCAGAGCAGCCTCCAGCGCAACAGCAATCTGCATAACAGGCCGCATCGGAAGCATGGTGAAGCGCTCCGGCGCAGCTGTATCGATGAGATACGCATAACCACCGGAGACCGCACAGATCTCCCGCGGATTCGGACACGCCCAAAGCCCGGAAGGAACAGAAGAATCGCGAAAGCCAAGCGCGCATGTAGCCAGAAACGGCTGCTCGCCCTCACCCTCAGGCCGAACAAGCACTTCCAACGCCCCGCGCTCCACCTCTTCCGCCGCCTGCGGATAAATAAAAGCCCGCGAAGGCAGAATCAGCGGCCTTGCAGCAAGAATCTCCGCCACCCACGAATGCGGAAAGCGGAGTTCAACACTCGCCGCGCCCAAGTTACGCTCCCACGAACGCATCAATCCGCTGGCGCACGCTAAGAATCCCAAGCCCAAGCGACGAGCCTTCCTCAATCAGCGGCAACAGCTTGTCAAACTCCGGCCCGGAGTGCGCTCCCGTCAACGCAATGCGCACTGGATGAAAAAGTTCCTTCCCTTTCACACCAGCCGCAGCCTTGACTTCATTCATCCAGCCCTTGAAAACCTCCGGCGTAACAGGCCCAACGTGGGCGCGAACACGCGCAGCAAACTCCGCAAGCACCTTCTGCGCGGACTCTGCCGCCAGCAACTCCGCATTCTCAGGATTCGAATGCGCAGCGTCAGCATTGAAGTCAAAAACAGGCGCGCTCTTAGCAGGCAACTGGTCCAGATGATCCACTGCAGGCAAAAACAATGCCAGCAACCGCGCAAACCATGCCTCCGGAGGAGCCGTAGCCTGCGCCAGCTTCTCCGCAAAGTAAGGCCGTGCAAGCTGCGCCAACCGCTGCGCATCCGCCAGCTTGATGTAATGCCGGTTCAGCCAGTTCAGTTTGTCGAAATCAAAAACCGCCGGCGACGGCGTAACGCGCTCCAGTGAAAATGCCTGCGCCAGCTCGTCCAGCGTGAAGGTCTCCGTCTTGCCATCCTCCGCACCCCAGCCCAGCAGCGCCAAGTAATTCACAAGCGCCTCAGGCAAATACCCCATCTCGCGGAAACTCGAAATCGAAGTAGCCCCATGCCGCTTGGAAAGCCGTTCGCGGTCGCCGCCAAGAATCGTAGAAAGGTGCGCAAACTCCGGCACCGTCCACCCAAAGGCCTCGTAAATCGCCACCTGCTTCGGAGTATTGGAAATATGGTCATCGCCGCGAATCACATGCGTAATGCCCATCAGCGCATCGTCCACCGTGACCACGTAGTTGTAAACCGGAACCCCCTGCGAAGCCCCACCAATCGCCGACCGCACAAGAATCGGATCGCTCACCGCCTCCGGCGCAAACTCCACATCTCCGCGCACAAGGTCATGAAACCGCAGCGGCCTGTCCTCAATCTTCAATCGCACAGCATAAGGCTTCGCGGCAGACAGGTTCGCTGCAATCGTCTCCGGCGAAAGGTTCCTGCACTTACCCGAATAAACCTGCGGACGATGCTCCGCCGTAGCCTTCGCGCGCTCCGCCTCAAGCTCTTCCGGCGTGCAAAAACAGCGATAAGCCTTGCCGCTCGTCAGCAACTGCTCCGTGTGCTGTGCATAAATCTCCAGCCGCTCCGATTGCCGGTACGGCCCATGCGGACCCTCTGGCGCGCCATTGAGCCGCCCCGGCCCCTCATCCCAATCCAGCCCCAGCCAGTGCATGTCTTCAATGAGCTGCGTCTCATACTCAGGCTTCGAGCGCTCCAGGTCGGTATCTTCAATCCGCAGCAAAAATTCGCCGCCCGTCCGGCGCGCAAAAAGCCAGTTGTAAAGGGCGGTCCGGGCATTGCCCACATGCACCATTCCCGTAGGCGAAGGAGCAAAACGAACGCGAGGTTTTCTCTCAGTACTCACAACTCTGATGATATCCGCTGCGCCCTAGCGTCATTGCGCAACCAGCCTCGCCGCCTGCGATTTATCAAACGTCTGCTGCGCCGTAAGAATATGCCGGATATTCAACTCCGCCCACTCCCGCAGCGCATTCACCGTCTCGGCAAGGTCCGCGCCAAGCGCCGTCAGCGAGTACTCCACCGTAACCGGGACCGTAGCAAACGCCCGCCGCCGCACCAGCCCATTCCGCTCCAGCTCGCGCAGCGTTTGCCCCAGCATCTTCTGCGAAATCCCATCAAGCCGCCGCTTCAGCGCATTAAATCGCACCGGCCCCTCACCAAGCGCCCCCAGCACCAGCACCGTCCACTTATCGGCAATCTGGTCCAGCACCACACGAGTAGGGCAGTTGGCATCAAACGCGTTATATCGAAGTGCAGCGCGCCGCGCCACAGCAGTTTTCAGAGTCACGGTTTCCTCCAGGTAACCAGAAAACTTCCTGGTATCTTCTTGAAACTAACTCCATTTTATCGCCTAATAGCTTTAACGAAGCATACAAGTCCGCGGCGGTATCATTTCCGCGGACAGCAAAAGGGAGATTCACCATGAGCGTAGTTCTGTTCGGAGCATCCGGCATGATCGGCAGCCGCGTATTAGCGGAGCTGGTAAGCCGCGGCCACAAAGTAACCGCCGCAGCGCGCAGCGTAGCCAACATCAAGGCCGCCGAAGGTGTAACCATCGTCGCCGCCGATGTAAACGACCCTGCCAGCGTAGCCTCTGCGGCGCAGGGAGCCACGGCAGTCGTCAGCGCCATCGCCCCCTCGCACGAAACCCCCGAGGCAATCGTGGACACCTATCGCTCGCTGCTCAAAGGCCTCAGCGAAGCAGGCGTAAAGCGCCTCATCGTCGTAGGCGGCGCAGGCAGCCTTGAAGTCGCGCCCGGTGTGCAGCTAGTCGATACGCCCCAGTTTCCCGCCGCATGGCTGGGCATCGCCCGCGCCCACCGCGACGTGCTTCCCGTACTGAAAGAGTCCGATCTCGACTGGAGCTACTTCAGCCCTGCGGCATTCATCCAGCCCGGCGAGCGCACTGGCAAATTCCGCCTCGGCACCACGCGCCTCGTAGCCACGGACAATGGCGAAAGCAAAATCTCCGCCGAAGACTACGCCATCGCGCTGGTCGATGAGCTCGAAACGCCCAAGCACATCAAGCAGCAGTTCACCGCCGCGTACTGAAGTGTTCCCACCCGTGAGCCTCTAACGCAACCGGGCCGGATGCCGTCAGCAGCGTAACCTGCGCCTGTTTTGACGCATTTGGTCCGGCCTTTCTGCGCACAATCCTGCCAATCTGCGTAACAGGACCCCCCGCAATGCTCTTCGGCAGCTTCGCGGAAGGCGCAGCCGTGAACAGCAGCTCATAATCCTCGCCGCCATGAAGCGCGTCTTCCAGCGTCGCCCCCGCAGAAACAGGCAGCGCCGCCGCATCTACTTCCGCCGCCACACCAGACTCGTCGCAAAGATGCGCAAGATCCGTAGAAAGCCCGTCGCTCATATCGAGAGCAGCCGTGGCAGTGAGATGTTGCCGCAGCCAGCGGCCCTGTCCCAGTCGCGGCTTGGGATAGAGATGAGGTTGGAGCGCCTCGGCAAACTCCTGCGGAACCCCATCAACAACCCCGTGAATCTCCGCCAGAATCCGCAATCCCGCCGCCGCGCCGCCCAGCTTGCCGGTCACGTACAGCCGGTCGCCAGGCATAGCTCCGGAGCGAAGCAGCGCCCGGCCCTTCGGCACGGTTCCCAGTAAAACAATATCGGCAACCGGATGGCTCGATTGGGCTAAATCCCCGCCCGCCAGCGGAACCTTATGAGCCTTGGCAAGCGTAAAGAGCCCATCCAGAAAACGCGTCGTCCAGCTAATGCCTTTGCCGTGCGCAATGGTCAGTTCCGCAGGAACGGCCAGCGAAAGAAAAGCCGCCAGGGGCCTCGCCCCCATCGCCGCTAAATCACTCAATCCACGAGCCAAAGCCCGGTGCCCCACCACTTCCGGCGGATGCCAGTCGAGGCGAAAATGCCGCCCCTCCAGGCTAAGGTCGGTCGTTACAACCAGCTCTTCCCCGGCACGCGGGCGCAAAATAGCGCAATCATCGCCAATGCCCAGCCGCACAGCCGGCGAGCCAATCCGCCCGGCGCGCTGCCGGATTATACGCAAAATTTCAAGTTCACCCGATGGTTTTGCCGCTTTTGCACTCATGCACGGATAAGCATAGGGCATAGTAAAGATTGTGGAAAAACAGGCAGATACTCCGATTTCTCTCGTTGACCCTGCATTGCCCGTTTGATAGCCTGAAAAGGCTGTTTTCAAAAAGGTTGCCTTTAAGGTCTCTTTTTGTGGAACAGGAATGGCCTTGGTTACGTCTGTATTTGCAGAAGCTGTACAAATTCTTTGTGCACGATGCACAAATTTTCCAGCCAATGCAGCCGGGGTCCGGTAAAGGATTGAAGAGACCAAAAAATGTTCCGCAAGCGCTACTACATTCTTTTTGTTGCACGCGAGGAAGATGGACGGGTTCGCAAGATTCCCATTCCTCTCCATTACGCATATGGATTTGTAGCTGCGGCAGTCATCGGAGCCTTTACCATCGCAGGTCTCGCCGGTTCGTACACGCGCATGCTGCTCAAGACCGAAAGCTTCAACCAGGTCCGGCAAGAGCGCGAAACGCTTCGCAAGAACTACCAGCAGATGGCCAAGATTGCGCATGACAAGGATGTGCAGGTAGCCTCGCTCGGTGCGCTTGCAAATGAGGTCACGGCCCTCTACGGCCTGCGTCAGGACCACGCTCCCAGTCATTCCGCCAAGGACCGCGTCGATGCGGCAAAGGCCGCGGCGGCTCCCACGCCGGCAACGCTGGCCGTGGATTACAATGCGAATCCGCAGAACGTGAAGATGTCGATCGACCAGCTCTATGCGCTGCGTAATGACGCCATGAGCGGCCACTTCTCTCCCGCGCTTGCTGGCGATCTGATTCCAAGCCTTACCGATGGTCCCTACGTTGCTGGTGCTCCCAACCTGTGGCCTGTAGAAGGCCGCGTCACGTCGAGCTTCGGCGAGCGTCAGGACCCGTTCAACGGCGAAGGCGCATTCCACGCCGGCATTGATATCGGCGTTCCCTACGGCACCCCGGTACGCGCCACGGCAGACGGCGTAATCACCAAGGCAGGCTTCGGCACAGGCTATGGCCGCGAAATCGCCATCGACCACGGCCACGATGTAGGAACCGTCTACGGCCACCTCTCCGCAATCGCCGTCACGGAAGGCGAACACGTCACCCGCGGTCAGGTCATCGGATACGTAGGCTCAAGCGGCCGCTCTACCGGCCCGCACCTCCACTACGAAGTGCGCGTGCACGAAGTAGCGGTAAACCCGCACAAATACTTGCGCCAGAGCTTCGAGCAGTTAGCAGACGCCTCTAACCCCTCCTCCGCAAAAGGCGGCCAGTAAACTCCCACGCAATCAGGAATCAAAAAGCCTCGGGCACACCCCGAGGTTTTTTCTTGCTCCTGTCTTCCCATAACTGACCTAAGCATTGTCATCCTGAGCGAAGCGCATTGGGGTAGGCGGAGCGAAGGATCTGCGGTTGCCTCTTATAGTTTTTCCGTCTTTTATAGTTCTTAGCTCTTTATCTAAAACCCTGTCCCCTGTCCTCCCTGTGGAAAAATCCTGTCAAGCCTCAAATCGGAAAATATTTCCTAACTCATTGATTCCATTGAGCAAGATTCCTCTCCAGATTTGCGCTCAATTATGCGAAATCTGCCACAATAGAATCAGCAGAAGAAAAACGGCCCGATTCCAAAGGAATCGGGCCGTTCTGTTTTCCGCTAACTTGCTGACTTACTAAGCGCGAAGCGCTGCTAACTCGCGAATCCCAAAGAAAGGAGTCCCCAATGTACGCATCGGCAGGCACAACCGTCTGTAACCTGACACATGAAACCTGTAAACTGCCCTCTGCACAGTTCCACAGTTCACAAATAAAGATTCTGCACAGGGACTGTGCAATCCTCCACAACCCAAACAAAATAAAAGAAATGGAAAAGCACCCCACTGTGCGCATAACACACGCGGAATAAGGGATCGCAATCTGTCAGCGCTGCTGCAGCGCATTCGCCGGCGTTTGCACCACCTCAGACGTGAAGGAGGACAACACAGAAGCCGGCACAGCAGCCTTGATAACCACGCGGTCGCGATTCTGGGTAATCTCCGCGCTCTTGAGCACTTCCTTGAGGCTGTGGTTCGAGGACGATTCCCCAAGCGGACTGGTAATCACGCGGCTCAAATCAAGGAGCGTCTGGAACGCCGCCTTCTGCGCGCCAGCAATCGCATCCGACGGCGCAATCTCTTCCACGCGAAGATGCACAAGCCCCGTTATCGGCAAACCCGGCGCAAGGCTGGCAATGATCGTAGTGTCATCATGCAGCGGCAGCTCAAGACCAAAGATGTGGATGGCTCCACTTTCGCTGAACGGCAGGCCAATCTGCCCAATGCCCCACGCCAGCGAGAGCAGCGGAACATCGTGATAGTGCGCCGCCAGCAGTGACGAATTCGCAAAGGGTAGCGCCGCCGTGCGATGCCGGTCAATGATGGAGTGAATCTTCTCCGCCGTCGGAAAATTCGACACCGCAACCGTGTCATAGCCAATCTGCGCAATGCGCACCGTGCGCCCTTCCGAGGGAAGGGAATAGATGGTGTGCCCCGCGTAGCTCTCCCGTGCCGGAGCATGCGCCTCAAGCCATTGGTTGAGCTTCGGCCCGGTCAGCTTGCCCACCAGCACCATCGAGTAAGCAACCGACCCATTCGGCCCTAGCGGATTGTCCATGCGATGCAGTGCAATCGCCGCCTGGTCCAGATCGCGCTCCCAGTCAATGCCCGTCGCGTCAATGAACTGCTGATACTCCGGCGCATGCGTCGGAGCATTTAGCTTGCCATGCGCGCCGCGCCACATAAAGGTGCGAATCGGCTTGACGTTGAAATAGACAATGCCATCCGCTTCAGGCAGCAACCGCGCCGCCTCCGGCGGAGCCTTCGAGCGCAGAAAGATAGCCACAGCCAGCAGGATAAGGACCGCGGCAACAACAAGAAGAGTTCTACGCGTACGTCTGCTCATGAATGCCTATTTGAAACTAACGTATCAGATTAGCAAGCGCACCCGGATTCCCATTACGGCGCGCTTCTCCATTGTATTGGCGAATTATTCAGACAAGCGAGAGCGGGGCGCGTGTATGATTCCGCTAGTTTAAAAGCCTTCGACAATTTGGAGAATTATGCGCGCGAATAGCATTGCAACATCTCTCGTGATAACTGCGTTGGTCCTTGGTCAAGTACCGCCTGTTTTGCATGCTCAGCAGGCAGCTCAAACTCCGTCCGCACCCGCTGTTGATGCGGCGAAACCACCTGCTGCGGCAGGCACGTTATTGCTTGCGGAAGGTACAGATGTCCCCCTTACATTTGACCAGGACCTTACCTCCAAAACAGCGCAGGAAGGCGACCCGGTAAATCTTCTCCTGGCGGAAGATTTGAAGGTTGGTGATGTGGTTGTCGCCAAGGCCGGCTGCAAGGCTGTTGGGGAAGTTACAAACGCCAAGAAAGCCGGCATGATGGGCAAGGCTGGAGAACTGAATATCCGCCTTGACTACGTGAAGGTGGGAAGCGTAAAAGTGCACCTTCGCGGAAGCAAGGGAAAAGAAGGCCAGAGCGGTACTGGCGCTGCTGTGGCATTGACTGTTTTGTTCGGACCCATTGGTCTGATTAAGCACGGAAAAGACATTGACATTAAGAAGGGTTCTCCGCTGAAGGTTTATGTCGCGGATGATGTGAATTTGCCGCCGGCCGTGTAAGCGGCTTGCAAGTGCATACATAAAAAGGCCCGCTGCGTGAATGCAGCGGGCCTTTTGTTATGCGTATTTGCGATTACTGCGTAACAGTCTTCACTAGGTCGCCGGTCTTGAACCCAGAGCCGGAAACAACCGTGCAGAGCGCAGAGCCCGCATCCACATCAGTCGCCTTAACCACGCCAATGGTGTCCGTCAGTCGCCGCAACACGTTGCCGGTGGTGGGGTCTTTAATCTCCTTCGTTACGCGGAGCACCTGCAACTGGTCACCGACCTTCAGACCGGCGCTCGATCCGACATTAAGCACAATCTGCCCGCCATCCGCTGAAGCAACCACGCCCTCAATCGTCACGCTGCGCACAGCTACCTTTGGCGCATCGGAGACGACATTCGTCGAGAGCTGAGCCACAGCAGCTTTAGTAGCTTCGCCAATGATGGTCTCCTGAAAGTTTGAGGAGCCGAAGTCAACGTTGCCGTTGCCACCATGCCCCAGCCAACTGCTGCCACTGCCGTTGAGTGAGGTGCCGGAGCGCGAGGAAGTACCAGCGCCTTCTGCCACAGCAAGAATTTCGCCAGTGTCGATGTTGACGATGCGCGCCGTAATGCCCACATTCGCATTCGATTTGGAATGGCCGAATCCGCCTGCGCCAATGCCATGCCAGCCGTATCCGCCACCGCCGATGTTCTGGTTCTTGGTCTCGTTACCGAACTGCGTGACGGAGCCGACGATAATCGCATCCACACCCAGCAACTTGCCAATTTTGGCGGCAGAACTGGCGTTGGCGCGATCGGAGTTGGAAAAGTTCTGCTCGGTAAGAATCTTGTCAATGGCCGAGCGTTCAATGACGGAGTAGGTGCCGTCTTTAACCAGGTCAGTGACCAGCATGTCAGTAATGCCCTTGCCTATATCGACGTTGGTATTACCGAACCACAGGGTTGAGGAGTTGGCGACAGTGCCGTAGTCAAAGTCGAGCACGGCCACACGGGGTTTACGTTGTGCATTCGCAGATAGAGAAAGAAGGCTAGCAACCAGCGTCAGGCTAGCCACGCAGGCAGGGAGAAGCCGTTGGATTTTCATTACGCATCCTCAGGGAAAATTTCACCAGTGCCGAGAAGATTGGCCCAGGTTTGACCGCACTGTCAAGCAAAAAGCCACAGCGCTCAACAACTTATTCGCATGGTGTGCGAAGGCCAAAGAACGTTTCTTCAGAAGATTGCGAAAAAGCAGCGAAAGTGGCACTGAAAATAGCGTTACAACAGGCTTGCCGGGAGCAGGAATAGAGGCCGGAAAGCAAGCGCTTCGGAATAGGTACGCAACGGATCCTGTGCAGGTTTGCTATGGGGCGTGGGGTGTGCTAACCTTGAATTCTGTGCCGAGGTATGCGCGGAGCAGTAGTGTGCCCGTGCTTATTCCGGATCTCCGGGGCTGTACTCCGGGGTGGTGCGGGGCGGGGAACCGCCTGCGAGGGCTGGCGTAGCTCAGCTGGTAGAGCATCTGATTTGTAATCAGAGGGTCGGGGGTTCAAATCCCTTCGCCAGCTCCACTCTCAAGGGTTCCGGGACCGCAACGGCATGGTGAGTTTTGAGCCGGCGTAAGCAAGTTAAACGCCGGGCCTGTCCTGAAGCGGTGACCCCTCTGAAGGCCATGCAGCGCAAAACCGGATAGCTCCGGGTGGAACGCTGGTGCGCGGAAAGCGGGTTTGAAGTTTCAAGACAGTAACATGGGCACAGGTGGCCGAGTGGTTAATGGCAGCAGACTGTAAATCTGCCACGCAACGCGTTACGGAGGTTCGAATCCTCCCCTGTGCACCAGATTTTTTGAGGTAAGGCGATGGGCAGCGCAAGTCCGGATGCTCTGGACAAGAAGTATTGGGCGGCCCTCGCGTTGTATGTGGTTCTGGCCGTGCTGGCTTGGTTCACGATTGGTGAAGGCACGGTAGCTGTGTTTGGCCGGCAGGTGGAGATTCGCTGGATTCCGGTGTTTATACTCGGAACCTTTGCCTTTCGCACGTGGGTGGCCATGCAGGCGGAACGCATCCGGCGCGGTAGTGGGAAGTAGGGTTTTTGAGAAGGGCTGATGTAGCTCAGATGGTAGAGCACTCCCTTGGTAAGGGAGAGGTCACCGGTTCAATCCCGGTCATCAGCTCCAGATTTTGACCGCTGGTTGTTGGGAGCTGTTTTCGGGCGGGAGTAACTCAGTGGTAGAGTCACAGCCTTCCAAGCTGTTGGTCGCGGGTTCGAATCCCGTCTCCCGCTCCAGAGATCTGAATTAGTTGGAAGTTTGCAGGAGTTGTCGAGTGGGAATGTTCGAGCAGGCGGCAATCTTTGTTCAGGATGAGCAGGGTTACGCAAAGTTTCATGCACTGCTGGATGCGGCCTTTGATACGCGGGATGTGGATGTCCTGCTGAGCCGTGTAGCGAAATCGAAGTTTCCGATTCGCGACTTTGAATCGGTGCTGAACAAGGGCTGGCTTGGTAAGGACGCAAAGGCGCTCTACGAGTCCCTTCCGGTCAGCGATCAAGGATTGACCCGCGAGCGGTATCTGCGGCTGGTGGAAAAGGTGCCGGCCGAATTGCGGCAGCGGTACTTTAAGGCTTATGCGTATTACGCATAAGCAGGACAAACTTTAGAGCCGGTAGCCAGAGGCTGACGGCTGAATTTGAAAGTCAACGGAAGGAACGGACAGGGCAATGGCGAAGGAAAAATTTGATCGTTCTAAGCCGCATGTGAATGTGGGAACGATTGGGCATATCGATCACGGCAAGACGACATTGACGGCGGCGATCACGAAGGTGTTGTCGAAGCACAACCCGAACATCAAGTTCCGTTCGTTCGACACGATCGACAACGCGCCGGAAGAGCGTGAGCGCGGTATTACGATCGCGACAGCACACGTGGAGTACGAGACGGCGAACCGTCACTACGCGCACGTGGACTGCCCCGGTCACGCGGACTACATCAAGAACATGATTACCGGTGCGGCGCAGATGGACG